>JANMOT010000003.1:0-59577 GCA_031369485.1 Sphingobacteriia bacterium
CTCATTGGTTTTAAACCGCTTCGAAAACTCAATTGCATTGATCCCTTTAAACATAGCTAATTAATTTAGCCGTAAATTACTAATAATATTAGTCAACACCAACTCTTTTTAATACCTTCGAGAATTATCTACCTAATCCTATTTTATAATATATCTCAAGTGAATGGAAAATATTTAATTGAGTACAAAGATGGATATGAAGATTATGACTACTGTTTTAAAATCGGTTACTTATCAAATACAAGTTTAGAATTAATCTGTGATGGTAAACACTCAGGCTACACAAAACAGTAAGTTAATGCTTTATTTTGCGGGTAAAAAACAACCTCATTTACATTTTTCTATAACTACCCTTATCCCTTATTTTTGGCAGCTTGACTTAAGTACTAAACAAGGATGGCTGCGTATGTTTTATTTAGATCCGAATAATTACTTAAAGTAGGAATGCTTTTCAGAACACTGGGATCAGCATCGTGTTGAATGGTAGAAAACAAAAAGGGTTACAGAAATGTAACCCTTTTTGTTTCAACGCTCCCCCTGTCTGACTTGAACAGACGACCCTCTGATTAACAGTCAGATGCTCTAACCAACTGAGCTAAGGAGGAATTTCCCTTTCGGGGTTGCAAAAATAGGGGTTTCCGCTTGCTTACAAAAAAATTCCATCAGAAATTAAAAAAACTAGTTTGCTTAAATCCAATATATACCCCTGTCTCGTCCTGTTTTACTGGATATGTCTTTAAATAATACCCTTCTCCACTGGTATTTCTGCCGTTTTCTATCGAAAATTTATACCTATGCAAAGGACATACTACCTTGCCAGCCTCATCAATTGAACCATTTGCCATAATTCCACTTGCATGGGGGCATTTATGCGCAAAAGCATAAATCTGGTTCTTGTATTGTGCTAGGGTAAGTTTTTTTCCATCTGCTTCTACAATCACCATCTGGTTATTTTGCCACGAAAATTCCGCTACTGTTGCTGCAATTTTAATCCAATTCAATGATTGTTCCATACAATAAATTATATTAATAAAGCATGGTCTTATAAGGGTATCTTACTTTAGATATATTCTTCACACGTTCTAATATAAGTTCTCTCAGCGCATCTAGATTCATTTTTTCAGATGCAGACACAAATACGCAGTTTCCACCAGTAAGATCCTCCCACTTTTCTTTCAGCTCCCTCAGTAATTCTTGCTTTACCTCATCTTCCAGCCATTCGTCAAAAGTGCGCTGCTGGTATAAATCCATCTTATTAAAAATAGTGAGGATGGGCTTTTCAAATGCTTTTAACTCTTGTAAAGTCTTGTTTACTACACCTATCTGATCCTCATAATGCGGATGGGAAGTATCTACCACGTGCAATAAAATATCGGCTTCTCGCACTTCATCTAAAGTGCTTTTAAAGCTTTCTACCAAGTGATGCGGAAGCTTACGAATAAATCCTACAGTATCACTCAACAAAAAGGGGGTATTTTCAAAAACCACTTTACGGGTGGTAGTATCTAACGTGGCAAATAACTTATTTTCTGCAAAAACCTCACTTTTGCTCAATACGGTCATTAAAGTACTTTTACCAACATTGGTATAGCCTACCAATGCTACTCTAATAAGTTCTCCGCGTTCTTTTCGTTGGGTAAAAGCTTGTTTGTCAATCTCGCCCAAACGCTTGCGCAGTAAGGTAATTTTATCTTTTACAATCCTCCTATCGGTCTCTATTTCCGTTTCTCCCGGGCCTCTTGTACCAATACCTCCACCTTGCCGTTCCAAGTGTTTCCACATACCTTTTAATCGGGGAAGTAGGTATTGATATTGCGCCAATTCTACTTGTACTTTGGCTTGTGCGGTTCTGGCTCTGCTGGCAAAAATATCTAGAATCAGATCACTACGGTCAATGGTTTTTACTTGTAATTCTTTTTCAATATTAGAAATTTGGGAGCCAGTAAGTTCATCATCAAAAATAACGAGTGAAATATTTTTTCCGTTTAGGTATTCTTTTATTTCTGCCAACTTACCCTTGCCAACAAAGGTTCTACTATCAGGATGCGGAAGGCGCTGGGTAAATCTTTTCACGGCAATTGCGCCAGCAGTTTCCGATAGAAAAGCAAGTTCATCTAAATATTCGGTGGACTGTTCCGTGGTTTGGTCTTTCAGTATTACCCCCACCAGTACAGCGTGTTCTTCTTCTGATATCAGTTTTTTTTTCTCTATCAATCCATCATTTTTTACAAAGTTAGTCTTTCAAACACAAAGCCCCTCTGCGGGCAAAGGGGCTTTGTAGTAGTTTTATTGATTATTACAATCCACTGATGGTAAAGCCCACCGTAAATCGATTCATATCTGCGCCAAATCCTTCCCTTAAAACACTGGTTACTTGGTAGCTGCCGTGTAAGGAAACAATGCCATAGCCCACCCTGCCTGTAATGGCAATGGGCGTTCCGTTAAAAAATCTTTTGCTAGATTCTTTTTGGATATAATTTTTGCCATAAAGAGATTGACCTTGTCTATTTACCAAATCTTTCCCTTTGGTAAACGATTTTAGTAAGGTCCCTATTTTAGCACCAATTGCAAATTTCCAAGATGCATTGGGGTTAGCAGGATTTGAAAAATAGCGTAACTCAACGGGAACTTCTAAATAAATATTGGTCACTTTGAATTTATTAAAGTGATTCATACTATCAGCTATGGCAAAGGGTAACCTAGCAGCGGTTGATTTTATATCTACGTTTACTTTGTTAAAGAAAATATTGCTAGAACCAATTCCAACGCCAAATCCAAGGCTCATTTTTGGATTGGATTTAAAAGGTTTGTCGAGCATAAAATACAGGTTAAAATGCCTGCTAAGCCCATTACCAGTTCTAACACTATCGGGTCTGTTGGTCCACTTATCAATACCATATTGAATCATAAAATGATCTTTGGATCGATTGCTGAGGTCAATTTTACTCCAATCTTTTTTCTTAGTATCCGTAGTTTGGGCTGTTGCAGCCACACCAATCAGTACCGTAAGCAATAAGAATATTTTTTTCATTTTGGTTAGTTGCAAGATTAATCTCCCTTGCAGGAAGGCAAAAATAATCAAAATGAAGCCATCTCATTGGTTAAAAATTAGTCAAAAAGGGTTGTAATGCCCTTCATTTTGATTAAATTCGGTGCAAAACGGGTATATGCTCTATATTTATACCTCTTGGAAGCTAAAAAAATGATTGATGAACACCGATTTTTTAAAGGGTAAACGAATATTAGTTGCGGAAGATGATTTTGTAAATCAAAAACTCATTACACATTCGCTTAATACTACGGGTGCTGTATTTGATATTGCTGGGAATGGACAAGAAGCCATAGAAATGCTCAAAGAAGGTAAATACGACCTGATTTTGATGGATATAAATATGCCAGAAATGGATGGTTTTGAAGCTACCCAAATTATTCGAGCAGAAATAAATCAAAGCATTCCCATTATTGCAATGACGGGATGGAGCAGTAGAACCGAGACCGATAAATTTACCAAAATAGGAATGAATGGGTGCCTTGCAAAACCTTTTGGCTTGGATGCCCTTTATAAAACCTTGAATGAGATCTTTTATTCAGCACCACCAAAAACACAATCAGACAATAATGGTATACCATTACCCGAATCGGTTGATTCAGTGGTGGTAGACTTAGAAATGTTGCATGAACTGGCAGAAGATGATAATGAATACAAGACCACCATCATCAATATGTTTTTAGAAAGTATGCCCGAATCTATCCAAAAGATAGAAGAAAACTTAGCAGCAGAAGATTGGGAAAACTTATACAAATCAGCGCATTATGCAAAATCATCATTAAGTGTGGTTCGAGTGCATGAAATGCATACACTGGCAAATACCATGGAAGTAAATGCAAAAAAGTTGATTAATCTAGAAACCATTCCTCCAACACTGATGCTTTTTAAAAAATATTTTGAATTGGCCAAAGAGATACTTCATAAAGAAATTATTGCCCTGTCTTGAGCGGAATATTTTTATTATTTACCGTCCGCATAAAGCGGTTATTAACTTATTATTACTTTGAATTTTAGAGAACTCGGATTAGAAGAAAGATTACTAGAAGGTATTGATGCAATGGGATATGAAACAGCTACTCCTGTTCAGTCACAAGTTATCCAACCCATTTTAGCGGGTAAGGATATTATAGCTTCTGCGCAAACAGGTACCGGCAAAACGGCTGCTTTTTTATTGCCAATAGTCCATAAAATACTTACAGAGCAGCATGCGGCCAATCATATCAATGCTTTAATTATTGTGCCTACTCGTGAATTAGCCATACAGATTGCAGAAACCATGGAAGGGCTGGGATATTTTACCGATGTGAGTTGTATTGCCGTATATGGAGGAGGTGATGGGGGCTCATTTATAGCAGAAAAAAAGGCATTGAGCAGTGGGGTGGATATGGTAGTATGCACACCCGGCAGAATGATTGCGCATTTGAATATGGGGTATGTAAAAATGCAGCAAGTGAAGTATTTGGTATTGGATGAAGCAGATAGGATGCTAGATATGGGCTTTAATGATGATATTATGAAAATCATTTCATTTCTTCCCAAAGAGCGGCAGAATTTATTATTCTCGGCAACCATGCCACAGAAAATGAGAGAGCTTGCAAGAAAATTATTGCATCAGCCAGTAGAAATTAATATAGCGGTTTCCAAACCTCCAGAGCAAATTGTTCAAGAAGCATTTGTGGTATATGAGCCACAAAAAATTCCGCTGATTAAATATGTGCTGAATACAAAAGAATTTACACGTGTCATAATTTTCTGCTCTAAGAAGCAAAATGTAAAACAACTCACATCTGATTTAAAGCGTGCCAAATTTTTAGCAGAAGAAATTCATTCAGACTTACTTCAAGAAAAGCGTGAGCAAGTAATGCAAGATTTTAGAAATAGGAAATTACGCATACTGGTAGCAACCGATATTTTGAGTCGCGGTATTGATATTGAAGAAATTGAATTGGTGATAAATTATGATGTGCCCAACGACGGAGAAGATTATATACACCGTATTGGTAGAACAGCTCGTGCCGAAACCAAGGGCACAGCCATCACATTTATCAGCGAAGCAGAACAAAGAAAATTTGCTGCCATTGAAGATTTGCTGGGCAAGCAAGTAGTAAAATTGCCCATACCCGAACAATTTGGCCCAGTACCCGAATATGCGCCAAAATCGCATAAGGGTGGAGGAGCTAGAAGAAGTGGAAGTGGTGGCTCAAGACCTAGCGGGAATGGACGCAGTGGTGGTAAGCCTATTCAACATAGGAGATAAGGCGTTAATCTTTTAGAAATTGAATACAGATGGGGCTGCCCACTTTAATTCTTTGGCCATTGGGGCTGATTAATCCTGTTTTTTTATTTCTATTGAAAACCACAATTTCATTGGATTTTTGATTGGCAACCAACAAAAAATTACCACTTGGATCAATGGCAAAATTTCTAGGTGTTTTACCCAAAGTAGATTGGGTAGCAATATGACTAAGGGTTCCATTCTTATTAATTTTGTAAATGACTATCTCATTAAAATTACCCCTATTCGATGCATACAAAAATGCTCCATCGGGTGAGATATGAATGTCAGCAGCACCAATTTCTGCCGTAGCATTAGCAGGAATCATACTTATTTCTTGAATTTGTTTTAAGCTTCCGTTTTTAAAAGACATTACGGTAATTGCGCCACTTAATTCTTGCACAGCATAAGCCAGCTCATGGGTAGGATGAAAAATAAGGTGGCGGGGGCCGCTTCCTGGTTTGCAATTAAAAATATAAGTGGGAGTAGAATCAATGGGGTTGGTGGATTTTTTTAAATCAACCTGATAAACACTTATTTTATCGGTGCCTAAATCTTGCACCAGTAAATATTTTTCATCAGGAGAAAGAACGGTGGAATGAACGTGCGGACTTTCTTGTCGCCCAGTAATGATGCTTTTGCCCCTATGTTGAATGGTTTGAATTGGGGAGCTTAGTGTTCCGTCTGCTTTTAAGGGGATGGCAGAAAAACTACCACCAGTGTAATTAGAAACAAAAAGAAAGCGATTATTACGGTCGCTGGCCAAATAGCAGGGATGGTCGCCGCCAGAAGCTAATGAATTGAGTTGAGTTAAAGAATCGGCCTTCGTATTGAGCTTAAAAGCAGTTACAGTGCCCGTATTAGCTTGTTCATTTACTGAGTAAATAATTTGTTGATTATTAGAACTAATTAGAAAAGAGGGATTGGGTGTGGCCTGCTTGCCCAGTGGGGTGGCTATGCCATTTTTTGTATTGAATTTAAAGCTGTAAATACCTTCACTATTGCCTGAATAGGTATAAGTACCAATAATCATTTTATAAGAAGGCTGGCAGAAAGCGGTATTGTGCAACAATACAACAAGGAATAGAAGGGTATATTTTTTCATTTGAAAATGGCATTAATCGTTAGAATGCTTTTACAAAAATCAATAAAAAGAAATCAATAAAAGAATTATTTCATTATTTTTGCCGCCCTTATAAGAACAGCAATGTTCTTTGGGCCTATAGCTCAGTTGGTTAGAGCACCTGACTCATAATCAGGGGGTCCCTGGATCATGCCCAGGTGGGCCCACATAAAAAGAGCAGTTATGAACGAAAGTTGATAGCTGCTTTTTTGTTTCCTTTCATCCAAATATTTTTATCATTATAAGGTTCTTTATTATCTTCCGCATTCAACCTGTTTTTATGAAGAAAATTTGCACTTTTGTTATCCTTGTATCTTTTTTCTGCTTACAACTTAGGGCCCAATCAAACCCTAAATGGATTCGTTATGCATCCATCTCTCCAGATGGTAAAACCATTGTGTTTACTTATAAAGGCGACTTGTACAAAATTGCTACTGCTGGTGGTCTGGCTGTTCAGCTTACCATGCACGAAGCGCACGACTTTATGCCTGTTTTTAGCAAAGACGGTAAAACCATTGCCTTTGCCAGCGACCGCTATGGTAATTTCGATATTTTTACCATCCCTATTAATGGCGGTGAAGCAAAAAGAATTACCTATCATTCTGCTGCTGAATATCCCTACGATTTTTCGAAAGATGATAAAACCATCCTTTTTGGATCTTCCAGATTAGACCTGGCCGCTAACCGACAATTTCCAACGGGCTCCATGCCTGAATTGTACAGTGTTGGTATCAACGGCGGCAGTCCTACTCAAATATTAACTACCCCCGCCGAAGACGTTAAATACAGTAAAGACGGTACTAAACTAATTTACCACGATAAAAAAGGCGGTGAAAATGCTTGGCGTAAACACCATATTTCCTCCATCACCCGAGATATATGGCTCTATGATTTAAAGACGACCAAACACACAAAAATTACTTCATTTAATGGGGAAGATCGAACGCCAATTTTAACCGATGGAGAAAAAGCCCTATTTTATCTGAGTGAAGAAAGCGGCAGTTTTAATATACATAAAATGAATATTGCTGGCGGTAAAAGCGAACAACTTACCAATTACAAAAAACATCCCGTTCGTTTTTTAAGTGCTGCCAATGATGGCCTACTTTGTTTTGGTTATGATGGAGAGCTCTATACCATGAAGCCTGGCAGCAGTGCTAAGAAAATACCAGTAACCATAGTGTCTGATGCTCGTAAAAACGATGAACAGCTTATTCGTGTTTCCACAGGTAGTGGTATTTCCGTGGCTCCCAATGCCAAAGAAGTTGCTTTTGTTTTCAGGGGTGAAGTTTTTGTAACCAGTGTAGAAAGTGGCACTACCAAACGCATTACCAATACCGCTTCTCAAGAAACAGGTATTCAGTTTTCTCCCGACGGCAAATCAATTATCTATACCGCAGAGCGCAATCATAAATGGGGTATTTTTGAATCTAAAATTGTAAGAGCCGATGAGCCCTATTTTTTTGCAGCTACTTTAATTAAAGAAACTCCTGTACTGGATAACGATAATGACAATACCCAACCCCTGTTCTCTCCCGACGGCAAAGAAATTGCATATGTAGAAAATCGCAATCAGGTTCGAATCTATAATTTAGCCAGCAAGCAGTCGCGCACCATACTGGGCAACGAACAGATTTTTGCTTGGATGGAAAACGATCAATACTTTCAGTGGAGTCCCGATAGCAAATGGTTGCTTTTTGATTATGCCGTTACTGGTAGTGCTGTTGGTGAAGTTGGATTGGCCAGCGCCGATGGTAAAAAAATAATGAATATTACCGAGAGTGGATTCAACGACTATCGCCCTAAATGGGTTATGGGTGGCAAAGCTATGCTGTGGCAAAGTAATAGAGATGGATTGCGCGCTGCTGCTATGAGTGGAGGAGCACAAAGTGATGCTTATATGCTGTTTTTTACGCAGGAATCATTCGACCGTTTTCGGCTTTCTAAAGATGAAATTGCACTGGTAAAAGAAATAGAAGAAATTAAAACCAAAGCGGATACTACTAAGAAAAAAACAGTGGTAAAAGACAGTGTAGTAATTGAATGGGATGGGCTTGCACAAAGGAAAGCCAAACTCACCATTCACTCGTCTAGCATGGGTGATGCACTATTAAGTAAAGATGGTGAAACCCTTTACTACCTTGCTCGTTTTGAAAAAGGAATGAATTTGTGGACTACCAACTTGCGTACCAAAGAAACCAAAATGCTGGTTCCTTTAAATGCAGGTGGTGCCAGTATGGTATGGGATAAAGAACAGAAAAATATTTTCATCAGTAGCGATGGTGGCATTACCAAGTTAGACCCAACTACCAGCAAACAAGATAGGGTGGGTATTAGTGGAGAAATGCTGGTAAATACTACCGAAGAGCGGCAAGCCATGTTTAACCATGTTTGGAGAAGAACCAAGAAGACTTTCTATACCAAAACATTTCATGGCATTGATTGGGATAGCTATAAAGTAGATTATGATGCTTATATTTCTTCTATCGGCAACAACTATGAATTCAGCGAAATGTTGAGTGAGTTACTGGGAGAATTAAATGTTAGTCACAGCGGAAGTTCTTACGGTAATTTTAACCCATTGGGTGATGCTACTGCTTCATTGGGTGCTTTTTATAACCCTGCTTATACTGGTAAGGGAGTAGCCATAGAAGAAGTGATGGTGGAAGGGCCATTGGCAAAAGCGGGACTCAATATTAAGCCCGGTACCATCATTGAAGCCATTGATGGAGAGGAGTTGACTGCTGATAAAGACCTTGCGCAATACCTCAATAGAAAGGCAGGAAAAACAGTATTATTATCTTTAGTAGAAGGAATAACCAAGCGAGAAATAATAGTCAAGCCCATTAGCCTGGGCGAACAAAATCAACTGTTGTATAAGCGTTGGGTGAAACGCAATGCAGATGAAGTAGCGCGTTTGAGTGAAGGAACGCTGGGCTATATTCATATTCCTGGCATGAATGATGGTGCTTTTAGAACTACGTATGAAGAAGTAATGGGCAAGTATTTTCAGAAAAAAGGAATAGTAGTAGATACGCGTAATAATGGTGGTGGAGATCTGGTAGCAGATCTGGCAGTATTCCTCAGCGGCAAGCAATTTATGGATTATACCAATGATGTAAGAAGCAATGGTTATGAGCCTAATTTTAGGTGGACTAAACCCAGTATTTCTTTGGCCAACGAAGCCAATTACAGTGATGGGCATTGTTATGCTTATATGGTTCAAGAATTAAAAGTAAATAAATTGGTAGGCATGCCGGTGCCAGGCACTTGTACTTTTGCTGGCTGGGAGGGTCTGATGGATACAGGTATTAGCTGGGGAGCTCCTTCGGTAGGCGTAAAAGGGGCTAATGGAAAGTATTTAGAAAACAGCCAATCAGAACCCGATATTAAAGTAATGAATGAGTATGAAATGGTAAAGAAAGGAATGGATCAGCAGTTGGAAGTAGCTGTAAAAGAGTTGATGAAAATAATTAAATAATCAAAAGTATGTAAAATTGACACTTAAACTGTAATGGCCGATAGAAATTTCATTTTGCCTAACCCAAAGCCTACCAACTACTATAATATAACTAACTCCGAACCGCTACCAGTAATTTTAGGAAAACAAAATGCTAATAGAAAGCTATACATCAAATTGGATTAAAAATTTCACGGACATAAAACGTGAAATCGAAATTTTTTTAGACGGGTTTGATTGCACTATTGAACACGTTGGAAGTACTTCTGTTCCAAATTTGGATTCAAAACCGATAATCGACATTGACATTATCTATTCAAACAAGTTAGACTTTGAAAAAATAAAATCAGGACTCGAAAAAACGGGATATTATCATAACGGGAACCAAGGAATTGAAGACCGGGATGTGTTTAAAAGGAATGGCAAATTGACAAATGCAATATTAGACACAGTAAAGCATCATCTCTATGTTTGCCCAACCGACAGTAAATCATTAGAAAGACATATTTTATCTCGAAATTTTTTAAGAAAAAATGATTGGGCAAGGATAAAATATCAGCAAATGAAATACGCATTAGCTGACAAAGCCAATCAGGACAGAAAAATGTATGCTGCATTGAAAGAACTTAATGTTAATGCTTTTATTGACTCAATTATACAAGAAGAAAAACGAACGCACCAATATGGGTATTGCCAATAGTGGGGCTTGACGAATAAAGCCCAGCCTTAATTCTTAATATTTAACTTTATCAAAAAGTCAGGCAGCAGTTCCAGGCGGACGAATATAAAACCCACGACCACCTGCATTACCTGAAAGTTTAAATTTGTAAATCAAACTCTTTATTCGAATGTCACAATTGTTTATTTCGACTTCGTTTCTACAATATAGATACCATCACAAAGGCACCACATATGGAACTATGTAATGAGGTAATTGAGATATATACAAGCAATAAGAGAACTCGAGTAAATTTAGAGAAATATAAAATTCATGTTTCTAAATACTTTTTTGTAGCCATTGAATGGTTAAAAATACAGTATAACGAAAACAAATACATTACAAAAATAGAAGGAAAAAAACAAGAGCATATAACTTTTAGACCATCGATTCTTGGGAAAGTGAATAATCAATCTGATAGTGCGGTAGTGCCACCAATAACTATGACTTCGTTGGGCGCGCAGCACCAGTAATGAAGTCTAATATTGAACAGAAACGGTAAATTATTGGGTGGTTATTTATTATGGGGTTATCGTTTTGCAACAAAATAGTTGCAACAAAAGTACAAAGCTAATCCTCAAGTATTTACCCATTGGGAAGTGGCATATCCATAAGTTATTATTAACTTGTGATTGATAAACAAAAAGAGCCGTTTGATGCAAGACTATCAAGCACAGTTCGGTGAGAACGAGAGGATGAAAATAAAATATTGACGAGAAACTTAAATTTCACAATAATGAAGAAAACTATTTTTATAACTTTAACACTTGTAACAACTTTTTTTCTTGGTTTCGCATTCAAAACAATTACAACTGAAAATAAAAATAAAATGAAAAGAGTAACCGGTATTGGGGGCGTTTTTTTTAAATGCAAAGACCCAAAAGCAACAACAGAATGGTACAAAAAACACCTTGGGTTAAACACAAATCCATACGGTGCAACTTTCGAGTGGTACGAAAGTTCCGACAGCACAAAGAAAGCACAGACCCAATGGACACCTTTTGCTGAAACCACTAAATACTTTGAACCTTCAACAAAGGACTTTATGATAAATTACCGAGTTGAAAACTTGGAAGCACTTATTGAAGAACTAAAAAAAGAAGGTGTAACCATTGTAGACAAAATGGAAACCTTTGACTATGGAAAATTTGTACATATTCTTGACGCAGAAGGAAACAAAATTCAATTGTGGCAACCAATCGACTAAAAATAAGAGGTATTTACAAATTAAAAATACTTGGATTAAGCACAACTATTTATAAAGTTGGCGACATTATAAATACCAAATATTGGCATGCAAGTGTTTTCAATATAGCGGCATGTTTTGACCAACCTTTTATGTAGGTTTTAATATTGGTGGCCACTTAATTACAGCAACTGTTAAAGACCTTTGGGGTAATATAATTGGTTGTATTTATAATCCAGCGTTCAAATTAAAGTAAGTTATAAGATGGCATCCGAGCAAAAAATTGTAGATTTTATCATTGAACAAATTGGCTTTTCAAAGCAAGTTACAAATAAGAAAATGTTTGGTGAGTATGGACTGTATTTCGACAACAAATTATTTGGTCAAGTATGCGACAATAAATTATTTATTAAGCCCACTCAATCGGGAAGAGAATATATAAAAGATGTTGTTGAAGCATCACCCTATCCAGGAGCAAAGCCAAGTTTTTTAATTGAAGAAAAATTGGATGATAGAGATTGGTTAAGGAAATTAGTAAAAATTACAGTGGATGAATTGCCTGAACCAAAACCCAAAAAAAGTAAACTCAAAGAAAAAAAATAGATTACAACACAAGCTAAAAATAAATCTTCGCCCCACTTATCCAACTCTTTTTATATCAGCCCCCAAATTCCTTAATCGCTCATCTATAAACTGATAGCCACGATCTATCTGTTCAATATTTTGAATGGTGCTTTTGCCTTCTGCACTAAGTGCCGCAATTAACAGAGCTTGCCCCGCACGTATATCGGGACTACTCATGGTAATTCCCCTTAAATTGTTTTTTCTGCCCAACCCTATAACCGTAGCCCGGTGTGGATCACAGAGAATAATTTGGGCGCCCATATCAATCAGTTTGTCGGTAAAAAATAATCGACTCTCAAACATTTTTTGGTGAATAAGTACACTGCCAATGGCTTGCGTGGCAACTACCAATACAATACTGAGTAAGTCGGGTGTGAAGCCTGGCCAAGGATGATCGGATATGGTTAAGATGCCACCATCCATAAATGTTTGAATGGTGTAGGATTCTTGTGCGGGAATATAAATATCATCGCCTTTAATTTGAAATTCTATGCCAAGCTGCTGAAATTTTTCGGGAATTATACCTAAATATTGTACACCCGCATCTTTAATAGTGAGCTCACTTTTGGTCATGGCTGCTAGCCCAATAAAACTACCAATCTCAATCATATCGGGAAGCAAACGATGTTCTGTGCCAACCAGTTTTGATACGCCTTCTATGGTTAATAGATTGCTGCCAATACCGCTTATTTTTGCACCCATCCTGTTCAGCATGGCGCATAGTTGTTGCAGGTATGGTTCACAGGCTGCGTTGTAAATAGTGGTAATACCTTCTGCTAAAACAGCCGCCATTACAATATTCGCTGTACCAGTAACTGAAGGCTCATCGAGCAACATATAACAGCCTTTTAGTCCCCCTGTTGTAAGGGTAAAGCAAGCCAACGCATCATCGTAGGCATAATCTGCACCTAATTTTTGAAATCCAATAATATGGGTATCCAATCTTCTTCTACCAATTTTATCGCCACCGGGTTTGGGAATATAAGCTTTATTAAAACGAGCCAAGATGGGGCCTGCCAACATTACACTGCCTCTTAATCGGCCACTCTTTTTTCTAAAAGTTTCAGAAGCCAAATAATCAGCGTTAATTTGATCGGCTTGAAAACAATAGGTATTGCTGTTGATGCGTGTTACTTTAACACCCATTTCAGCTATTAATTCAATGAGTAAATTAACATCAATAATATCGGGAATATTAGAGATGGTTATAGGCTCGCTGGTAAGTACAACAGCAGATAAAATCTGTAATGCTTCATTCTTAGCACCCTGCGGAATAATTTCACCGCTTAGTCTATTGCCGCCTCTTACTTCAAAACTACTCATGTATGATGGTGCTAATTTTAATAACGCTTCTTAAAACCATTTCCACCAATATTGCGGTCGTTGCGAAGTGCACTGCTGTTGCGGGTGTCATTGCGCTGCCCCCCTTGGGTGTTTCTATTGTTATTATTGTTGCTTCTACCACCCGCATTGCGATCGTTGCGCTGCTGCGAACCACCCGCATTACGGTTATTGCGACCGCCAAAATTTTGTTGCCACCTTCCACTGCTGCGTGCAGGGTATTCATCGCGCTCAAAATTCTGGTTGCGGTGCTTGATGAATGGGGTATTACTAAACTCTAGCTCACCACCAGTAATATTATTTAATTCAGAACGAATGGCTTCATCGTGTACCAGTTCTTTATGCCAGTTGCTATAAGAAAGCTTCATATAATAAGCAATTGCATTGGCAAAACCTACTTTTTTCTCAGGATCTTCTTCCTTCAATGCCTTGTCAATTACCACTTCCAGGTTCTTACCAAGATGCGCATATTTAGGATGACGCTTGGGATAAGGAAGTGGATCGGGCTTTAGCCTATAAGTTTCTCTTTGAGGAATGGGATAAGGACTATCTACATCCAATGTGAAATCACTGATGAAAAAAAGATGATCCCATAGTTTATGACGGAAATCTTCCACATTTTTCAAATGTGGATTCAAGAATCCCATCAATTCAATAACTGATTGGGTTTGTTGTTGACGTTTGTCTCGGTCTTCAATGGTTAAGAGGTATGTCACCATTTTTTGCACGTGCCGGCCGTATTCCTTCATTCCCAGATAGTTTCTGGAGGTATTGTATTCCATGTAAAATAGCTTATTGCAACAACAAATATAGGTAAACTGCGCCTTGTAGTAGATTTTAAATATGTTTTCAATCTTACTTTTTATCTTCGCTGCATGGAATCTTTATTGCAACAAATAGAAGGATATAAGGCTGAAATGGCTGCTTTCAAAGCTTTAAATGCCGAAGACGTAGAAATTTTTCGTATCAAGTGGCTGGGTACTAAGGGTTTGGTAAAGCAAGTGATGGGCGAAATAAAGCAGGTTCCCAATGAACAGAAAAAGGCTTTTGGACAGTTGCTGAATGAATTCAAACTCTTTGCAGAAGCCAAGTTAGAAGCTTTACAGGGTGATAGTATTACTACAAAATTGCAGGTTCCAGGCTCTCATAGTCAAGATGATTTATCCCTACCTGGTGATTCGGTTTCCGTAGGCAGTAGACATCCGCTGAACTTGGTAAAAAATGAAATGGTATCTATTTTTAAACGTCTTGGTTTTGCAGTAGCTGAAGGGCCAGAAATAGAAGACGACTGGCATAATTTTGGGGCTATGAATCTTCCAGAAGACCATCCTGCAAGAGATATGCAAGATACTTTCTATATTAAAAAACCAACAGATGGCAATGGCTCAACCTGGCTGTTGCGCACACATACCAGTAGTGTTCAGGCAAGGGTAATGGAAACGCAGAAACCACCTATTCGGGTAATTTGTCCGGGTAAAGTGTACAGAAACGAGACCATCAGCGCGCGCGCGCACTGCTTTTTTCATCAAGTTGAGGGATTGTATATTGATGAAAATGTGAGCTTTGCCGATCTGAAACAAACCCTCTACTTTTTTGTGCAGGAAATGTTTGGAAAAGACGTGAAAGTGAGGTTTAGGCCCAGTTATTTTCCCTTTACGGAACCCAGTGCAGAAATGGATATCAGTTGTTTAATCTGTGCAGGAAAGGGCTGTAATATTTGTAAACATACCGGATGGGTAGAGATATTAGGAAGTGGCATGGTGCATCCAAAAGTGTTGGAAAACTTTGGTATCGATTCCAATAAATACACTGGTTTCGCCTTTGGTATGGGAGTAGAGAGAATTACGCAGTTAAAGTATCAAGTGAATGACTTGCGACTTTATTCCCAAAATGATATTCGTTTTCTAAAACAGTTTACGGGCGTTGTTTAAGGTAAAAGGCAGTTTATTTAAAGACTGCTAAAAATTGTTCAGTGTATTGTATAATCTCTTATCTTACGAAACTTAAATTATTAATCCATGGTTGCTGTTTTACTATTCTTTGCACTACACTGGTTTGGATCTTTGTTTTTTCATTCATTTTTTCTGCATCGTTTTGCTTCACATAAAATGTACACGACCAGTAAAAACTGGGAACGAGTTTTTTATCTAAGTACTTGGTTTGTGCAAGGTTCTTCCTATTTAGTACCTAGGGCTTATGGCGTAATGCATCGGATGCACCATGAATTTAGTGATACAGAGCAGGATCCACATTCTCCGCATTTTTTTAAAGATGTGTATCAAATGATGCAGAGTACCATTTTAATATTTAGGGGTTTTCTCACTGGGAAAAATTTACCAGATCCTAAATTCACTAAAGACTATTTACCAGTATGGGATAAGTTAGATAAATTCGGACACCATCCGCTTACCCGTCTCGTATTTATGGCCAGCTATATTGCTTTCTATTATTATTTTGCGCCCAATGCTTGGTGGTATTTATTATTACCTATTCATTTTTTAATGGGTCCAATTCAAGGAGCCATTGTGAACTGGTGCGGGCATAAATACGGCTACAGCAATTTTAACAATGGAGATCATTCAAAAAATAGTTCACCTTGGGGAATTTTACTCATGGGAGAACTTTTTCAAAACAATCACCACTTTGCAAAAGAAGACGCCAATTTTGCTAAGAAGTGGTTTGAATTCGATCTTACTTTTTTCTTTATGAGGGGTTTACACGCAGTAGGTATTATACAATTAATTCCTGCTGTACTTCCTAAAGAAAAAGGCGGTAATATTCCCGAAGCAATGATTGCTTAATTCAAATTGCATTTCTTAACCCTCAGAATATGATTCATGCTACCAGAGGGGTTGTATTAAGAACCGTAAAATATGGTGATACCAGTATTATTACCAGTATTTATACCGAACTCTTTGGCATACAACAATACTTGGTAAAAGGGGTAAGACAAAGCACCAAGACTTCTGCTGGTAAAGCCAGTTATTTTCAACCGTCCGCTATTTTAGAATTGGAAGTACACCACAATGAATTAAAGCAATTGCAATTCATTAAAGAGTACCGCTGGGGCTATATATACCAAGCTGTTTTGTTTGATGTGGTAAAGCATACCGTTGCCATGTATGTAATGGAATTGTTGCAACATAGTTTAAAACAACCCGAAGCCAATCCCGAATTATTTTATTTAATAGAAGATACACTGAAACAATTAGACAAATCCAATGGGAGTTTAGCCGCAAATTTACCGCTGTATTTTACGCTACATTTGGCAGCAGAACTGGGATTTCAATTGCAGGGCGATTATAGTGCTTCTACACCAATAATAGATTTGCAAGAAGGTATATTTGTGGCTGAGAAACCCTTGTATCCTTATTTTTTAGAGGGACAATTGGCTAGAACCACATCCGATATTTCTAATTTAACATTTTACAATGAGCTGGAAAATATTCAACTCAATCAGCATATAAGAAGACAGTTACTAGAGGCTTATCAACTGTATTTATCACTGCATATTTCTAATTTTGGCAAGATGAAAACCTATGCTATTTTACAGGAATTACTGTCGTAATAAGCACAAACTACCGGTTATTAACCAATGGTATAACTCATCTCACCGTCTTTCTCGTCTTTCAATTGTACTCCCAGTACCAATAGTTCATTTCTGATTTTATCGCTGGTTACAAAGTCTTTCCTACTCTTTGCTTCCTTGCGAATATTAATGAGTAGTTGGAGTACACCTTCTAGTGTACTGTCGTGTGAAGATTTGTTACCCTGCAACCCTAAAATATCTACAATAAAATAGTGTAATTGTTTTTTTAATAATGCCACCGTATCAGTACTAAGTGCGTTTACAGCAATATGCTTGTCTTTAATGGAATTAATGATGGGAACCAATTCAAAAATATTGGCAATTACTTTGGCTGTATTAATATCATCATTCATGAATTCATCGAATTCTGCTACCAACTGCAATACTTTTTCGTTGAGCAAAGTATCTATGGGTTGGCTGCTGCCAATATTATTTTCGCCCATCAGCCAGTCAAATGCTTCCATCATTCTACGCAGCCCTTTTTCACTGGCTTGTAATCCCTCATTGCCAAAATCGAGCTGACTTCTGTACTGCGATTGTAATATAAAAAATCTTACGGTTGATGGTGCATAAGCTTGGGTAAGCAGCGGATGGTTGCCGCTGAATAATTCACTTAGCTTAATTACATTGTTGTAACTCTTGCCCATCTTTTTTCCGTTGATGGTAATCATATTATTGTGCATCCAAAAACGTGCGGGCATTTTGTGGTTGCAAACAGTGCTTTGTGCAATCTCACACTCGTGGTGTGGGAACTGAAGATCCATGCCTCCACCATGAATGTCAAATTCATCGCCTAAGTATTTGGTGCTCATGGCAGAACATTCTATATGCCATCCTGGAAATCCTTCACCCCATGGGCTTTGCCAGCGCATAATATGTTCTGGTGGTGCATTTTTCCAAAGTGCGAAATCGCTTTTATTGCGTTTTTCTGCTTGATTGTCTAGCTCTCTAGTACTTTCAATCTGGTCTTCTAAAATCCTTCCACTTAAAATACCATAAGGTTGATTTTTTGCGGAGTAATCGGTATTGTATTTTTCTACATCAAAATAAACAGAGCCATTGGATTCATAAGCGTACCCATCGGCAATTATTTTTTTAATCATCTCTATCTGCTCTACAATATGACCCGTTGCGGTGGGTTCAATACTGGGAGGCAGGTTGTTTAATTGGCTCATAGCCCAATGAAAGAGGTTGGTATATTTCTGCACCAATTCCATAGGTTCCAATTTTTCCAGCATGGCTTTGGTACTGATTTTGTCCTCTGCTTCCCTTCCCTCTTCTTCAAAGTGACCCGCATCGGTTATATTGCGAACATAGCGTACTTTATAGCCCAAATAATTTAGGTAACGAAACAATACATCAAATGTAATATAAGGACGAGTATGGCCTAAATGGCTCTCACCACTTACGGTTGGTCCGCATACATATATTCCCACATAGGGTGGGTTAAGCGGTACAAAAACTTCTTTTTTACGGGTGAGTGAGTTGTAGACTTTCAGCGACATTAATGCGAAGGTATTTTATTTTTTTAAACGAATATCAGCCAATAGCATAATATGATCGCTGAGCTGCTCATCTACCATGTCAAACTGTTTCACTTCAAAGTTATTATCGGGCATGATATAGTCAATTCTTAAAGTAGGTGCCAAGGAAATAAAACTTCTACCAATACCAAAACCTTTTTTTAGGAAAGCGTCTTGACGATCTCCTCGTATATTAAAATAGGCATAAGAATTGGGAACGTCGTTAAAATCACCGCAGATTAAAAATGGGTGGGGACTTTTCTCCAGCTCTTTCACCACCATATTGGTCTGTACTCCTCTTTTTTTGTAGGCTGCTTTCATTTTCCGCATAATGCCCATTGAAGCATGAATAGAAGCTTCATCCGATGCTTTAATTTTTTGAATATCTGCGTAATCTTCGCGCTTAAATTTAAACGATTGTAAATGGGTAGTGAAAATACGAATGGTATCTAAACCTTTCAGTAGATCGGTATAAATTAAACTTTCTTCGGAAGGAAAATCTATCTTCCCACTATTGATGATGGGATATTTAGAAAAAATAATACATCCCGATTTGTAATCACTCGCCCTTCCTTTATGATCTGCCGAAAAATAATAAAAAGGATGCGTAGCTGTAAATAATGCAATATTATTTTCTGATGCAGCGCTATTAAATTCTTGGAGACAAATAATATCTGGATGGGTTTTTAAAATAGAAGCCGCTACTTCGTTGCGTACTAATTTTTTTGCATTTACATCTTTTGTTAGTCCATTAAAACCCTGTACATTCCAGTCAACAATACGAATATTATTTTCTAATTTTCTTTTGCTATAACCCGAATTACCATGCCACGCAAATACAACAGCAACTTGGTTAAAACCAACTACTAAACAAAGAAAAGGAAGCAGTGCCCAAACTGGATTACTGATTAACCAAAGTAGGATGAATAAAATTAATAGAACAATTAAGTAGGGAGTAATAAGCGACATGAATCCGTGCAGCCAAATATCATTCGGATTTATATAGGGAGAGAGGCAGGCTATTAAAAATAGTAGGCCAATAAAAATATTGACAGACAGAAAAATAGTCTTTGTGGTTTTTCTCACCCAATGCTTGCCCATTGCATAAAATTACAGAAAAATCACTTACCTATTTGAAGGTCTGTTAAAATTGGGAAGTGATCAGAAAGTTTCAGTGGTGAAGAATGGTATTGAAGTATGTTAATTTGTTGTGAAGCCAGTATATAATCAATGCGGAGCAAGGGATTAAGCTTTTTATAAGTGCCGTTCATGCCACTGCCTTTTTGTAAGAATGCATCTTGTAAGCCATGCCTGATAAGGTTGTAAACATAGCTGGTAGGAACGGAATTTAAATCGGCACAGAAAACAAATGGGGTGGTGGTTTTATCCAGTTGCGCTTTTATAATTCGGGATTGTGCGTGATGAATTCTATCAAAATATTCAAGACGCTCCATTCGGGTGGAATGAAAAAGAAATGCAGTATCTTCTTTCACAAATTCAGGATATCCAATATTGTTAATATTCAAGTCAGCAAAATGTAAGTACATAGATCTTAAATGCGTATTATAAATTCGAATAGGCTGGTTGTTTACTTGTACATCAATATAAGCAAGGCTTTCGGGATAAACTTTTTCGGTGTATTTAATGCGCCCAGCGTTCAGAATAGGAAATCTTGAATAAATAATAGTACCATAGGAAATACCATCTTCACTAAAATAGTAATAAGGATAGTGAAGGGAGTCGCTAATATACTTTTCAATATTACGATGCTCGTTCGGCGGTGATTTTACAAAATCTTGAAAACAGAGAATGTCGGCATTGGATTTTTTAATGAAAAAGATCATTTTATTTTGCTTAGCTTGCCATATGGGATCATTGTTATGTCCTATTAGAAATTCGTTTACATTCCACGATAAGATGCGTAGGTTGTTTCTCTTGGTTTCAGATACAAATGGTGAAGCTGTTTGCAGTGCAATCGTATTAGAAATATTTTTCCAAGCGGGTAATAGGAGTAAAAAAAACAACCAACCTTTTTTGTATAAAAATGCAGCAGTAAAGCACCAGGCAATCATGGCCAATAGCAGCAGCGGAAAGCTGAGTGCAAAATAAGTGATTCCTTTAAATTGTTCTGGTTGAATGCGGTAGCTAAAGCAGGAAATTAAGAAGGCAAAAATCAGTAACCAACCCAGTAGGAGTAGTGTTTTTCTTATGGGACTTGCCAATTTAATTTTGTTCATGCTTTAGAGGTCTTCATCGCTGGCTTTTTGTAAAAAGGCCTTTTCCTCATCTGTTAAGAACGAATAACCATGCTGGTTTATTTTATCAAGAATTTCATCTAGTCGCTGTTGCGTAATATGGGCAATTTTTTCGTAAGGTTTACGGTTGGCTCTATAAAAATGCTTTTCAGATAATTTTTTTTGTTGGTGTTTTTTTTCGGGACTGAATAAATCATCCAGCCAATTCACAAGTTGAATCATCCAAGCACTCCAGTCGCGCCCCTTCTGTAATTGTTTCACAAATAAAAATCCGATGGCAGCACCTGCTAAATGAGCAGCTCCAATACCAGCATTGCTACCTGCAAGGGTGGCAAAATCAATGGCAACAAAAATAAGTGTAAGAACCCAGAGTGGAATACCACCGTTTATTAAGGGAAAAATTCGGTAGTCGGGGGCAAGGCTGGTAGTAGCAACAGCAATAGCCATTACGGCAGCGCCACCACCCAGCATGGGTGCGGTAACCAATAAATTTTTTTCCAGTCCTGGAAATATATTATTCATCAATACAAAAACAATAGCACCTACAAAACCACCGTATAAATAAATGGGAATAAGCTTGGTATTACCCGCAAGGTCTTGCAGAATATAACCAAAAGCCCATAACCAAAGCAGGGTACTAATCAGCTGCCAAATACTGCTGTGGGTGAACATATAAGCCAGAAAAGTCCACGGTTTGTTCAAAAGTGTTTCAGGAATGGGAGAAAGTGTAAACCAGTCCAGTATTTGCCGATAAAAAAATTCTATCGGAGTATCATTCAAATAATAAATGATTTTTATAAAGTTAATGAGCACAAAAACGAGTGCGTTAATGGCAAATAAAAGTACTAGACCATTATTGTCTTGACCCAATAATATATTTCTTGGCGATTTGAAAGAGGCGATAGGCATACTAATAAAACGTTTTTTTATTGGTTTTGTTCCAAGTAAGTACAATCAGCAATCCTACAATGGCACCCCCTACATGCGCCCAACGAGCTACATTATCGCCTGCGGAATTGCGCAGGGCAAAGAAAAATTCATAACCAAAATAAGCCAGTCCAATCCATTTAGCCTTAACTGGGAAAAGAAAATAAATATAGATATAGGTATTGGGAAAAAGAAACACAAAGGCCGCGAGTACCCCAAAAACGGCTCCACTGGCACCTAGTGTAGCGGTATTGATATTATTTTGATAATAACTGGTAAGTGCTTCAAACATTTGGGCACTGGCAACCGTGTCATCTGGATTTGATTTTAAAGCATTAATAATTTGAGAATGATTGTCAAAACGAATATTATGGGTGTTTATGAATTGAATCATCGCATTATTCAAAGCTGTACCACCATTGTCTTGTAAGCTAAAAATTGCTTGATAGCCATTCATCAATGGAATGAACTCATAGCTTAAGAAGAGCAAGTGAATTAAGGCAGCTCCCAGTCCACATATCAAGTAAAAAGTGAGAAAACGCTTTGAGCCCCATAGGTTTTCTAGTACAGAGCCAAACATCCATAAGGCAAACATATTGCCGAGTAAGTGTCCAAAATCACCATGAAGAAACATATGCGTAATCAACTGCCAGGGTTTAAAAAGGCTACTTTGCCAGCCATGCAATGCCAACATATTTTCTAGGTTAAAAAAACCAGTTGATCCAGAAATGGTATTCTGTGCAAGGAAGAAAAGTCCGTTGAGGATCAACAGGTTTTTAACGATGGTAGGTAATATTTCAAACCTACTGGGACGGAATTCGGTCATATCATTATATTAATTTCAGTTGAACAACATTTTCTATATGAAGGGTATGCGGAAACATATCTACTGGCTGAATTTTAGTGACCTTGTATTTTTCACTCAGCAAAGCAAGGTCTCTGGCCTGGGTAGCGGGGTTACAGCTTACATACACAATGGTAGGAGCAGCAATTTCTAATAATTTCTTCACCAGTTTTTCGTGCATGCCAGCTCTGGGAGGGTCGGTAATAACCACATCCGCTTTACCATGTTCTGCAAAAAATGCATCGTTGCAAATATCAATTACATCACCCGTAAAAAAAGCAGCGTGATGCACTTGGTTTAAAGCCGCATTTTCTTTTGCGTCTTCAATAGCATCTGCCACCATTTCAACGCCAATTAATTTGCGGGCTTGTTTACTAACAAAGAGCCCAATACTGCCCGTACCGCAGTACAGATCGTACACGAGTTGACTGCCATCCAACTCCGCAAATTCACGGGTAACGGCATACAATTTTTCAGCTTGTTTAGTATTGGTTTGAAAGAAAGATTTGGGGCTGATTTTAAATTTCAACGATTCCAATTGCTCAATAATATATCCCTTACCAGCATATACTACTGGTGATTGATCGTATAAGCTATCATTCTTTTTGCTGTTGATGGTATACAATAAAGTGGTAATCTGCGGAAACTGTTGCAGCAAAAGATCCAATAGTGCTACTCTATGGGGTTGGTCTTCGTAGGCAATTACCATATTCACCATCAGCTCACCAATACTACTGGTTCTAATAAGGAGGTTGCGAATCCAGCCCTCGTGTTTTTTAATATCATAAAAAGGAAGTCCATGCGCTACTGTATAGGCGGCAATGGCTTTTCTAATGCCGTTGGTGGGTTCAACTTGTAAATGGCAAGTATCTATTTCTACTACTTTATCAAAAAAGCCTCTTACGTGAAAACCAGCAGCACCGGGTTGATTATCAAAAGATTCACCGGCGGCTTTCATGCGCCTGAATTCTTCAGTAGGAATATATTTGCGCGTGGCAAAAGTGTATTCCATTTTATTTCTATAAAATTCGGTTTGGTCGGCACCAATGATGGGTGCAATTTCAGGCAATTCAATTTTAGCAATGCGGGTAAGGTTATCGGTAACCTGTTTATATTTGTAGAAAAGCTGTTTTTCGTAAGGCAGCATCTGCCATTGGCAGCCACCACAAACCCCAAAATGGGTACAGAAAGGCTGAACCCTATCGCTAGAAAATTCATGAATATGAATGGCATGACCTTCGGCCCAATCGGCTTTGTTTTTAGAAAGTTGAACATCTACAATATCACCAGGCACAGCACCTTCAATAAAAATAACTTTACCATCAACCCTAGAAAGTGATTTACCCTCGGCTGCATAATCTAGTACTAAAATTTTTTCTAGTACCACTGTTTTTCGTTGCTTTCTCACGCTGTAAAGGTAGGTACGAATTTCATTTTACGGCTTTAAATTGCCTAATTTTAGGCTCAAATTGGGAATATGAAATTTTTGATGATAGGAATGGCGGCTATGCTGGTATATGCTCCCTTGTTGGCGCAGCCCAAAAAGCCAGTTGTAATGAATAATACGCCAGTAAAAAAAACTGTTTTAAAAGGAAGGTTGATACCAATTACACTAAGCCCTTTAAAAAATACCACCATTTACTTGGGCAGCTATTTTGGCAAGGGAATGGCGTTGGTAGATTCAGCAAAACTGAATGAGGAAGGAAAGGGTTTTTTTAAAGGAGATACAAAACTTACTACTGGTATTTATTTTTTGGTATCGCCCAATTATACCATTCAGTTTGAATTTTTGATGGATGGGTTGCAGCATTTTTCTATTGTTGCAGATACTGCTGCCAAAGAGAAAGCTGAAATTATTGGCTCACCCGATAATGATTTGTTTAAAAACTATGCTGTATTCTCTGCAACCAAGGGCAAGCAATTGCAAGAACTGGAGCAAGCATATAAAAAAGCTCCGAATGCGGCAGATTCCAGCCGATTGCGTATAGAAATTAGTAAAGCGGAGAAGGAGTTGGGCGACTATAAAGCGTCTATTCAAAAAAAACATCCAGCGTCCTTATTATCGGCGCTGTTTCATATTATGAAGCGACCAATAGCTCCACCCATTCCCGTGATAAATGGAAAAGCAGATTCATTGTATCCATACCGGTTTGTAAAAAATCATTTTTGGGATGATGTGATTTTTAGTGAAGACAGGCTGCTGCGGACACCTTTTTTTGAGCCCAAGCTGGACGATTATTTTAAATATTATATTTCTCCAGAACCTGATTCTATTATTGCGGAAGTAAAATATATGCTGCTCTCAGCCAGATCTGCCAAAGAGCTTTATCCCTACTTGCTTACCAAATTCACCAATAAGTATATGAATCCAGAGTTTATGGGCCAGGATAAAGTATTTATTTATTTGTTTGAAAATTTTTATGCTAAAGGAGATACGGTATTGTTGAACCCAGCATCACGCAAAACCATTATAGAGCGGGCATATAGTTTGATGGCCAATCAGTTGGGACAGCAAGCACCTGCATTGGATTTGACCGATACCCTGGGAAAAATTCGATCTTTATATGGCATAGATGCGCCATTTACGGTGGTGGCATTTTGGGATCCTAATTGCGGACATTGTAAGGACGAAATTCCACGATTAGATTCATTGTATAGAAGCAAATGGAAGGCCAAGGGGGTAGTTGTTTATTCAGTAAATATTTATGAAAATGAGTTCAATGCTTGGAAGCAATTTATAGTAGAGAAAAAACTCTCGCAGCAGTGGATACATGCCTATCAAACCAAAGAGGCAAAGCAGGCAGAAGAAAAATCGGCCTTACCCAATTATCGGCAGCTTTACGATATTTTTAAGACCCCCACTATTTATTTACTAGACAAGAACAAGCGAATACTGGCCAAGCAATTATCGCTAGAACAGTTTGATGCGCTGATGGAAGCCAAAGAGAAACGGTAAACAGTTTTAAACGATTTGCTTCACTGTATTCCAAATTACTTTGGGTTTTCCAAGGGTATAGTAGTGAAGAACGGGCACGCCAAAAGCTTTAAGTTCTTTGCTTTGTTGTATGAGCCATTCGGTACCTACCCCTTCACATTCTTGGTCTGTTTTGCATTTAGAAATGGCATTAGACAGATCGGTGGGAATATCTACATGAAAAATTCTGGGTAAAACGGAGAGTTGTTTTTTGTTGGTGATGGGTTTTAAGCCCGGTATAATGGGAACGGTAATACCCATATCTCGGCAGGCTTTCACGTAATCAAAAAACTTCTGGTTATCGAAAAACATTTGGGTCATGATATAATCGGCGCCAGCATCTACTTTTTCTTTCAGTCTCTGAAGATCAATTTCTAGGTTGGGTGCTTCAAAATGTTTTTCAGGGTATCCAGCAGTGCCAATACAGAAGCTGGTTTTGCCACCATTTTGAATGTCTTCATCCAAATAAATGCCATTGTTTAAGTTAACCACTTGCTTTTGTAGGTCTATGGCGTATTTATGACCATCGGTCTCTGCTTCAAAGCTGGCTTCATTTTTAGCGGCGTCACCACGAAGAACGAGTACATTGTCAATTCCAAGAAAGTTTAAATCAATCAAAGCGTCTTCACTTTCTCTTTTATTAAAGCCACCGCAGATAAAATGGGGAACCGTATCAATATGGTAGTGGTTCATGATGGCGGCGCAAATACCAACAGTGCCGGGGCGTTTGCGTATTTCAACCTTATCAAAAGTGCCATCGGACTTCTTTTTAAAAGCGGTTTCACTTCTATGATAAGTAACATTAATCCAAGCGGGCTTAAACTCCATGAGGGGGTTTAAATGATCAAAAACATGCTGTATGGTTTTGCCTTTTAAAGGAGGTAAAACTTCAAAGGAGATCAATGTATCTTTAGCCTGCTGAATATGTTCTGTAACTTGCATAGGTATTTATTTATGTTGCAATTTAGAAATTACCCATCAACCAAATTTTGTTAGTGAATATGGTTAACGCTAATTGCTTCATTTGTCAGCTATTATAAACTGGGATGCAATATACAAAGCCTCGGGTTTAATATGGGCAAATAGAAGTAAAACAAACAAAAAAACCGCCTCAACTTAGTCGGGCGGTTCCTTTTAGTAACTTATTTAATTTTACTTTCTTGCCATTACCTTCTCCACTGCACTCACTATAAATGGCGTATCTAAGCCATATTTGGTAAGCAGCTCGGTGGGTGTTCCACTTTCTCCAAACGTATCTTTGGTGCCTATATATTCAATAGGGATGGGTGAATTTTTGGCTGCTACCTGCGCTATTGCATCTCCCAAGCCTCCAATAATATTGTGCTCTTCTACCGTTACCGCACACTTGGTTTTAGCAATTGATGCAATAATGGCCGCTTCATCTAATGGCTTTATAGTATGTATATTTATTAACTCTACACTAATGCCTTTCTCTTCTAAAATTCTGCCCGCTTCTATGGCCTTCCAAACCATATGACCACAAGCAAAAATAGTTACGTCCGTTCCCTCACTCAATTGCTGCGCCTTGCCTATTACAAAATCACTTCCATCTTCTTTGGTAAAATTGGGCCATTTCGGTCGCCCAAAACGCAGGTATACTGGCCCCTCATAAGAAGCTATGGCTTTGGTGGCTGCTTTGGTCTGGTTAAAATCGCAGGGCACAATCACCGTCATCCCCGGCAACATTTTCATCAAACCTATATCTTCTAAAATCTGGTGGGTAGCACCATCTTCACCCAATGTAAGCCCTGCGTGTGATGCACATATTTTTACATTCTTATTGCTATAAGCTACACTTTGGCGAATTTGGTCGTAAACGCGACCAGTACTGAAGTTGGCAAAAGTAGTAGTAAACGGAATCTTACCACCAATGGTCATTCCCGCAGCAATACAAATCATATTGGCTTCTGCAATACCTACTTGCACAAAACGCTCTGGAAAATCTTTTATAAAAGGCCCAAGTTTGAGGGAGCCAGCTAAATCCGCAGTGAGTACCACCACATTGCTGTTTTCTTTTCCTATTTCATGAATGCCTTCTCCAAATCCACCCCTAGTTTCTTTTTCGTTCAGTACCTGTATATCTTTCAGTTTCATGTCTTATTTTTTATTGTTTTTAATGGCTTATTTGATGCCATATTTGTTTTGTTCAAGTGGTGCAAAGTAAAGGCTTTTTTAGATGGGTTTTGATACATTTCCCGTTCTTTTCAATACTCCCCAATGCTGTAATTCTCCTTTCACTGCTTTGCGCATAGTTCTGAATAAAACAATCAGTAATAACCAACGGTAAATAATTCTTTGCGGAATTAGCCAAATAAGCTTCCAAATGGGCTCTTTCTCCATTAAAAAAGCCATGGTAGCTAATACCATATCAATGGCTAAGAATAAGGCGTAATAAATCCCTATTTCTTGCGCATTACCAGTAATTAATCCAATCAGCATGAGAAAATCTGCAAAGGGAGCAAAGAGTGGAATAATATATTTAAATAATAAAATATCGGGCAAGGCAATAAAGCCAAGTGCAGGATAATTAATATTAAAAAGCGCATCCCTATTTTTCCAGAATGTTTGCATTACACCAAAGGTCCACCTAAACCGCTGCTTCATAAACTGGGCTAGCGTTTCAGGTGCTTCCGTCATTGCAATAGCAGCATTCTCATTGTGAATTTGATACCCACAACGAAGTATGCGAACGGTTAAATCACAATCTTCGGCCAATGTATCGGAAGTAAAGCCACCTGCTGCTTCCAACGCTTTTTTTCTGAATGCTCCTATAGCACCCGGAACAACCGTAATGGCATTGAAATAACTGAACGCTTTTCTATCTATATTTTGACTAGAAATATATTCTATATTTTGCCAGCGAGTAATCAAATTTATTTCATTACCTACTTTAACATTACCTGCTACTGCGCCCACATTATTGTGGTTAAAATGTACCATCAACTTACTTACCGCATCGGGTTTTAATTTGGTATCTGCATCAATGCAAACCACATAATTGGCCTTGGTAGCTGCAATACCATAATTTAATGCGGAAGCTTTTCCGCCGTTGGGCTTATTCAGAATGGTAATTTGTGAATGATTTACAAAAGCAGCACTTACCCTTTCTAGTGTTTGGTCTTTGCTGCCATCATTCACAAAAATAATATTGAAATTGGGGTAGTCGCATCGCAATAAATTTTGTAAAGAAGCTACGGCGTTTACTTCTTCATTATATGCAGGAACAATAATAGAGACAAATTCTTTTTCTTTATTTTCTGATGATACATTGGGTTGCTTTTTTCTTCTTTCAATCAATGAAAAAACAAGCATGGCAATTAATCGCAAACTGCCTAAGATTAAAAACAATACGAATAAACTGTAGAATATTCTAGAGCCATAATAGCCAATTTCTGCCAACAGATAATTAAAACGCAATACATAATTGCCTTTATAATTGGGCACAGGTGGCATTACGTCATTCCGGGTCTTGCCCATTAAATCGGCTACTGTGGTGAATTTATAGCCATTTTTATGAAAATATTCAATGATTTTGGGAAGCGCTTCCACCGTAGCACTTCTATCACCACCGGCATCGTGCAGCAGAATAATATTGCCTAAGTCTTTCATGCGAACTACCCGATTAAAAATAGTATCGGCATTAAAGTTGGGCACTTCACCAGCTTGCCAATCAAGTGGATCAATATTTTCACCAATGGTCAAGTAATTTTTTGTCCTGCTTAAGGCCACTGGAATTAATTCTTCCATTTTTTCGGGGTGACTATCCGCATTAAATGGTGCACGAAACATAATGGTACTACTACCCGTTATGGCTTCAATTAATAAACGGGTAGCATCCATTTCTAAAAAAGCACGCTGCTTACTTACCGTAGCCATATTCGGGTGCGTAAATGTATGGTTGCCTATTTCATGTCCCGAATTAAAAATTCGTTTAACCAGTGGAATATTTTTCTCAGCTTCAATACCTACAATAAAAAAATTAGCAACTACTTTATATTTATCAAGAATGTCTAAAATCTGTGTTGTGTACAAGGGATCGGGGCCATCATCAAAAGTAAGTACCATTTTTTTATCATCCGATTTTCCAAATTGTTTCACCACAAACATAGAAGGAAGCGTATCGTAAAACTGTTCACTAATAAGCATCCAGGTAGTGTCTAGTTCGGTTCTAATTCTGCCAGGTGTTGGGGTTGAAATCACATCTAGAATTTCTCCTTCCCCCATAAAATCTACATCGTTGCTGCTTTCTACCCTGCTAAATTCTTCAAAATTAAATTTTTTAAGAGCCGACTTATTCATGGCTAAATGGTAGAAATCCCATAGCCTGCTGTCTTCACTGCCCATGCGCCAAAGTGAAGTACCTGCTAATCCATATTCAGTTGCAAAACGAAGGGTATTGAAATTGGTAGCAGCATCGGTAAAATGGACTTCTCTTGGCCTATCATTTTCATCGTAGTAATCAAAATGAAGATTGTAGGAATTGTTGTCGTAAACAATTTTACTGCTGTTTTCTTTTGCAATACTCAATGCTTGTTGATAGGTAACATCGTGGCCAACACCGCCTTTTGGCCAGTCATATCCAAAGCCAGCAATACACAAGACAATTTTTTGTGTGGGTACTTTTTTTACCATCTGGGTAACGGCAGCTTCAATCCATTTCTGACTGCTAATAGGCCCCGGTTTTGTACCAGAAGTAAACTGGTCATAAGCCATTAAGAATAAATAATCGTTGTATTTAGAGAGCGATTGGTAGTCGTAATCTTCATTAAATGGCATTACATCTTGGGAAACAAGTAGTCCATTGGCATGAAATTTTTCATAAAGCTCACGCTGAAAATTAGTGAGTACTCCATTGTTTTTTTCAATCAATTCCTCTAAGTCAATATTCACACCAGCAAAACCTTCTGATTTTATATATAGGTATAAATCATCAATGAGTTTGGTGCGCTTTACTTTATTGTTTAAAATCCTGCTGATTACTGCTCCATCCCAAACCCCATCAATATTATTGGTAAGCATGGGCATTACCCGTATGCCTTTCGATTTTTTTATAAGGTCGTAACCACGTTTATCTCTTTTTACAATCATAGAATCTCCTTTGGCATCAAAAAAGAACCACTCAGGTAAAACAAGATTGAGCTTGTTGATATTTCTTTTTAAGGAGAAAAAAGCTTGCGGATCCCAGTCCACATAAAACGCAGCGCGAATACCTACACTATCACTAAATAAGTTTGAAGTAGATAAGCGAATGGCACTGTCGTTCTGACCGCAACCATCGCCTTTTTTCCATTGGCTATTGATGAATTTTCTAAAACCTTTATAGGCTTTGGTAATTGAATCGGTGTCTTTATCCGACTCAAGAATTTCTTTAAAAGCCTTACCCTGAATAATGGGGACCGATGGCATATAGGCAGTACGGATGGAAATGATGATGGCTATAATGGCAATCGCCAGTAAGAATAGTAATAAGCGACTGCCCCACTTAAAGCGTTGCCACCTACTTGGGTTGTTGGTCTGAAAAATTTGATGAGATCCTTTAGCCATAAAGCTGCATTACTGCATATATTTATATGCAAAGTTAGTACAGCATTATGGAATCAGCCCTCAAAACTACTGTAGAAGTATGGCGTTTTGGCTTCAAATTCTGCTGCACAGGTATCTACCATTTTGTAAATACGTTTAATGCCGAGTGCTTTTCTTTTCTCATACACTTCATCTTCGGTACAATTACCAGTTAATATCTTAGAAATTTGTAAATCACCAAATCCCATTTTCTTAGCGTCTTTTAGCAATTGTTGGGGTAAGGTTTCTAGGTTGAATTTGGCTATTTCTTTTTCCAATAGGCAGATTTCCTGAATTTGATAAATAAACCATCGATCTATTCTAGTAGCTTGGGCAATAGATTTTACGGTAGAGCCCTGCATTAATGCATCTTTTATACGGAAAATACGATCCCATTTTGGGGTCTTAATATATTCAACCAATTCCTCACTTTTCATGAGGCTTTTGCCATAATATCCCAGACCTACCGCTTCATTTTCTAAGCTTTGACAAGCTTTTTGAAGTGCTTCGGCAAAGCTGCGACCAATGGCCATTACTTCACCAACGCTTTTCATTTGTAATCCGAGGGTGTCATTGGCACCTTTGAACTTATCAAAATTCCAGCGGGGAACTTTTACAATTACATAATCTAGTGCAGGTTCAAAATATGCCGAAGTGGTTTGGGTAATCTGATTTTTCAATTCATCTAAACTGTAACCGATGGCCAGCTTGGCAGCAATTTTTGCAATCGGATACCCCGTGGCTTTAGAAGCCAATGCAGAAGAGCGACTAACCCTAGGGTTTATCTCAACCGCAATCAAGTCTTCCGTTTCAGGATTAAGTGCAAACTGAACATTGCAACCGCCCGTAAAATTACCGAGTGAGCGCATCATCAGGATGGCTTTATTGCGCATGTCTTGAAAAGCGGTATCGCTAAGCGTCATTGCAGGAGCAACCGTAATAGAGTCGCCCGTATGAACGCCCATTGGATCTACGTTTTCAACGGTACAGATGATTACTACATTGTCGTTACAATCCCTCAATAGTTCCAATTCATATTCTTTCCAGCCCAATACAGCTTTTTCTACCAATACCTCATGAATAGGAGAGGCTTTTAAACCTCGTTCAAGGGCAGCATCCAAATCATCTTTGGTATGAACAAATCCACCGCCCGTACCGCCAAGGGTAAAAGAAGGGCGAATTACCAGCGGAAAACCAATTTCCTGCGCAAATTCCTTTCCTTCTAAAAAACTATTGGCAACGTGACTGGGAGCAACCGCTATTCCAATTTTAACCATTAATTGGCGAAATTTTTCCCGATCTTCTGCGGTATCAATAGCCGCAACATCAACCCCAATAAGCCTACAATTGTATTTTTCCCAAATACCAAGTTCGTCTGCTTCCTTGCAAAGATTTAGGGCTGTTTGTCCCCCCATGGTGGGCAAAACGGCGTCAATCTGGTTGTCTATAAGTATCTGTTCAATGCTTTCTACTGTAAGAGGAAGGAGGTACACTTTATCTGCCATCATCGGATCCGTCATAATTGTGGCGGGATTACTGTTGATAAGTATTACTTTTATGCCCTCTTCACGGAGACTGCGAGCGGCTTGAGAGCCAGAATAGTCGAATTCACAGGCCTGTCCGATAATGATTGGTCCTGAACCTATGATGAGTACTGAATGAATTGATTGATCTTTGGGCATAGAATTAGTGTAATAAATTGCACAAATGTAAGGCTCAGAGACCAAACTAACCTTTAAAAATTGATCATACCCTGAAATGGGTAACTATAAAAAAAGCAATATGGCAGTATTAAAAGAAGGCAGCAAAGCGCCTGCATTCAAAGCAGTAGACCAGAATGGCAAAACAATTGCACTGGCAGATTATAAAGGCAAAAAAGTAATCCTATATTTTTATCCGAAAGATGATACGCCAGGATGTACAGCACAGGCTTGTAACTTAAAAGACAATTACAGTATTTTACTGAAAAAAGGCTTTGAAATATTGGGTGTAAGTGTGGATAGTGTAAAAAGTCACAAGAAATTCGAGGAAAAATACGAATTGCCTTTCTCTTTGGTTTCCGATGAGGAGAAGAAAATAGTGGATAAATACAATCTTTGGGGCGAAAAGAAATTCATGGGTAGAACCTATATGGGTACAACCAGAACCACTTTTCTAATAGATGAAGCTGGCATTATTAAAAAAATAATTGCCAAGCCCGATACAAAAAACCATACCGAAGAAATTCTTGCGGCTTGGGAAACTGTTTAAAATCAGTGCAATTTATTTGCTGGATATTTCTATGGAAGCCAATAAAATGGACTTTTCTGCGTTAGAAGCATGGAAAAATATGTTTTTCAATGCCCAAAAGGAATGAGTCATTAAAGCAAATAAACTTGTTTATGGTACCTCCCCATATACCATCTGATGATCATCGGCGTTTGAAAGAATTGTACCGTTATGAAGTATTGGATACTTCATACGAGGACGAGTTCAACGATGTTGCGCAGCTTGCAGCTACTATTTGCAAAACACCCATTGCACTTATTTCTATGGTAGATGCAAAGCGTCAATGGTTCAAAGCAAAATATGGTATTGAAGACAAGGAGTTTTCTCGTGATATTTCTTTTTGTGGGCATACCATTACTGCTGATAGTTCTATTTTTGAAATTGAAGACGCAACAATTGATGAACGATTTATAGATAATCCGCTGGTAACAGGCGAACCTTATATACGTTTTTATGCAGGGGTGCCATTGGTAAATAAGAATGGATTTAAAGTGGGCACCATTTCTGTATTAGATACCAAGCCCGGTATGCTGAGTGCTGAACAGGTATTTACTTTACAAACAATGGCAAAACAGGTGGTAAAGCTGCTAGATCAAAACTTACTCAACAAGCAGCTAGAACACCAGCAGATAAAACTGCAACAACAAATGGAAATGCAGAACCGCATTCTCTCCATTATTGCGCATGATGTAAGAAATCCGATTGGCGCTGTAAAATCAATTATTGAATTAAATGCCCGCAAAATATTGAGCCAAGAAGATTCAGTTGAGTTGATGAATATGGCAGGAAAACAAATTGATGGTACGGTAGAATTGTTGAACAACTTGGTAGATTGGGGGTCTATGCAAATGCGTGGCAAAGGTTTTGAAACAGAAAAAGTGCATATGCGGACTTTGGTAAGCAATATGTTTAAGAGTTTTGAAGTGATGGCTTCGCTGAAGTCCAATATCATGGTAAATCTGGTAGATGAAGACTTGTTTATTAGGTCTGATATTAACGCCATGCGATTTATTTTACGCAACCTCATCAGCAATGCCAATAAGTTTACCAAAGAAGGGGTGATTACAGTTTATGCTCACCAAGAAGCAAGCAAAATTATGCTCTCGGTAAGCGATACAGGTGTGGGCATGACGCTAGAAATGCAAACCAAATTATTTGATGGAGAGCATTACCAAAGTACAACAGGTACCGGTAATGAGAAAGGGAGCGGGCTAGGGCTTATTCTTACCAAAGATTTTGTACAGATGTTGGGTGGGACTATTTTTGTAGAAAGCCATATTGACAAAGGCACTTCTGTGTACTTAAATTTTAAAGAATAGTTAGCTGAATAAAGTAAATACCAACCAGCTCATTCCATAAGCCAGAGCCGTCATGTAAATGAATTGAAATACAGGCCATTTCCATGTTTTAGTTTCGCGCTTTACTACGGCAAGTGTACTCATACATTGCATAGCGAGTACATAAAATACCATCAACGAAAGCGCCGCTGGTAATGTGTATACTTTTCTTCCATCGGCGCGTGTGGCTGCTTGTAATTTTTGTCTGAGCGATTGATTGTCTTCTTCGTCTACACTGTACAATGTTGCCATTGTTCCAACAAATACTTCTCTTGCAGCAAAAGAAGTGATAAGTGCAATACCAATTTTCCAATCGTATCCCAATGGAGCTATAGCAGGTTCAATGGCTTTACCTAAAATACCTGCGTAAGAATGTTGTAATTTTTCGGTACTCAATTGTTTGTTTAAAGAGTCTTTGGCAGCTGGTTGTGCAATAATCATTTGGGCATATTGCTTTTCTACTTCCTTCATTTTATTGCCTGGCCCAAAAGAACTTAGAAACCAAAGTAGTAAGCTAATTACCATAATTACTTTACCCGCATCGGTCACGAATATGCGAGCTTTTTCTACCATGGTAATACCAGCATTTTTCCAGCGAGGAGAACGGTACATGGGCAGTTCCAGTATAAAAAAACTTTTCTCTTTTATATTGATGAAAAATTTCAGGATATAACTCACTGCCATCGCCATAAAAGTGCCTAAAAAATACAAAGCCATCATCACCAAACCCTGTAAACTTAAGAAACCTAAATAATAATGATCGTCTATTACCAACGCAATTAATATGGTGTAAACAGGTAAACGTGCACTGCAACTCATTAATGGAGTTACGAGTATGGTTAGTAATCTTTCTTTTTTATTTTCAATATTCCGTGCACTCATAATGGCGGGAACGGCACAAGCAAAACTACTAATCATAGGCATCACACTTTTCCCATTCAACCCCACTTTGCGCATCAGCTTATCACTTAAAAAACTAATGCGAGCCATATAGCCAGTGTCTTCTAGCAAGGTAATGAGCCCAAAAAGTATCATAATCTGTGGAACAAAAACAAGTATGCCGCTGAGTCCCGCCAGAAATCCGTTAATGGTTAAATCACTCCACCAAGTTTCGGGTAATACAGTAGAAAGCCAGCCAGCAAATTGAGCAAATGCCCATTCAATGCCATCCATTGGATATTTGGCCAACCAGAAAATACTCTGGAACAACAGAAATAAAACCGTTAAAAGAATAATATAACCCCAGGTTCTGTGCAGCAATAGATTGTCTAGTTTTTCGGTAAACAACTTTTTCTCCAACGGGCCCGTCTCCACTACATTTTGTTGCATGATCTGCCTGATGCGTGTATAACGCTGCATAATCTCTTCTGCCTGGGTTTTGGTAGTATTAAATTGATGACGTTTTACAATACTATTAATCAATTCATTGTGTGGTCCAGGGGCAAGCAGTTCTTCGTGGTTAATAAGCTGGTGAATGGCAGCATATTCACCCATTTGCAGAAAGGAAGCCTGCATTTCTGCAACAGCAGTAGGCGCAAGTTTTGCGGTATCCATAAATTGGCGACCTTTATAGGCAGTATCAAACTGCATTTTGGCGATCACTTTTTTTAATTCAGCCAGTCCCTTATTTTTTCTTGGATTAACTGCAACAACGGGAATACCGAGATCCGCTTCTAATCCCCCAATATCTATTTGAATATCTTTTTTAGCAGCCAAATCATTCATGGTAAGTGCCATTACCACGGGAATTTTTAAATCAATAATCTGACTACAAAATAATAGGTTTCGCTTTAAGTTACTGGCATCGGCCACCAAAATAATCAAGTCTGCTTTAAGGTCTGGGTCGGCTCCCATTAATACTTTATAAGCCACCCACTCATCGGTTCTTCTTGGGTATAAGCTGTAGGTGCCGGGCAAATCAATCAGGTTCGCTTCTCTTTTTGGTTCCAACAAAAAACTACCCGTTTTTTTGTCAACCGTAACACCCGGAAAATTACCTACCTGCTGGTTTAAACCAGTAAGTGCATTAAATAGGGAACTCTTGCCACTATTTGGGTTACCTACCAATGCAATATAAAGGGTTGTATTTATCAAGATTGCAAAAGTAGTTCCAAGTGATGGCAGTTGGTTACGAGATCGGGAACAGAATTACAATCATTTGACAATGCAATTGGATTTGTGATGCTGTAGCGACTTACTTTTGCCATACAAACACTAGTTTATGAAAAAATGGATGGGGATATTGTTCTTTTTACCACTATTGCTCACCGCACAGGGTAAAAAAAAGCAGCGACTGGCAGAAGAAAAAGAAAATGCAGTACTGGTTGCCAACCTGCAAAAGCACGTTCAATATTTGGCTGATGACAAGCTAGAAGGCAGAAGAACAGGCACCAAAGGAGAACAACTGGCAATGGAATATTTGGTAGAGCAGTACAGTCAAATGGGGCTTGAATCAAAGGGTAGTAATGGCTATATGCAGGAGTTTGATATTAATGAAGGAAAGCAAGTGGATATCAGTACCCATTTTTTTATTGGAGATAAAAATTTGGTGTTGAATGAAGATTATTTTCCCTTGGCTTATAGTGCAGCAAAATTAGTAAAAGGTACTCCAGCAGTAGCCTTAGCAGAAACTGGCCAGCCTTGGTTCAAAGACCTGAAAGACCTACTGGAAGAAAATAAAAACAATCCACATTTTGATATAGAAGACGCTATTAAAAAAATGGCCAATGAAGCTGCTGCAAAAAAAGCAACCGCACTGATATTGTTCAATAGTTCGGCAATGGTAGACAATGTGCAGTATAATAAAAACGACAAAGCAATTCCATTGTCCATACCTATTATTTACTTGACCAAAAAAGCGTATCAAACCTATTTATCTGATTATACAGCCACCCTTAAAACTGCTATTAATATATCATTCAGCAATAAAATTCGCAAGGCAAGAAATATAGTAGGCTATATTAATAATAATGCTGCAACAACCGTTGTACTGGGTGCGCACTATGATCACTTGGGTTATGGTGAGGATAAAAATGCATTAGATACCAATCATGCCGTACACAATGGTGCCGATGATAATGCCAGTGGTACCGCAGCTTTGCTGGAATTGGTTCGGATGCTAAAGAAAAAATCACCTACCCATAATAATTACTTAATTATTCATTTTTCTGGGGAAGAACTTGGATTAATGGGTAGTAAATATTGGCTCGATAATCCCACCATTTCCATCACCCCAAATTATATGATTAATATGGATATGGTTGGAAGGTATGATACAGCCCGTAAACTCACCATTGGGGGATATGGAACATCACCGCAGTGGAGAACAACCATTCCGAGCGTAGCCCAAAACTTTTTGTATAAGATTGATAGTGCAGGCAGTGGCCCCAGTGACCATGCTAGCTTTTATAGAAAAGATATTCCTGTTTTATTTTTCTTCACTGGCAGCCATCAAGACTACCACAAAGCCAGTGATGATTGGGACAAGATTAATTACCATGGAATAAAAGACATTGTAAAGCTGGTACACAAAATCATTGTTCAAACAGATTCAAGCGGAAAAATTGCCTTTACAAAAACCGCAGAACAACAAATGGGTAAGAGTACCCGTTTTACTGTTAGCTTGGGGGTGATTCCAGATTATGGATATTCGGGAACAGGTATGCGCATTGATGGGGTTAGCCCCGGTAAAACCGCAGAGAAAAAGGGATTGATGGCAGGTGATGTATTACTGCAATTGGGTGAATACAAATTTGTAGACGTAAACAGTTATATGCAATCGCTGGCGAAGTTTAAGAAAGGAGATAAAACCAAACTGGTTTATAAAAGAGGAGTGCAGGAAATTACGGTTGAACTTGAATTTTAAAAATAAGCAAATGAAACTTCGCTTAGATGTTGATGAATTAAACGACGATTTTTTCGAAGATAGCCGTTTGTTGGGTATAACGGCAACGGTAAAGAATTACCAGTTTTGTATGCAGCTTAATAATAATCTTGGGTATGATTTTAGGCTTAACCCGGAGATAGAAATTCATTTAAAGAAGAAAAACAGAAACTATTATTTTTCTATTTATGAGTATAAGGAAGCCAATACACCATTGATACATTATCTCTATCAAAACCAGTTTGATGGAGAATATTTATTACCCGAATTCAAGCATATGGACTTTTTGTGGTTGATGAAATACGATTTTGTAGATGATGATAAGTGCAATTGGATTAAACAAACCATTCGCAATTTAAATGGTGTGCAGTTGGTAGCGGAGCTTACCAATGAACAAATTAAGAATAAGGGGAATATGGTTTTTTAAAAAAGTATGCAAGAACTAAATAACAATAATTGGATTGCAAAAGACAATACGCTGTACCGAAAATTCAGTTTCAAGAATTTTTCTGAAGCGTTTGCTTTTATTACACGGGTAGCAATTGAAGCAGAAAAACTAAACCATCATCCTAAGTGGACCAATATTTATAATACGGTAGAGCTATGGTTGAACACGCACGATGCAGGCGATACAGTCACCAAACTTGATTACCAATTGGCTGAAAAAATAGATGATTTACTATAATCAACTCAAGCGGCATCCCCGTTCACCCAAATCCTTTTTTCCTGTAATGCAGTCATTCTACCAATGGGTTTTATATGATGTTGTAATCCTGCCGACTCTAAAATGGCCACCACTTCGGATTCTGCTGCTGGATCTACGGCAATTAATAACCCACCATTGGTTTGAGGATCGGGTAGCATAGAAAAAGCCTGCATGATATCTACCCCTTTGCTAAAACCAACGGATGCATTATAAGCGTTCCAATTGCGATAAGTTGCATCGGGTATCATTCTTAATGCAAGGTATTTTTTAGCAGCTTCTATAATTGGAACTGCTGGGTATGAGAGGGTTACCCCAAGCCCACTTCCTTCGGCCATTTCCATTAAGTGGCCAATTAATCCAAAACCTGTTATATCAGTCATTGCATGTACTCCTGCAATAGCACCCAATTTTTCCCCTACACTATTAAGTTGATTCAGCTGTTGAATGAATAAAGGGAGGTCTGTAGCCTCCAACTGTTGTCGCTTCTCGGCGGTAGCCAATATTCCCACTCCAAGTGGTTTTGTTAAAAACAATAAATCGCCTTCTTGGGCGGTATTGTTTTGTTTGAGGTTGGAAATGGCAACAATACCATTTACGGAGAGACCAAATATGGGCTCAGTGGTATCTACACTATGTCCCCCAGCAAGTGGAATACCTGCTTCGGCACAAATACTTCTTCCTCCTTCAATAACTTCACGAGCAATCTCAGGCCCTAACTTATCTACAGGCCAGCCCAAAATAGCCAGGGCCATAATTGGCTTGCCCCCCATTGCGTATACATCGCTGATGGCATTGGCTGCGGCAATTCTTCCAAACTGGTAAGGGTCGTTAACAATTGGAGTAAAAAAATCGGTAGTACTAATCAGTGCAGTTCCATTACCAAGATCATAAACAGCCGCATCATCTTTGCTGGAATTGCCTACTAATAAATTGGGGTAACTGGGTTGTGGCAAAGTGGTATGGAGCATTGCATCTAAAACAGCAGGGGCAATTTTACAGCCGCAACCCGCACCATGAGAAAATTGAGTAAGTAGAATATCAGCCATAGCGCAAAACTACACTAATTGTATTGCTGTATTCATTAGAAAAGGGGTAAAAACGAAGAGAGCTGCGTATAAATGCAGCTCTCTTACCCCCATAATATTACGAATAGTAATAGTGCGAAATTCTCTCAACCTTAATTAATAATTGAAAAGATCTCACGAAACCCTTGTTTTCTTTCACGAAAGAACGCAATTATTTTTTTAAGGAATTGATGGCATAATCCCTTGATTTATATTTATTTCTTGTGTAATATGCAACTTATATGAAGCAGTTTTTATTATTTCTAACGCTCTTGTTTTTTGTTACTGAAAGGCTTCATGCACAATATCCTTATACGCAAAAGATTAACTATCCAGCACAGCTTCCCACTCAGGTAATCTATGATATGCTGAGCGATAAAAGCGGATATCTTTGGCTGGCAACCGATAAAGGGCTTTTTAGGTTTAATGGCAGGTCGTTTACCCAAATCCCATTCAATAAAACAAGTTTACAAGCAGTAAGTTATTTGCAGCAAGACGCTCAAGGAACTATTTGGTGCATGAATTTTTATAAAGAAATTTTTTATTACCGCAATGATACATTGCGCAATTTTACAGTTACCAATTCAAAACTAAAAACCGCTGGATCCTTATTAAATTTTGTGGCTACTACCCATGATTTATGGGTAGCATCCCTGTCAACCATTTATCAGTTTGACAAGAAAACAGGATTTCTAAAACAAAAAATTCTACCACCAGAGGAAGGCGTTGGCTACCTAACCAATCAAGGCGAACAAATTATTGCATGTGCTGCCAATGGATGGACCTACCAATATCCAGCTAAAAAAAATGCTTGGAAAAAAATTAATGGACTAACCAGCAATATACGGATGACTACAACTGCTATTGCAGTAATAGGTGCACAAATTGGTAGTAAACGGTCTGAAGGTTTTTTGTTAAAAAAAAACAACGTTATATTAATCCCAAAACTGGCATTACCGGATAGTATTATTATCTACCATTTTTCATCAACCGATGCAAATGAGCAATGGATCTGTTCGCAGTCAGGCGCTTATTCATGGGATGCATTGACAGGAAAAACTGAACTGATATTTCCCGATCAAAGTGTTACGGATATCGTAAAAGATTATCAAGGAAACTATTGGATTAGTACCCTAGATAATGGCTTATTTATTTGCCCCTCTTTGCAAAATAAATTATACAAGATGAACCATGTAGGATCGATGGATAATATTACTAAAATAGCAGCGGTTAATAAAAATACAATTATTGCAGGGAGTAGCAAGGGCTTACTTACGCTTTTCGATCAAAGTAAGGGCAAACTTTTCCCCTATAACTTACCGCTCTCCAGAGAAATTGAATTCATTAATTACGACAGTACTCATCAACTCATTTATACCAATAAGGGACTGCTTAAAAAAGACGATAAAAACCCTTTATTCAAATTTGATTTTAGTAAAGGAACCGCCATCGACCCCAAAGGAAATATACTTGTAGCAGCATTTGATAAAGCGTATGCGCAAACTAATTTTTTTAGACCAACAAAACAGAAAATATTTCAAAGAGATTTTCCGATTTATCTTAAATACGACACCCTATATCCAAAATTATACAACTATTCTCTACCTATATTCCGATGGTTCAGAACCAATACAGTGGTTGCATCAAAGAACAAACAAAATTTTTGGATGGCCTATGCGGATGATTTGTATAAATATAGTTATGCAGGAACGCATCAAATTATTCGTAATAAACAAGGGAAATCTATTATTGCAAAAGTGTTACTTGAAATTGATGAAAAAACCTTAGTAGCTGGCACTACCAATGAAGGAATATTTATTATTAAAAATGATACAGTTGCAAAACAATACCACAAAGCCAATGGACTGAAAAGCAATACCATTATGCAATGCGCTTATATGAATGGGTCAATTTGGGTTCAAACCAATGAGAGTTTAGAAACCATTAATCTTCAATCTGGTAGTATACAAAGTGTTTTAGATGAATTTGGATTGGGATCATTGCAATTGAATGATTTTTTAGTGAATGAAGAACGCTTCTTTCTAGCTACAAACTCAGGGGTATTGGTAAAAGAGTATAAAAGAAATCAATCTAATAGAGCCATTCTTTTTCCTCGACTAACCGCTACTGCCGATGGTATAGAAATAATAGATCAATCTACCCTAAAGTACAATCAAAATAATATCAGTTTCGCAATTGATGCACTTCATTTTAAATCACCCAGTAAACTACAATATCATTTTAGGTTAATGGGTTTAGATACCACTTGGAAAACAATTGGTTATGCCTCAAATAGTATTTCTTTCAGTAGACTTGCTCCCGGAAAGTATCAATTACAAATTCGAGCAACCGATGAAGATTTTATTTATAATAGTGAAGTAAAAAAATATTCTTTTCAAGTACTAAACCCGTTCTGGCAAAAGTGGTGGTTTATTTTACTGGAGGCATTGATTTTTTTATTGATGGGTTATATATTATTGCGGGTATGGACTAAAAAGGTATTAAAACAGCAAATATTAAAAGAGCAATTGTACAAAAGCCAGTTGGTAGCCATAAGATCGCAAATGAATCCGCACTTTATGTACAATGTATTGAATACTGCGCAGGGACTATTGTACGATAATAGAAAAAATGAAGTAGGCAATTTATTGGGGAATTTTAGCGACCTCATGCGTAAAACCTTACAATCTAGTGAAAGGCAATTACAAAATCTTCCTGAGGAAATTGAAAACCTGCGATTATACCTCGAACTGGAAAAAGCTAGGTTTGATCAGGACTTCGTGTTTACCATTCACCTTAATATTAATATTGATTTATCAGCTATTTATATCCCTTCTTTGCTGCTACAGCCATTTGCAGAAAATGCAGTAAAACATGGTCTGATGCATAAAAATGGAATGAAGCAGTTGCGTATTTCATTTGAAAAAATAAATACGGGTATTAAAGTATTGATTGAAGACAATGGTATTGGTAGAAAACAATCGATGTTGATTAATCAACGCAATAAAAATAAGCCCAAGAGTTTTGCAACCAAAGCCATTGCCGAAAGAATTCAATTATTTAATCGCCTTTATAAAAATAAAATTGAATATACCGTAATTGATAAAGTTGATGATGCCAAACACGCAACTGGAACGCTAATTATACTGGTTATACCCGATTATAGTGGTGAACAAATTAAGCTCTAAGCGCAAAAAGCCGCTTTTCGTGAATTAGTTGCCAGCCCTAATAAAAAATAGGGCGCTAAGAATATAAGTATCTATTACCTTCGATACAATGGAAAAAATTACTGCCATAATAGTGGATGATGAACCCAATGCGAGGAAAGCTTTGAGAGGCTTATTGTCCGAAAATTTTGAGCAGGTTAATATATTGGGCGACTGTAAAGATGTGCCAGAAGCAGTTAAAACAATCCATAAATTAAAGCCCAACTTGGTTTTTCTAGACATTGATATGCCCGGATACAGCGGCTTTGAGATGCTCGACTTTTTTGATGAACAACAAATTGACTTCAAAATTATTTTTGTAACTGCCTACAGCGAATATTCACTTAGGGCTTTTGAGAGCTCAGCGGTTGACTACCTGCTAAAGCCAGTTCGCCTAGAGCATATGGAGCGAGCCCTTAAAAAATTAAATTTGAGTGGGGGTGGCACTGAAAATATTCAGTACCAAGTATTGAGAGATAATTTAACTCAAAAAGATAAAAAACTGGTACTACAAACCGTAGAGATCATTTATGTTGTAAAACAGGCCGATATCATTTTTATTCAGGCCGAAGGCAGTTATACCAAATTTTTCACCACCACACATGGGGTGCTTACCATCACAAAAAAACTAATTGATTTTGAATACTTAGAAACCGATGGCCCTTTTTTTAGAACACATCGAAGTTATATTGTAAACCTTAATCATATAAAGAAAGTTGATAAAAAAGATTTTGTAGTAATGATGAGTAATGATTTACAGATTCATCTAGCTCAGGATAAAAAAAACCTGCTTTTAGAACGAATTATGGCCTAGGATCAATGACCCACTCTACTGAACCGTGCGTAAATCTTTGTTCCAACCCACTATTGGTCACCAGCTCCCCATCTTCACTTACCGCAATAATGGTGTAAGTGCCGATGATATTTCCTTTTTTTAATCTTGCTGATTGATTTCTTTTGTAAAGTAATTGCTGGTAATCATCCATAATAGCATTGCTACCAACCAATTCTAATTGGGTTAACCGGGCAGTTAAAAATGTACACAATTCTTTTGCAATAGCAACTGCAGAGTAGGTTTTGCCCGTAATCTGTTTAAGTGAAACCGCTTTTTGTTCCATTCCTTCAAATACGGTTTGATTGATATTGATGCCCATTCCAACAATTGACCATGGCCATTTATTGCCAGTAATCAAATTTTCAATTAGAATGCCACCTGTCTTTCTGTCACGCCAGTAAATATCATTGGGCCATTTAATGCTTAAATCTTCTTGAATATATTGTTGCAATACATCAATACAGGCGAGTGCAATAGCCGCACTTAAAGGGAATGGTTTACTCAATGAGAGTGCTTTGGTGTTCATTATTACAGAAAGTAAGATGTTTTGGCCAGGCAAGGAATGCCAATGCTTACCCATTTGTGCCTTTCCATTGGTTTGCTCGTCGGCAAAAAAAGCAGCCCCATGTTCAGCCAAATTAGCCTGTAATTGTTCCATGGCATAAATGTTGGTACTATTTATGCTAGTTAAATGTGTAAACGGTAAGCCAATCCCAGTTTTAACAGCTGATCGTGCCAAAGAATTACTATTTTTGACAAAGTTAACTGCAATATTTATTCATTAAAATATACATCATTATTGGAACCCCTTTCTCTGTTAAAAACACGCAAAAAAAGCGCAATTACCAAACTCACGCGTAATTCTAAATTATTCAAAACGATTATTCAGGCAATCCTCGATAAAAAAGGAGAAAACGTGCTGAGCCTCGACCTTAGAAAAATAGAGGAAGCATCTGCCGACTTTTTCATTGTTTGCGAAGCATCTAGTACTACTCAAGTAAAAGCCATCAGCGATTTTATAGAAGATCGCGTAAAAGAGCATTGTACTGAACAGCCATATAAACATGAAGGAAAACAAGCAGCACAATGGGTTTTGATTGATTATGTAAATATTGTGGTGCATATTATGCACCCAGATGCAAGGAATTTTTATAAATTAGAAGAAATGTGGAGCGATGCTGAATCGCTATTGCATGAGGACTAACCAAACAAAACTATTTTAGGTACTTATCCGTTATAACCATAGCTGAAAAATTTATGTCACAGAATAATCCACTACCAAAATTAACACCTGAAAAAGGCGACGGTTCTAAGAAAGGGCCTAAATTCAATATCTACTGGATTTATGCAATCATTGCAATCATCTTATTCTCTACCACTTTTTTTAAGTTCTCTCCTGATCTTACCAGAAGCAGCCAGCAAGAATTTTTCGACCAGATGCTTGTACCCGGTGATGTTGAGCGCATTGATATTGTAAAAAACAAAGAACTGGTGAGGGTCTATATAAAGCCAGAGCGACTTTCTCGGGATTTTTATGTTACCAAGTTTAAGAAAGACTTGAGTAAGGAAAAGTCTAAAGTAAAAGGAATTCCTTTGTTTGAGTTTGTGTTGACTGGAGACGTGAAGAATTTTAAAGACGATTTAAAAGATATATATACTGCAAACCCAACATTAGCAAGAGTTCCAGAGAATGCCGTTACAGATCCTGAATGGTTTGGTCCCATATTTAATACGGTTCTTTCCTTGTTATTCATCATTGGTGCGTGGGTACTTCTGATGCGTAAAATGGGTGGTGGTGGTCCTGGTGGCGGTGGCCCCGGTGGTATTTTTAATATCGGAAAATCCAAAGCTACCCTATTTGATAAAGGCGCTAAAGTAAATATCACATTTGCCGATGTTGCTGGCTTAGATGAAGCAAAAGTAGAGGTAATGGAAATAGTAGATTTCCTAAAAAATCCTAAAAAATATACTTCTTTGGGTGGTAAAATACCCAAAGGTGCATTGCTGGTAGGCCCTCCAGGAACAGGAAAAACATTGTTGGCAAAAGCCATGGCAGGAGAAGCCCAAGTGCCTTTCTTTAGCTTAAGTGGAAGCGACTTTGTAGAAATGTTTGTGGGAGTTGGTGCTAGTCGCGTTCGTGATTTATTTAAACAAGCCAGAGAAAAAGCACCTTGTATTATTTTCATTGATGAAATTGACGCCATCGGTCGCGCCCGTGGAAGAAATGCCATCATGAGCAACGATGAAAGAGAAAATACCCTAAATCAATTGTTGGTAGAAATGGATGGTTTTGGTGGTGATACGGGTATTATTATTTTAGCAGCTACCAATAGACCAGATGTATTGGATACCGCATTATTGCGCCCGGGTCGTTTTGATAGACAGATCTCTATTGACAAGCCCGATGTAAAAGGCAGAGAAGCTATTTTAAAAGTACACTTACAGCCCATTAAAGTTTCTGAAACACTGGATGTACATAAACTGGCCGAACAAACCCCTGGATTTGCAGGTGCTGATATAGCTAATGTGTGTAATGAAGCCGCATTAATTGCAGCCAGAAAAGGCAAGGAAGCAGTAGATATGAGCGACTTCCAGGATGCAATTGATCGGGTTATTGGTGGTTTAGAAAAGAAAAATAAAATTATTGCTCCCCATGAAAAAGCAATTATTGCTTACCATGAAGCGGGACACGCAGTTTGCGGATGGTATCTTGAACATGCTTATCCTCTACTTAAAGTAACCATCGTACCTAGGGGTACAGCCGCTTTGGGATATGCGCAATATACTCCTACAGAGCAGTATTTATACAATACCGATCAATTAATGGATCAGATTTGTATGACCTTGGGCGGAAGGGCAGCTGAGGAAATCTTCTTTGGTAAAATTTCTACTGGCGCCGCTAATGATCTTCAACAAATTACGCGTATTGCTTACAGCATGGTTACTGCTTATGGTATGAACAAAAAAGTAGGTAATATTAGTTATTATGATCCTACTCAGGAAAATACTTTTACCAAACCATATAGTGAAGAAACTGGAAAAATTATTGACGAAGAAGTGCGCGGCATCATTGATAACGCTTATACACTTACACTTGAATTGCTTAGAAACAAAAGAAATGAAGTTGATATTTTAGCCAAAGAACTATTGGAAAAAGAAGTATTGCACAAAAGTGATGTTGAGCTATTAATTGGTAAGCGCCCTTTCGAAGAAAAGAAATTACTTGAAATGGAAGCTGCAGAAGCAATTGCCAAAAAAGAAGTAGTGGCAGAAGTGCAAAACTCCATTACCACACCAGCAGAACCAGCAACTGATATTACCAACAACAATGAAATACCTCCCGTTGTATCATGAGTGAGTCTAGACAAAATATTCTAAAAAAAATTAAAGAAGCACTTACCAAGAAAGTTGCTAAACCTTTCTCTGAACCTGCTGCCGGAACCGAATTATTTCAACCCTCTGTAAAGGAACTGGAAGTAGAATTTGTCGAAAATTTTACTGGGTTACTGGGAAAATTTTCTTTCTGTGCCAATGAAACTGAATTGGTTCAGCAGCTTCAAGAATTGTTGGAGATAAGAAAGTGGACAAATATTTATTGTAGAGAAACAGAAATTATATCTAACCTAGCAGACCTCCAATTCACTCCCAACTATACCGATAATTTGCCCGAATGTGATGCTGCTATTACTGGCTGCGAATACCTAATAGCAAGAACGGGTAGTATGATGTTGAGCAGCGGATCAGAAAGTGGAAGAACAGTTAGTGTGTATGCACCTGTTCATATCTGTATTGCCAAAACCAGTCAGTTAATTTATGATATTGATGAGGCTTTGTATCTTGTAAGAGAAAAATACGGCACTGAACTTCCTTCCGTAATAAGTCTCGCTACCGGTCCTAGTAGAACTGCAGATATTGAAAAAACATTGGTAGTAGGTGTACATGGCCCCAAAGAAGTATATTGTTTTTTAGTAGACGATTGATAAATACTTTTTTATGGAATTAGCTTCTCATCATTTATTTGTATACGGCTCCCTTCGCAGTGGATTTAATCATCCAGCCTATGCCTATATCAGCAAATATTTTTCCTTTAAAGCTGATGCGGTGGTCAAAGGGAAATTGTATCAACTCCCTGATTATCCTGCAGCAATTCCTACAGATGAGGAACTTTTTATAAAGGGCGAGCTCTATGAAATGATTGAACCTGCTGAATCATCTTGGGCCTTTGCGCAGTTAGACGATTATGAAGGAGTTAAAACCGATGATGGCTCAATACCATTTTACAATCGGGTATTAACAACTGTATATTTTAATAATGAAATGCAACAAGCTTGGGTATACTGGTACAATCAATCGGTTGAAGCTGGTGTGTATATAGAAAGTGGCGATTTACTAGTTTATTTGCAACAAAAATAGTCGGCATGAATTTGATTGCTTCTCCCGAAAAAAAAATATACTTTTTATCCGACTTTCATTTGGGTGCGCCCAACGCTGCGGATAGTTTGGTTAGAGAAAAAAAAATAGTCCAGTTTTTAGATGAAATTAAACACCAGGCAACAGCTATTTATATTGTTGGAGACTTGTTTGATTTCTGGTATGAGTACCAAAAATCTGTCCCCAAAGGTTTTGTGAGGTTAATGGGAAAATTGGCAGAACTCACTGATGCAGGGCTACCCATTTGTGTATTTACTGGTAACCACGATATGTGGATGAGTGGATATTTTGAAGCTGAATTAAATATTAAAGTATACCACGAACCGCAAATATTTGAATGGAATAATAAACGCTTTTTTATTGGTCACGGTGATGGACTAGGCCCTGGCGATCATGGATATAAAATGCTTAAAAAAGTATTTCGAAATCCAGTTTGTCGCTGGTTATTCGGAATATTGCATCCAGATTTGGGTATTGGCCTCGCCAACTATTTTAGTAAAAAAAGCAGAGAGAAAACGGGCAGTGCCGATGAAGAATTTTTAGGAGAGGATCGGGAATGGTTGATACTATTCTGTAAAGAAATTTTACAAAAAGAATATTTCGATTATTTTATTTTTGGTCATAGGCATTACCCAATTAATTTAGCATTGACCGATACAAGCAACTATATTAATCTGGGCGATTGGATTCGTAACTTTACGTATGCTAGCTTTGACGGAACAAGCGTTCAGTTGCATCATTATAAATCTTGATACCATTTACAATTAACAAATGGATAAATTATTACAACAGGTAGTTTTTAATAATACAGTAGAACGTTATCTATATGTATTGATGGTAATTTTTATTGCATTGCTCTTAAAAAGGGTGATCTCTAAATACTTAGCTAAACTGCTGTTCAGGTTGGTGGGTAAAGCAGGAAAAAATATTGCAAGAGATTCTTTTCTAAATTTGGTGGTACAGCCCCTCGATTATTTTCTGGTATTACTTATTGCTATTATAACGCTTGATAAATTAACTTTTCCAGAAATACTCAACTTCAAACTCTATAAAATTTCTTTTAAAGACTTAATTGATTCACTTACCAACGGGGTATTAATTGTTGTATTTATCTGGCTGGGATTAAGGGTAATTGAGTTTATTGCAATGATTTTAGAAGAAAAAGCCAACCAAACAGAGGGGTTAACCGATAACCAGTTGATTCTTTTTTTCAAAGATTTTTTCAAAGCTATTTTAGTCATCACTGGTATTTTACTCATACTTCGGTTTTCATTTCATAAGGATATCAGCAATCTCTTAACAGGGTTAAGTATTGTGGGAGCAGCGCTGGCATTGGCTACCAGAGAGAGTCTTGAAAACCTTATTGCTTCTTTTATTATATTTTTCGACAAGCCATTCTGTACCGGAGACCTAGTAAAAGTAAATGGCTTTGCTGGTACTATAGAAAAAATTGGACTGAGAAGCACTAGAATAAGAACGCTTGAAAAAACCTATATCTCTGTTCCTAATAAGCAAATGGTAGATACCATTGTAGATAATATTTCACTTAGAACCCACCACAAGGCAGAGTTTAAATTTGAAATTGGCTTAGAAGCTACTGCCCAACAACTAAAAGATTTTATTGAAGGTATAAAAATATTATTAGCAGCAGCATCTGTTGAAAATAGTTTAGTAATACTAGCTGATTCAGGAAAAAATGCACATATTATTCATATTGAATACCTTACTGCTATGGAGCAACCTATGGCTGAATTTTTACAACAAAAACAAGACATTATATTGGGTATAATATTATTGATGGAGCAAAGTAAATTACAAATGGCTGCTGCGGCAACTGATGTGGTAATTCGGCAGTCAGTATAAATTTTCTACCTACCTCCGTTCAAAGACGATTTTAATTCAAGCAAGAAAGTCCTAAATTTGGTAAGCGACTGTACCAACTGAGTTTCCGTATTTATTTTCTGTTTGTGGTTTTTGAGGTAGCTCTTAGCACCTTCAATAGAAAATTTTCTTTGTCGCAATAAAAAATAAATCAGCTCTATATTTTTAATGTCTTCAACTCTAAAAAGTCGATCGCCTTTTCTGGTTTTTCTAGGTTGTAGTATATCAAACTCATTTTCCCAATAGCGTAAAAGTGAGGTATTTACTTTGAACCATCCAGCCACTTCGCTAATGGAATAATACAATTTTTGTCGCAATATTTCATCTTCCGGAACTTCTATTAAATCTGCTGTGGCATCAATTTCTTTAAATGATTTTCTACCTCTTTTACCCGGTGCTTTTTTAATGGGCTCTTTTACTTTAGGGGCTATTTTCTGTTCAGGCTTGTTCCGCTTTACTTTTACCAGAATCTGTTCGCTGGCATATACCACCTCATTGGGTTCGGCAACAACCGACTCCTCAATAGTTGGCACCAGCTCGACCGGCTTTTTTAAAGCAGGCTGCTTTTTTGCTTTTGCTGTAGGCGCGGCAATGGGCATTCCAAATAAATCAAGCTGTTGCAAAGGGTTCTGCATGCGTTAAAATTAGCACCAAATTGCACTACTTGTACCTTTAACTGCTAGCAAGTGGATAAGATGTAAGTATCTTGCATTTCTTATGCAGCAGCAAGCCATTCAAACAATAGTAGTATGCGGTGCCGGAACTATGGGCAGTGGTATTGCACAAGTAGCAGCCCAGAGTGGGTTCCATACCATATTGTTTGACTTAAACCATGCCATGCTGGAAAAAGCTAGACTGGCAATTGAAGGGCAGTTGAATAAGTTGGTGGCAAAAGAAAAAATCAGTCCCGATGCTTTAACCAAGCTGCTGAAGCAACTATCATTTACCGCCGATATTAACGAGTGTATTGGGGAGCTGGTTATTGAAGCCATAGTAGAGAAACAAGCTATTAAAGCGGGGCTGTTTAATCAACTAGCCGCCATTAATGCGAGTACTACTATTTTTGCTACCAACACTTCTTCTATTTCAATAGATGCACTTGCAAAAGATTTAACCTGTCCCAATCAATTGGTGGGGATGCACTTTTTTAATCCAGCACCAATAATGAAGCTGGTAGAAATTATTGAAGGAGCAAATACGAATCCAGCAGTTGTACAAACTGTATTTAGTATAGCAGAAGCTATGGGCAAAACACCAGTTATTTGCAAAGATGCTCCCGGATTTATTGTGAATCGGGTAGCAAGGCATTACTATTTAGAAGCTATGGAGCTGGTTGAAAGTGGACTAGCAGATATTGAACAAGTAGATGAGATTTTAGAAGCTGCGGGCTTTAAAATGGGGCCTTTTAAGTTGATGGATTTGATAGGTATGGATATTAATTATAGTGTAAGCAATATTGTTTGGGAGGCATTGGGTAGGCCAGATAGATTGACTCCTTCTGCTTTGCAAAAAGAGAAAGTAGACCAAGGAGCGTTGGGAAAGAAAACAGGAAAGGGATTTTATACTTATTAGTAAGCGCTCTATTTCAGGTGAATAAAAGTGACTATAATTACCGCCTACTATAAATTAATATTCACTTCATTGTCCCAATTCCCTCTAATTAATAAGGGTTTAGTAATTAATTGAACTACTTCGGGTTGCTTTTTATTTTTACCAAAAACGCCGGGATCCCAACTACCATTTTTATTGGTATCGTATAAAATTCTGAGTTCATAAGTTCCAGCGAAATATAGTTTTCTAATAAATTCAGTAGCATTAAGAGGAAAAGATTCTACCAATTTATCGGACTGAAAAAATTGTAAAACAGGATTTTTTTGAAGGTTCAAGTTGGCGAACCTTAGCCTGATACTTCCATACTCTAATTCTTTTTTTGTAATAAACTTTATGGTATCGGCTTTTGCAAGTAAGGTAGCACCGGTATCAACCAAAGCATCTTTATCTACAATCAGGCGGAATGCTTGCTTTTCTTTCCAATTGTAGAAAATACTTAGTTTGGTTTTACTAGTATCTAATATTAATTGGTAGTTTTTTATTTCAACGCGATTGGTATCGGTAAAATGAATTTTACTGCTATCTACCGATTTTAAGGGACGATTAAAACTAAGTATAAGGGGGCTGAGTAAATCTTGCTGACCCGTTTCAAGTGAGGTACTGATTTTAAGTATTTTATCTATTTTATTTTTATTGGCAACCACAGTAATCGCTTTTGTTTTTTGCTTAAAAGCTTCAAATGCATACAGCGTATCGGTAATGGTAACAGCATTAATTTTTATTGGATCATTTCTAAAAGCAAAAATTTTGGTACTATCATCGTATTTTTTTGAAAAATCATTGGGTAATACAAAAGCCCTATAAGTACCACTTGATAGATTATTAAAAACAAATTCTCCTTTGCCATTAATACGTGTATAATAGCGGGGCCTTAGTTTTACAATGGCCGAATCATCAAGCTGGTTGTGCAATACAACCAGTAGGGTAGAGTCGTGGCTACCTTTCTCAGCTAAAAAAACAATGCCTTTGTAAGTATAATTGTCAATTTTATTCCCCGTAGAAAACACATAAGTAAAGCCTCTTAATATATTACTTTCATTAACGTCTTTAATGGCGTTGCCAAAGTTGAGTGAATAAGTGGTATTGGCATCTAGTGAATCTTTTATTTTAATGGTGATATTTTTCAGTTTGTAATCAACCAGCGGATCTGTTTTAACGGTTGGAGAAACAATTAGGTTCTGCTGAATATTATCGAGTGTAATATATTCATCAAATTGAATGGTAATTAGTTTGGGGGAGATATTTACTGCTGAGTCTTTGGGTAAAGCCATTACCAGTTTTGGAGGAAGGCTATCCCTTGCACCCCCACTAGGTGGTATGATATTGGCACAAGAAGTGAGAAAGCAGGTGAATACCAGCAATACAAAAATAAAAACTCCAGATTGAAAAAGTATTTTTTTACAAATCATAATAGGCAGCAAAACTACTTTATTTAATAACCAATTTCATCATCATCGGGTTCAGATTCATGTAAATCAATGGCCAATTCATTGGTTTTAACAAATGAACACCATTTACAATCGGGCTTGCCGCAACCGATGTAGAAATCTCTGTGTTGAATTTTTTCCCAAACAGTGCTTATTTGATGGCTAACTGTGGTAATGTCTTCGGCACGAATTGTTATTTTTTCTTTGCGGTATTCTTTCTTTTTATTGGGCTCAATAAAATCGAACTCACTACTCACTACCTGCCAGCTTTTTTGGTCGTAATTGTCCACCAATATTTTATAAAATACAGCTTGCCTCCAGTAGTCGCCTCCATTCGGATTTTTATCATTAGGAGGCAATAGTTTCTCTTTGGCTTTGTCAATATCGCCCGACTTATAGTCCACCACATTTACCAGTTTGCCATTGAATTCCAGTTTATCGAGTTTGCCTTTAATGGGTATACCATTTACTATTACATTTTTGATGGTACGTTCAATCACCACCACTTTATTCCATTGGTGAATATAAGCGTCGTAATAATTACTGAGTACTTCGCCCCCATATTCCATTCTACGATTGAATTGTTCTTTGGTAAAATGCTGCCTATTACGGGTCATGTATTTTTCAAAAAATTGAATAAATAATTGTTTGTTAGGAAACTGGTTTTGCTCTTGCATATACTGAAATAATTTTTGCAAAGCATCATGAATGGCGGAGCCAAATTCGGTGGATTCAGATTTGCCTGATGGCACTCTCACAAGGTTATTAAAATAAAATTGGAGGGGGCATTTCAGGTAGTTGCTCAAAGCGGTAACGTTCATTACAAACTTCTCTAGAATGCGATTAATAAATTCAGCTTCTATTTTTTCTATTTCAGGTTTTAATTCAACTTGAAAAGCGAGGGCAGCAAATTCACTAATTACAGCAATATCTAAAGCGCAAGTATCAATTGCAATTGGGTTTTCGGCCTGTATTTCTGCAATAAACATAGAGGGCTCTAGTGCTTTTCCGGTATTGTTGAATTTGTTGTAAGAAATAATCAGGTTGGTTTCTGCACGGGTAAGTGCAACATAAAATAAGCGCCTTAATTCTTCCTCATCACTGAAAACAGGTTGAGAGCCAAATAAGGTATCGGGGAGACTGTATCCACCACCGGGCTTTCTTTTCTTTTCCCAGCTGCTGGCATTACAACCGGCGAGAAAAACATATTCAAATTCCAATCCTTTGGAACCGTGTGCAGTCAACAGATTAACGCCTTTATCACTACCACTTACTTCTACCAAGGGTAGACTTAAATCTTCTTTTTCCATCAATTCAATAATGGTAATCAACCCTTGTAGGTTGAGGGTAGCATTTCTACTGGTTTCTTCTTTAATAAAATCGAATAGAGCGGTAAGTACTTGTAAATGCCAGTGTTTCTCATTGCTTTGCATAATAAAACTGAGAATACCAGAATCGAAAATGGTGTTTCTAAACAAGTGTTGTAGCGTTATATTGGGAACATCTCCAATTAATTTTTCAAGGGAATTAATGGCAGATTTTAGTCCCTTAATACCAGTACTAAAAAGATCTTTAGCGGGTTCATTGGCTTTTTCAAGGCTGTATTTTCTAAGTGAAGTTTTTTGGTCGCCGAATTTTTTATCAGCAACTGCGGCACTTAGTTTAGCAATTTCAATGGGAGCAATACCGAACCAATTGAAATGTAAAATCTCAAAAAGCTTTTCATCGCCGCCATAAGGGGTATCGTGTTCGGCGACCAAGTATTTAAGAATGCGTAATACTTTTTGGGCAAGAGGGATATGTAAAATATTGAGGTTTCTTTTGCTGAATACAGGAATATTTCTTTGTTTAAAATAGGTAGATAACACTTCACCGTATTTATTCTCTTTATAAATAACTGCTATTTTTCCGGGTTCTTTTCCAGCATTCAAGAGCTGTTCAACTGAAAGTGTAATAGCAATCATTTCCTGTTGCTGGTTTTCGTATTCGCGAATCAGCGGAAGGTTGGTGAGGGTATTTATTTTGGCATTAGCGGCAAGTAAGTCTTTTGATAGGTTTTCAATTTTATTCACCAAACGTTCAGCGTTTCTGTTGATTAAAGTTTTAGAAACGTCTAAAATTGGTTGGGTAGAGCGATAGTTGTTGGTTAGAACAATGGTAAGAATAGAGCTGCTGTACTTATCTGCAAAGCCTTCCATATTTTCAATATTGGCACCTTGAAAACGATAGATACTTTGGTCGTCGTCGCCTACTACAAAAATATTAGGGGTATCCCAAAAGCTGATGAGGTTTTCAACCAATTTATTTTGAGTACCGCTGGTATCTTGGTATTCATCAACCAGAATATATTGAAACTGTTCTTGGTATTTGGCTAGTAGTAATTTGTTTTCACTAAAGGCGAGTAGTACCCAGTTAATCATATCATCAAAATCGTATCGATTTCTTTTGCGCATTAATGCTTGAAAGTGGTCGAATTCATTAACTGCGGCGCGCAGTTTCTCCATTCGTTCTGTGGCGTCATCAATTTTGTTTTGTTTTACATCACCTTTGGCGAATTGTTTGTAGGCACGTTGGTAAACAAATTCATCCCTGGTAGGAATATCTTTGAGGTAATCGTTAATACATTGGTTAATATGAATGGGGGTCCAGCCTTCTTTCTTCATATTACTGAAGAGACGTTTCAGGTTATTTATTTCAAAATATACATCTCCACGGTATCTTTTCAGGGGATGATTTTTAGGAAAGGCATCAATAAGTTGTTTAAAAAGGTCGATGCTTTCTAATTCAGAGATAGGGTCGAGACTGTTTTTTTCGAATAAGGAAAGATTGTCTTGTATTATATCATTACAAAAAGCGTGGAAAGTGTAGATATTTACTTTGTAGGCATCGGGTCCAATAAAGCCAAGTAGTCTTTTGCGCATGGCAACAACGCCGGCGTCGGTATAGGTAAGGCAGAGAATATTTTCGGGGCGGGTATCGGTTTCCAGTAAAATTTTGCCGATGCGGGCGCTGAGAATCTGGGTTTTTCCAGTTCCGGGGCCAGCAATTACCATTACTGGGCCTTCAATGGTATCAACGGCTTGTTTCTGTGCGGTGTTGAGCGACTGATAGAGGGTATTAAAATGAGCCAGTTGTAGTGCATTATTCGTCATGATATAAAGATACCATGAACCTTATTATTTAATTGCTGTTATAGAAATATTATGTCAAAAGTGTACAATCTTAAAACCGTTCAGAAAATCCCTATTACTTTAGATAAAGCTTGGGATTTCTTCAGTAAGCCTGATAATTTAAAGGAAATAACCCCCCAAAATCTAGGGTTTAATATAGTGAGTAAGCATCATGGCAGTGCCATGTATGCGGGACAAATTATTGAGTATACCGTAAAGCCATTGTTAGGAATACCATTGTATTGGATGACGGAGATCAGTCACGTAGAAGACAAACGTTATTTTGTAGATGAGCAGCGCTTTGGGCCATATAGTATGTGGCATCACCAGCATCATTTTAAAGCGATAGAGGGTGGGGTAGAGATGACAGATATAGTGCATTATAAGTTACCACTTTGGATATTGGGAGATATAGCCAATAGTATTTTGGTAAAAGCGCAGTTAAGGGGTATTTTTAATCACCGTTTTAAGGCAGTGGATGAAAAGTTTGGTAGTTGGCCAGGGGCGATGAATGAGGTAGTGTTTGGTTAGGGGGAAGGTGGTAATAGATAAAACTTTCAGATATGATTTTTAAAATCGGCAAGTGCATATGCAAGTGCAAAAGATAGTGCGAATGGTTTTAAATGCTTAGCGTTAGCAGTTTACTCGCCATATTTTAATAGAAATTCAGGATTAATAGCTTTGAAACTTACCCTTCCATTATTGAAGTTATCAATTGATAAAAGTAAATCAATCTTTTCAGTATATGGACGAATTACAATTCCTTCTGCCCATACATCGTCACAAATAGAGCTTTTTATTGTAGCCATCTTAATTATAGCATCAATATTATTTATTAGTTCATAGTCCAAAGCTACTATTGGAACCATTGGCAAATCAAGTTGGTTGAGTAATTTGGTTAAATCTAAAAATTCTAAATATTGAAATTTATCAATATCAAAAGCGGTAAAAAATTTAACTGTTTGTCCTTTAATTTTGAGTTTATTATTTTGTATGCCTTCGCCTATTAATTCACCTTGTAAGGAAAAATTTTTACCAATAGAGCGAATTTTATTTTCTATATCCAATTGCCTTGCTACTTTCCAGAAACTATTTGCATTGTCTTCAATTAATTCAAGGTTGCGACTACAAACTCCGAATTCACCATCTTTAATAAAATAGGTAGCAGAGCTACCATCAAGTTTTTCAGTAATATAACATTTTTCACCATTGTATTTGTCTAATATTTTTTGCAACACTTGAACTCTAGTTTCGTCGGTTTTAGGAATAAATGAAGGGAATCTGCCTTTTGCAATACCGCTTAAGCAAGCAGGTATTATTGGTTCATATTTTGTAATATTTAAAATTTCGGTGCAATCGGTATCTTCTTTTATATCAAAACCAGTTGGCAAAATTGATAATGGAAAGCAAATACCTTGTGATATTTCTCCACGTAGTCTAATTGTTTTAATTCTCATACCGCGTGGCTTTAAGAATTCAAATTCAGGCTTATTAGGGAAGAGGCTGTCAATTTCACAATAAACGGCTAAATCGTTGATATTAAATTCGCCTTTTTTTACAACCAACTGCCAACCTAAAACGGTAGCTTTTTCAATAGCATCAGCGCCAATAATTGGTTTCAAGGCTATTATTTTTTGAATGCTTGCTAATTTTCTCATATAATATTGAGTTTGATATTTTTACGGTATAAAGTGAGTCGTAACAAATTTTGTTGCCGTTTGAAAATGTTAATTAGTGAAACGAAGTTCAGCTAAGCTAATTCCATAGTTGTACTGATTTTCTCAGGAAGGAAAATGAAATAAAAAAAATTAACATACGAAAAGGTATAATTAAAAGTCCATTGAGCCATCAACTTAATGCGGAGTAGTTTTATTTCAATTCCTATGTGGTGCGATTAAAAGTCTAATTCCAGCGTTGACTGTTGCTGCTTCTTATCATTTCAATTCCTATGTGGTGCGATTAAAAGTTCGAAAATTGTGGGTTGCTGTATTTACCTATTGTATTTCAATTCCTATGTGGTGCGATTAAAAGAGTATGAGTTTTTGTAAAAGAAGGTTGGTAATCGAAATTTCAATTCCTATGTGGTGCGATTAAAAGCCCAAATTAGACTACCAAGACTATCGTATTTTCTTATTTCAATTCCTATGTGGTGCGATTAAAAGAAAAAAGCAATTAATCCTGGCCTTACAGATGAACAAAATTTCAATTCCTATGTGGTGCGAATAAAAGAAAAAAGCAATTAATCCTGGCCTTACAGATGAACAAAATTTCAATTCCTATGTGGTGC
>JANMOT010000032.1:0-2006 GCA_031369485.1 Sphingobacteriia bacterium
TTCCTCCGCCGTCATGGCCACCGGCCGCTCGATCAGCCCGCTCCAAACCGCCACAAGGCCGATGATGCGCTCACGGGGAACCCCCGCAGAGCGGTACGTGTCGAGTCGGGTATCGCCGTGGCGTTTGGCAAGCCGTCTGCCGTCTTGGCCCACGACCAACGGTAAATGGGTGTATTCCGGTTCGGGGCCCGCGTTTAGGGCCCGATAAAGGAGCAGCTGCCGGGCGGCGGAATCAAGCAGGTCGTCGCCTCGGACGACTTGGGTGATTCCCTGCCGCGAATCGTCGACCACAACCGCGAGTTGGTACGAAGGTGCGCTCCGCTTGGTCCAAACGACGAAATCCCCGATGGTGGTGGAGGGGTCGGAACTGCAAGGGCCGACGAAACCATCGGCGAATGCGATGGCACCGGCGGGGGTGGCGAAACGCCAACTCAACTCGGGCCGGTCAAATGTCGTTGGAACCGTCGCCGGTCGCATGGATGGCGGAAAAAACGATTCGCCGGACCCTTCTTGAGGGGCGGAAGCGGAAGCCTCGATCTCTGTTCGAGAAAGGTCGGATGGGTAGACACTCCCCGCCGCCGCCAGCACATTCATTGCCTCGACATAGGGGGAAAGATCCTTTGATTGAATAATGGGGCCGGTGTCCCAGTCCAGTTCTAGCCACCGCAAGAGGTCGATCGTGAGTTCCGTGACGCCGGGTTTGATCCGCGGCCCGTCCAGATCCTCGATTCTGAGCACAATCTTCCAACCCAACCGCCTGGCGAGGGCCCAATTCACAAGGAAGGTCCTTGCGTTGCCCAAATGCAGTGCGCCGGTGGGGGAGGGGGCCAGCCGAGTCGTGTCGGGGCGGGTCGGTTGCGTGGGTTTGACCTCGCGCGGGTTCAGCACGGGGGCGATGTCGCCGCGGTCGAGCTGCCAGCTGGATTTGACCAGCGGCAGGCCCCGCTTGATGTCGATGGTCACGGTCGGGTCGGTATAGGGGCCCGAGGGGTCATAGATGGTCAGCGGCGGCTCATTGGCCGAGGGGTGCAGGGCCACCTCGCGGAAGGGCACGCGGATATCGGGCCAGAGCACGCCGGCCTGATAGACCTTGCGCGAACCGGGGCGTTCACCGGTGGGGATAGCCCCCTCGGCCTTGGCGTCGACGGGAGTCTGGATGTTCATGGGCGCGGTCTCGCCTGGGCTGACGATCCGGGCCAGGTTGCGTCGAGCGGTCAGGCGAGCTGGGCTCGCTTCCCTCCCTTCGCCGGCATGATCCGGATCAGGTACGGCGGGTCGCGGGGACAGACCCGCCTCTCAGCCGCTGCGGCGACTCCCCGGAGAAGCGATCAACCTATACCCAGGACAGGGTGCCCGACAAATGCCATGCTGGGCTGTTGTTCTGAACCCCATGGTTATCAGGCAAGGATCTCCACCATGAACACCCTGTTTCCTCTCGCCCTGGCCGCCGCCGTCCTGGCCACAAGCGCGTCAGCCGCCGAGCCGGCCCGTCAGTGCTTTCGCGTCAGCCAGATGAAGGGCCACACCGTGGCCGACTCCAAGACCCTATATGTCGCGGTGGGCCATGCCGATGTCTATCGCATGGACATGGCCGGGGCCTGCCTCTCGGGGGCCAAGTTCGGCGACCCCCTGGTGATCGAGACCACCGGCGGCAGCGACCTGATCTGCCGCCCCATCGACCTCAATCTCAAGATCGCAGACCCGATCGGTGCCACACCCTGCCTGGTCAGCCAGATCGCCAAACTGACCCCGGAGCAGGCCGCCGCCCTGCCCCGTAAACTGCGGCCCTAGAGGAGGTTGCGGACACCGTGCTAGGCAGGAGGTCTAGGAGACCTCCATGCATCTGGCCCGCTTTCCCCGCGCCCGCTTCGCCCACCTGCCCACGCCGCTGGAGCCCATGCCTCGGCTCAGCGCCGCCCTGGGCGGACCCGAACTCTATGTGAAGCGCGACGACTGCACCGGCCTGGCCGGCGGCGGCAACAAGACCCGCAAGCTGGAGTTCCTGC
>JANMOT010000047.1:0-23543 GCA_031369485.1 Sphingobacteriia bacterium
TAATAATTTTATAAAATTCCGTGTATTTTAATTATTTTTGTTTAAGGACAAAAAAATTGTTTAAAAAAATACTGAATTATAGTTTTTTAATATAAAATAATAATTAATAATTAATATTATATATTAGTTAACTTTGAAAAAATCCTCATTCTATGAATTATCGTCTCCATTTTTACGATTTTTATTCACTACTAATGGCTGCTGCATTCCTACTATTAAGTTGTAAAAAGGAGAAAATAAAAATACAAGAAGCCCCAAAAGCCAGAATTATAATAGGCCAAAAAGTCGGGGCTAATAATATTTTTAATTATTATGGCAAGAATGAAAAGTACAATACAGTGGATACTTTAGTTGCAGACACTGCATTTCATTTGATAATACACCCTCCCACTGGCAACTATTATTTCAATGGTATTAATATTATTTTTAACGCGCAGTTTGATACGAGCTTTAACTGCCAATATCAATGGAAAGTTGGCGAAGACCCACTGATTAGGACTTCCAAACAATTTGAATTAGATTTTGGAAGACCATATGGAACGGTAAGAGTTAGGCTGATTACAAAATATACTTCTAAAAGAGGTTCTCCGATTTCAGGTATAGACACTACATTCCAGGATTTTTATTTAGGTGATAAGCCACCATTGTTTGGGGAGTACGAAGGGTATAATTCCGATAATCCCAATCACAAATTTAAAATTAAAATTGGTTGGGATTTTGAACCTCATATTGCTGCAAATAGAAGCTCTTTTTACCTCTCTAATTTACCCGAAGGCTACCCGATAAAAAGCGAAATATTAGACCCACGTAGTACTTGTTTTGGGATTTTTGATGCTACAATAAGGGGAGGTCAAGCGCTACAATACCAAAACGAATGGGTTAATTGTATATATGCCCTTGGATTTATGAACAGACAACATGATTCAATAAAAATCAGGTATAACTATGGAATTATTGCCAACTACCCTTATAATAGTTCGGATTGGAGCGGAGTTGTATCAAAAGTATTTATTGGAAAAAAATTGTAACCATTAACTATCCATATATGTTTATGAATTCAAAACTGAAACCATTGTTGGTTACCCTTACCCTATTTTTATTAACCAGTTTTAGCTTCAGTAGTGTTGCACAATGTTGGACACTACCGCCTGTTGCTTTATCTACCGACCCTGATAATTATCAAAACCCAGAAGACCCATTTGGTGCATTAAAATGGGACTGGAGACAACCAATATGGTTTGGCTATAGAAAAGGTACCCCAACTCCAATCTACTATCAAATAAACAGCCCTTTTTTTGACCTACAAAATCCTAATTTATTCGATTTAAGCTCACAATCTGTAAAAAACTATGATCCCAAGAATGGATGGGAACTGATTAAAAAAGATTTTGGCACTATCTCTTCACCAATTGATAATCCTTATTTTGTGTTATACAATAAATATACTGGAACAATACGATTATTTGTTTTGATAACATCAAATTTTCAAAATAGCAAATCTGCTATGTTAACGCTTAGATTTTTTTCTGGTCGAAAAACCGCTGGTACACTGAGCCAACTCGCAGATAAATCTTTTGGTTTAAACAATTTTAAAGGATCTGCAAAATTGTCAATGCCAAATCAATACCTTAATGGTGGTCAAGGATCAAATAATTTCTTTTGGCTATATGGTGATTTTAATACTCTTTACGATCCCTGCCTATGCAAACAAACATCACTGCTTTATATTGAATCTTTTCTGTTTTCAAGTTGGGACGTTACATTGGAAACGAATGGCAAAGCTGAAACGATTATCAGCAGCGATCCAAATGCCTTAACACAAGTAAAAAACTCGGATGCAAATTTTAGTTTTGGTGAGGTTCAAACGGTTACAGATGGCATTTCAAAAGGAATTATACAAACCACAGATGCCGCTGGGAAATTGTATAATTATGGAGAGAAATATGCAACTACTTTCAACAAATTATTACCTAGAAAAAAAGTACAAGATAAAGACAAAGAAAGTATTTTCAAACAGCTTAACGGTAGTTTAGATATTTTCAGTAAGGTTGGGGAGTTACTTGGATTACCTTCATATTTGAGCGGATTTGTAAATTTATTGGCAGGAGGCTTAAAAACTCCAGCCACTTTTCAATTTGGGCATACTGACATTAATCTTAAAACCACAGGAACACTTACTCAGCAGTCACAATTTGGCGCATCAGCTATCCTTAATCCAGGAGCTGATAAAACTGGCTTAACAACTGAGTTGAGCCCAGTTTACAATAATAAATTGGGAGTATTTAATATTCTTGAACTACCGAAAATTGAATACACTGTATATGGCTCACTCACTGCAGCAAAATCAACCCCACTAAGAACTATTTACAGCCCAAATGCTGCCTCACAAATTTGGCAGTCAGATATTGTAGCAACTACAACAGGAAATTGTTCAAATAATGCTTGCGGAACTAATGTGAGTTGCCCACCACTCCCAAAACAAACTTGCGGCTACTTTCCAAAGTTCAGACCAGATGTTAGTTTGCCCATTTATCATTATAAGGTTGCTTCACCGCTAAAGTTCGTGATAAACCCAGCCGCAAATCTTAAAATAGTAAGCATTAAGGCTAGTTTTGTATTCCAAATTGGCAAGAATAACTACCCTACAGGAGAGGGTCAGTTTTCCCCTACTAAAGGAAGAATTTCAGCCAGTGCTGGAAACAACCCCGAAGCATGGGACGAAATAAATGCAGCTGGATTTTCAACAGATATTGAGAAAATAAAAACTGAAAGTGAACTAAGGCTAAATAAACTGGGATTTGATTTGCTTTCGAGAAGAGTTGAAACAGATATGGACAGCAGTTATATATCAACGCAACTAATACCAGCTAGTTGCATTGAAAATACATCTTTCCTGATTGCAAATGGATTTCTGGGAGGAGAAAAAAAAGTAAGTCTAAGGGTTTCAGTTATATTTGAGCCAAAAGTTCCTGTTGTAGGAAGCAGTGTTGATAAAATAGTCCAAACATACACTTTTGATTATGATGATGCATCTATTACAAGGGTCAACCCTACATCGCCAATTTATTATACAGATAGAGTTGACTACACATACCTAATGAATAAGGGTTTTTATCAAACCGCACTTACAAGCAGTGCGCAACGTATAACAACTGGTGATGTTAGCTATAATTTTAATAAAGGTTTTATGCAAATTCCAACACAATTAAGTTTTATTGGCAATGGTCAATGTATACCTATTGGTGATAAAAACTTGGTTAGTACTGGTGATATAGTTATTGATGGGTCACTTTGTTATACGACTCAACCAGTTGCTTTTTATGCAATGGGAGAAGTTAAACTTCTAAATGGGAGTATTCTCCCGCCAAATGTAACAGTAGTTAAAGGGATTGACAATCTGTGTAATTCAGTAATTCCAGTTGAAACTGATCCAACCAGTTATTGTAATAGTAGTAGTTATACTGTATTGTCTCAATCGTATAGGTCTTTATCTGGAAATGTACCTTTAGACACATTAAACAAAAAAGCAGGATCTTTTATATCAAATATTGTTATTTCACCTAACCCGGCAACTGATAAATTTGTTGTAAGCTTGGAAATATTAAAGAAAACTTTTATTCGAATAGACATATTTAATTCGCTTTCTCAAATTCAGCCCATCACCTCATTAAATGGAGATATGCAATTTGAAAGTGGTAAATATAATTTTAAGCTTTCATCTGATATGTTACCTACTGGTATTTATTTTGTTCGAATAACAGCAGGCAAAGATGTTGTGACAAAAAAAATCTTAATTCAGAGATAAAAGATATACCACTAAATGAAATGGGAGATTGATCGTCAGTCTCCCATTTCATTTAATGAATGAGCACATATATGCCCCACCTTCCTTAAATATATATTAATGCTTTCCTCATTACTTACCCTAGCAAATACCTCGCTAATCTTAGAGATGAATTGAAATACAACTTTGAAACCCGCCCGTTATTTCTTTTGCTATATTCAAACCATCACTTTATATTTAATGATCTTTATCCAATTAACCCGTTAGTATGAATTATTTTGAAGCCATTGTTATTGCTGTTATTGAAGGGCTCACTGAGTTTTTGCCCATCTCTTCTACTGGCCATATGATTATTGCCAGCTCCTTTATGGGCATTGCCGATGATGATTTTACCAAATTATTTGAAGTGTCGATCCAACTCGGCGCCATCCTTTCCGTTGTAATATTATTCCGTGGTAAATTTTTTCCATTAACCCGATGGAAATTCTACCTAAAACTTTTAATTGCTGTTCTACCCGCCCTTATTTTTGGCGCACTTTTCTCCGATAAAATTGATGCCCTTCTTGAGAGCTCATTAACCGTTGCCATCACTATGTTACTAGGCGGCGTTATTCTAATTGTAATTGACAAACTATTTAAGTCGCCTTCCGTTGACCAAGAAGAAGATATTTCTACCAAGCAGGCTTTTATCATTGGCCTCTGGCAGTGTATTGCCATGATTCCCGGTGTGAGCCGAAGTGCTGCCAGTATTATTGGTGGCATGCAACAAAACCTTACTAGAAAACTGGCTTCGGAGTTCTCTTTCTTTCTTGCCGTTCCCACCATGGCCGCGGCTACTGGCTATAAACTTTTGAAAGCGTATAAGGATAGTCCCGATTTATTATTAAACAGAGACCACCTCATTTTACTTTGCCTAGGTAATGTAGTTGCTTTTATTGTTGCCCTACTTGCCATTAAACTTTTTATTACTGTTCTACAACAATATGGTTTTAAATTTTTTGGATGGTATAGGGTAATCGTAGGTACCATTCTTTTAATATTGATTTATACCGGGTATTTGAAATAGCATTTTTTACTTATTCATAACCAACAAACCGTTTCATGCAAACAGCCAATAAAAAAACAATCAATGGATGGGCCATGTACGATTGGGGTAATAGTGCTTATAACCTCGTAATTACTTCTACCATTTTTCCCGCTTATTTTGAAGCAGTTACTGGTGATGGAAATGAAAATACCCTCAATGATACCGTAACTATTTTTGGAAGAACATTTGTAAATACGGCACTGTACAATTACGCATTGTCCATTGCTTTTATTATTGTGGCTATTACCGCTCCACTGCTTTCATCCATTGCAGATTATAAAGGCAACAAAAAGAAATTTCTTTTTTTCTTTTGTACCCTAGGTAGTTTAGGTTGTGCTGCCATGTATTTTTTTGATAGTACCAACCTTGTTTTTGGTTTATTATGCCTTATTATTGCCTGTATTGGTTTCTGGAGTAGCCTTGTTTTTTACAACTCATTTCTTCCCGAAATTGCAGCACCGGAAGACCAAGATAGGGTGAGTGCTAAAGGATATTCTATGGGCTATATTGGAAGTATGATTTTGCAGATTATTTGTTTTGTATTTGTGCTTTCGCCCAATAGTTTTGGCATTACGGTTGGCAAAGCTTCTCAAATATCTTTTTTATTAGTCGGCTTATGGTGGTGGGGCTTTGGTCAATTAGCGTTGAGCAGATTGCCAAAAAGCAGTCCTACCGGGGATGGTAAATCTACCCGAAAAATCCTGTATAAAGGTTACCAAGAACTGCACAAAGTATGGAAGCAATTGAGCCAGCTTCCTTTGCTGAAAAGATATTTATTTGCCTTCTTCTTTTTTAATATGGGTGTGCAAACCGTCATGCTAATAGCCACCCTCTACGGAAAAAGTGAGCTGAATATTCCCACTACCAACCTTATTATTTCTATTTTAATCATTCAATTTATTGCCATACCTGGCGCATATACCATTGCATATTTCTCTAAAATTATGGGCAATTTTAAAGCATTGATGGTAACAATTGCCCTTTGGATTATTTTGTGCATCATTGGTTATCTATTACCAAGAAATGGAATTATGGAATTTTATGGACTGGCCGTGGTAGTAGGTTTTGTTATGGGTGGAATTCAATCGCTCAGCAGAAGCACTTACGCTAAGCTAATGCCCGAGACCAAAGACACTACTTCTTTCTTTAGTTTTTATGATGTTACAGAAAAAATTTCGATTGTAATTGGTATGTTCAGCTTTGGATATATTAATGAATTTACTGGCTCACAACGAAATTCTGTGCTGGCACTGGTAGTATTTTTTGTAATTGGTTTGGTTATTCTTTATTCTGCTTTAAAACTACAAAAGAAATTAGCAAATGCAACTCTATAGTATTAACCATGGGTATTTTAAGTTAGATGGTGGCGCCATGTTTGGCGTAGTACCTAAAAGCATTTGGAATAAACTGATTCCTGCCGACGATAACAATATGTGCAACTGGGCACTCAGAAGTCTGTTGATTGAAGATGGCAATCGTTTAATATTGGTTGATACAGGCATGGGCAATAAACAGGATGCAAAATTTTTCAGTCACTACTACCTCAATGGCAATGATACATTGGATGGTTCTTTGCAAAAACATGGATTTACCCGCAATGATATTACCGATGTTTTTCATACCCACCTTCATTTTGATCATTGTGGTGGAACCATTATTAGAGATGGCAGTGCATTGGTTCCCGCTTTTAAAAATGCTACCTGTTGGAGCAATGCAGTGCATTGGGATTGGGCTACCCATCCTAATGATAGGGAGAAAGCTTCTTTTCTTAAAGAAAATATGCTGCCCATGGAGGAAGCTGGAATTTTAAAATTCGTAGAAAGTCCCGCTGCTCATTTTAATGTGGAAGAACAGCTTGGTACTTCTCCTTTCATCCAAAATATTTCAATCCGTTTTGTGAATGGTCATACCAAGTCAATGATGTTGCCACAAATAAAATATAAGGGCAGAACCATTGTTTATATGGCAGATTTACTTCCGTCTGCCGCGCATATTCCACTGCCTTATATTATGGGGTACGACATGTTTCCGATGACTACCCTAGCTGAAAAAAAATCGTTCTTAAATGAAGCCGCTGACAATAATTATATTTTATTTTTTGAGCATGATGCCAATACTGAATGTTGCACTGTAAAGCATACAGAGAAAGGCATACGTTTGAATGAAATTTTCACGCTCAATAATATTTAGCGAATTGATATTGCGGCAGAAAATGGATGGCGCAGATTCTTATAACCCATCATATCTACTTTTACACTTCCAACCGCAATGGGACTTTCTATTCTAAGCGGAATATGGTTATTGTCATCGCTTACCCAGACCGTCATTTTTTCTCCACCAGAAAACAAAGTCCCTTTTACCAATAGTGGTTTGAATTTAATGGCGTTGAATTTACCATATCGGGTTTTCACAACTTCTTTGCCTAAATATTTTATATAAAGATTATACACTTCATTGTCTAAAAACATGGTGAAGGGAATTTTATCTTCTGGCTTGTACTTAGAAAAATCTATATTACGGGCGTAGTAAATAGAACTCAATACATCTTGAATACAATTGGGTATTTTAAAAGTTCCTTTCTCACTTACTGCCGTATTATTCTGCTGGTTAAAAATTACATTTTCATTAATTTTATACCCTCCTTCATCTACATTTCTTACAAATTTAAGTGGCTGAAGATTGGCGGTATCAATATAAGTTTCATACTTATCACGCACTTTAAAAATCCAGTCGTAACTAGAATTTGAAGCTCCACTTCCAATAATATGATAAACAGGTTTATTATTTAATTTTTCAGTAGCCACCGTAAAATTAGCACTGCCTGCATTCACATAGAGACCAATAAAATTATAAAACACATTAAAGCTGATGCTCTCTCCATCCTGAAAAGCGGTATTGCGGATACCACAGAAATCATCTCCGGCAGATAATTTCTGAGTCATCAAAATAATTCCCATCAAAATAATTAATTTTCTACCCATCCGCTTTTATTTATTCCTGAATAATCTTACCCCTAATATAAACAATGTGCCAGCAATTGCTGGTAAGATTAAGTTAATAATCCAAATGCCAGCCGCAGTGGCAATAATTCCCAATGTATTATTACTCATCATTCCCAATAGCAAAATACTCACTTTTCCCCTAAAACCCAATTCTGCCAGTGCAATGGTTGGAACAATGGCTAATACTAGAAACATTACCCCGACTAATGCGCAGGCATCTAGCCAAAATATGGGTACATTAAAAACTTGTAATAACAAAAGATATTGAAGTAAAAAAACAAAGTAGCGACCAAAAGAAAGCGACAGTAAACCCATCAATTCTTTCCAGTGAAAATCTTCCAGCTTTTCTAAGAAAAATTTATACCGCTGCACAAAGGAAATTTTTTCTAATAACTGAATCAGTCCCGACATGCGGAAATAAGCCAGGATAAACAAAAAAATACCCATCGTGAGAACATATATTAATCCGTCTAACCAAAATACGGATAACCCTTCTAATTGATGTTCGGAATCGAGTATATAAATACGCATATAGAGCAGGGAAACTATGCCCATAATAAATGTAGCAATGATTTGTGCCATGCTTCCTACAAAAGACAATACAACTCCCCGTATGCGATTTCCTTCTTTTAAAAAAGCAACCCTACCAGCAGATTCGCCTATGCGATTGATGGTATTAAAACCCAATGCTTGTCCCGCTAAAATTGCTTTAAATGCGTGTGTAAATGAAAGTGCTTGTATTCCTTTTACCTGAAGCTGCCATTTGCGAGCTTCTATACCCCAATTTACCAACATGAGCAGTACTACCAGTAAAAACTTCCAGCTATTAACACCCGTGATAGCTGCTTTAATGATATTCCAAGATTGTTGTACATCTCGCTGGTGTTGTATTTGGTGGTAGATGGACCATGCAAGCCAAATAAATAGAACCGGCCCTATAATATAGTTGAGTATATTTTTGTATTGTTTGGTCAACCCGTTTTTTTGTAAAGGTAGGGTTTCAACTTACAAAAAAATATTTCTTACTTTCACTCCAAATAAAATCAATTTAAATAAATACATGCCATACGAATCTATTATTTTAGGAATTGATCCTGGTTCTCAATTAATGGGATATGCTTTGCTAGGTATTCATGCTGGGAAGCCCGAATTAATAGTGATGGATGCGTTGAAGTTGACTAAAGAAAAAGATATTTATGCCCGATTAGAAATGATTCACAGTAATATTTGTAGTTTAATAAAAACGCATAGCCCCCATTCATTTGCCATTGAAGCCCCTTTTTTTGGGAAGAATGTACAGAGTATGCTTAAATTAGGAAGGGCGCAAGGTGTGGCCATTGCAGCCGCCATGCAATATAAAATTCCGGTTACTGAATATGCCCCTAAAAAAATTAAACAATCTATTACTGGCAATGGAAATGCTGATAAAGACCAAGTTTGGAAAATGTTACAATATACACTTACCATAAAAGACAAGCCTCAATATTTTGATGCTACCGATGCATTGGCTGTTGCACTTTGCCACTTCTATCAAAGCAATAGCGTACTCAACAAAACGGGTAAAGCACTAAATGGCTGGGGTGATTTTATAGCCAAAAATGCTGGAAGAATACGAGCTGCCAAATAAGATAAATAGTTGAATTAAAAATCCCAATACATACGCTACATGAGTATCATTGATTGCTATTGTAAAAAATGGTGGATTGCTTGCTGCACTGCTTCCAATTCTGCTGCATTCAACTTCAACTTTTCACGGGTAAAATTCAAATCATCTGCGTTATTAATTGGCAGCAAATGAAGATGCGCATGTGGCACTTCTAATCCTACCACGCTTATACCACAGCGGTTACAAGGAAAAGCTTTCTCTATGGCTTTTGCAATGGGTTGCGCAAACAATAATATCTCCGATAGATAGTCGTTCGTTAAATTAAAAAAATGATCTATTTCTATTTTAGGCACTATCAATACATGCCCTTTTACCAACGGAAAAATATCTAAGAAAGCATAGAATTTTTCACTCTCTGCTATCTTATAAGAGGGGATTTCTCCGGCAATAATTTTTGAAAATAGGGTCATTTATACAGTAATATTCTCTACTTTAAACTTAATAATTCCATTGGGCGCATGTATTTCTGCTACTTCTCCAATAGTCTTGCCCAATAACCCTTTTCCAATAGGTGAACCCGCTGAAATTTTACCCGCTTTAAGGTCGGCTTCTTTTTCACCAACTATTTGATACGTAATTGTTTTTTTAGTCGCCAAATTGGTAATGGTAACTTTTGTAAGAATGCTCACTTTACTGGTATCGATGGTAGTAGTATCTACTATTTTAGCATTGGCAATTGCACCTTCTAATTGTTTAATTTTAGCTTCAAGCATTCCCTGTGCTTCTTTTGCTGAATCGTATTCGGCATTTTCTTTTAAATCACCTTTTTCCCTGGCTTCACCAATAGCTCGAGAAGCAGCGGGACGGTCAACCGACTTCATTTTCTGCACTTCTTGACGCATTTTATCGAAAGTTTCTTTCGTCACATACATATTAATTTCACTCATACGTTGGCTTTAAGAATGGTAAAAAAAAATACAACGCCACATTTAACTGCGGCGTTGCATATATGCAAATTTATGGGAAACCAGCTAAACAGCCTACAAAATAGTCAATTTTTTAAGCAACACCTCTGCCATGCCTAAATATGCTTCGTGACTATAACCAGCTATATGCGGGGTAATAACCACGTTCTTGCGAGCATTTAAATTGTTCAACTGTTCCTTTTCTTGAATGGTATAACTGCTTAATTGCTCGTTCTCCAACACATCTAAACCCGCTGCCTTAACTTGATATTTATCCAATGCATTTATTAGTGCTTGGGTATCGGTTACTTTTCCCCTGCAAGTAGAAATAAAATAGGGCTTGCGCTCCAAAGCATTAAAAAAATCTTTATTCGCATAATGGAATGTTTCAGTAGTTAGCGGTAAATGAAGACTAATAATATCTGCTGATTTTGCAATGGAAGACAGGCTTGATTCAACAATATAATTATTCGAAAATCCAGATTTATGCAAATCATTGGCCAATACCGTTACGCCAAAAGGCTGCAGCAGTCTAGCAAATGCAGCTCCTGTATTTCCATACCCTATAATTCCAACTGTTTTACCACGCAGTTCATCTCCCCTATTTTCATCCCTTAACCAATACCCTTCTTTTATTTCTTGGTTGCTGCTTCCAATATTGTTCATTAAACCCAATAGCATCCCCAGCGAGTGTTCAGCCACCGCATTTCTGTTGCCTTCGGGACTACTTTCGCAAACAATGCCTTTTTGGTTTGCGTACTCCACATCAATCAATTCCATTCCACTTCCCAAACGGCCAATCCATTTTAACTGGGGTGCAGCATCAATCATGGCAGCATCTATTTTCAACCTGGTAGTCACCACCAATCCAATAGCATCTTTTACCAGCTCTTTCAATTCAGGGTAAGTAATAGCTGGCTGATAAATTACCGCATATCCTTTTTCAATAAGAGTTGCCTCTAAAAAAGGATGGGCTTTGGCCGTTATGATTACTTTTTGTATCAATATTTATTCGTTAATTAGTAAAGGATTTTCCTGTTAAATTCAACCCCCTAACCCATCCTAAAAGTTAATGCAGCAAATTCTTCTACCGTTAATTGTTCTGCACGTTTTGTAAAAATTTCTTCTTGCAATACACTTGCTTCAAAAAAAGGTTTCATGGGGTTGCGCAACATTTTTCTACGCTGACCAAAAGCTGCTTTCACCAAAGTAAAAAATGCTCTTTCACTTTTCATTACTGCGGGCTGGTCTTTTCTTCTAAGTCTAATCATTCCACTCACTACTTTAGGGGGTGGATTAAAACTGGTTGGCGGCACATCAAACAAATATTCTACTTCATAAAATGCTTGTACCAATACACTCAAAATTCCATACACTTTAGAATGGGGCTTCGACACAATACGTTCTGCTACTTCTTTTTGAAACATCCCAATCATCACCGGAACCTGGCTCTTCCACTCCAATACCCGAAAAACAATTTGAGTAGAAATATTGTAAGGGAAATTCCCCAATAATATAAATGCCCCCTCAAAAGGAGGAGCAATTTCAAGAATACTACCTTCTATTATTTTATCTTCTAAAATAGGATAGGTGTTTTTTAAATAAGTTACTTTCTCTCGATCCAACTCCACGGCTTTAAAAGCAGGCATATCCAGCTTTAATAAGTGCTTGGTTAAAGCACCACCTCCCGGCCCCACTTCTAGTAATGGAAAAGCAGTGCCATCTTCTAACAATGAAGCGACTATTTTCTGGCAAATCTTTTCATCAATGAGGAAATGCTGACCCAGCGACTTTTTGAGCGTATATTGCATGACTGCAAAAGTAGTATTTTAGCAGCCTAAATAACGTGTATGAGCAACGAATTGCAAAAACCCATCATTGGATTTACTTGTGGCGACCTGAATGGAATAGGATTAGAGCTTATTATTAAAACCTTAACGGATCAGCGTTTGATTGATTTTTGTGTGCCGGTAGTTTTTGCCAATATTAAGTGTATTAATTTTTATAGGAAAAGCATGCCCGATGCTAATTTTAATTATTCACAAGTAAAAGAATTATCTCGCCTCAACCCTAAACAAGTAAATATTGTGAATGTTTGGGAGGAAGAAGTGGCCATTACACCCGGGCAATTGAATGAAATTGGTGGTAAATACGCACTACTTTCTTTGGAAGAAGCTACCAAAGCACTCAAAGAAGCACATATACATGGCTTGGTTACAGCTCCCATTCATAAAAAAAATATTCAGTCAGCAACCTTTAATTACAGTGGTCACACCCCTTATTTTAAAGACTATTTTGGGGTGAAAGATGTGGTTATGTTGATGGTTGCAGAAAATATGCGGGTAGGTTTGGTTACGGAGCATATTCCGGTTGAACATATTGCCCAGCATATTACCAAAGAAAGTATATTGAGCAAACTAAAAATAATGAACAGCTCGTTGCAAAAAGATTTTGGTGTTGACAAACCTAAAATTGCAGTGTTGGGATTGAATCCACACGCAGGCGATGATGGCTTAATTGGCAAAGAAGAAATAGATATTATTCAACCTGCCATTAAAGAAGCGAGAAATCAGCAATTGGTTTTTGGTCCTTACCCAGCAGATGCTTTTTTCGCAAGAGGTCAGCATGAAAAGTTTGACGCGGTACTTGCTTTATACCACGATCAGGGTTTAATTCCTTTTAAATCATTGGCCTTTGGAGAAGGAGTTAATTATACAGCGGGACTGCCAGTTGTTAGAACCAGCCCCGACCATGGAACTGCTTTTGATATTGCCGGAAAAGGAAAAGCAGATCATAGTTCTTTTTTAGCAGCTACTTTTGAGTGCATTGAAATTTTAAGTAAAAGATTGGGTTATGCCGATATGCGTAAAAATCCTTTGCGCAAAATGAGTGCAAGAATATTGGCCAATGCAGTGGACGAAAAAATTGAAGAAAACGAAGGATAAATTATGATGCAAATTGAAAACAACCACCTCCGCATTCAAGTATCCGAAAAGGGTGCCGAGCTCCAAAGTATATTCAGCAAAGAAACTGAATTAGAATATTTGTGGAATGGGGATGCTGCTTTTTGGGGCAAGAGAAGTCCCGTACTTTTTCCTATTGTAGGTGGTTTAAAAAACAATAGCTATCAATATGATGGCAATAGCTATAAACTGGGTAGGCATGGTTTTGCAAGAGAGAAAAATTTCACCGTTACCAGTAATGAAACCAGCAGTATCAGTTTTACACTCCATGCAGATGCAGCTTCAAAAGAGCAGTATCCATTTTTGTTTAGATTCATGATTACTTATACCCTGCACCAGCACAAGCTAAGTTGTACGTATGAAGTGTTTAATATAGACGTAAAGCCCATGTTTTTTTCGGTAGGCGCACATCCTGCTTTTAAAGTTCCTTTGGTTGCTGGCACTGCGTTTGAAGATTATTATTTATTATTCAATAAAGCGGAAACAGCAGGTAAATGGCCATTATCGGCAGAGGGACTTATTGAAAAAACCTCTGTCAATTTTTTCAATAATAGCAACCGCATCAACTTAACAAAGCAACTTTTTTATGGAGATGCTTTGGTATTTAAAGGGCTTGAGTCAACCAGTATTTCTTTACTCACAGATAAATCTCCACACGGATTAAAATTTGAATATGCTGATTTTCCTTATATGGGAATATGGAGTGCAAAAGATGCAGATTTTATTTGTATAGAACCTTGGTGTGGTATTGCAGATTCTGTTGATGCAGATGGTAATATAAAAAACAAAGAAGGCATTGAAGTATTGATTCCTGGGGAGAGATTTAGTAGAACTTGGAGTATAGAATTGATTTAAAATACATAGGTCTAATTAAAAACAGCATCGGCTATTCCCTTGTTAATACTATAAGCAGCATAAGTAATTTCTACTCTACCTTTTTTACCTTTTAACCGGTTTTTGGTTGCTTGATCCGTGTCATCAAACTCAAGTGTAATGCCCTTAGGCAATTTATAGTCTTTGGCATTAAAGCTGAATAGTACTTTATCGGGCAACCCATATTTTGCAAATTGTCCATAACTTAATTCCATTTCATAAGTGCCACTTGCTCGGGTTGTAGTAACCGATTTCATGATCAGTAGATTCAGTTCATCAATGTATAAAGTAGATAAAATAACTTCACTATTATCTGCATTGGGCAAGAGCTTTACTATGCGAGTTTTTGTATTCCCTATGGTTGTTTCACCCGCATCAATGGCTATAAAACCATCGCTTATTATCATACTGCCTATATTGATGCTGATGCCCCCTTTGGGCAATATGGAAATTCCTCCATCCCGTTGTAGTTTGAATTTGTTGGGTTTCTTATAAAACACTTTAACGCGACCAACAGGGGCTTTTATAAAAGCCACATCCGTCTTCATTTTTCCTTCTGCTGTATAGTCGTTTACCAGATCTAGCTTGGCTTTAACTTTGGCAACAAGGCTATTCATTTCTTGTGATTTTGCAAATGTAAAACAGCCAATAACTAAACAAAGTGTAATTATTATTTTACGACTATGGAATAAATTCATTATTGATTTTTATGAGTTTACAAATTAGATTGCGATAGTTAGCTTAAAATATCTTTCTTTCGAAACAACAATATAGATGCAGCAGCAAATCCAATAATATGAATAATTAATACCAAAGCTGATTTAATAATTTTTGCGGGGTATTGAATACTCCCTACCAATGCCTCATTGGCGTCGTTCACCTTAAAATCGAAGAACTCTTTCCAAGTAATCATGTGAGAGGTAAATAGGTAAGGTTTAATAATATTGAATATGGGAATATTCATGGTACTTAAAATAGTAAACACAATAATAATACTCATGGTGGCAACAATGGGACCAATAGAATTCTCCGCAAAAAAAGAAAGAAAAAATCCGAGTGATGATACCGTAAGCATGGCCAGTGCTGCAAAACAGAATGCCCCAGCGTATCGCCAAAAAATATCAGATTCTTTAACAATCACCACATAGCTGCTCTTCATAATAAATAAATCATCTGTCCCAAAAATAGCCATGCTTACAAATAGTCCCAGAACAGCTATCCAAATAAGGAGTAATAAAGTATAAATAGCAGCAGCAAGAAATTTAGCAGTAACAATAGCGGTGCGCGACTGTGGCTTGGTGAGCAAAATTCTCAGCGTTCCCATATTGGCTTCTCCAGAAATCATATCAGCAGCAATTAATGCAATCAGCAAAGGCACGTGAACCAATAATAGTTGAAGAATAATATAACAAATAAAATAACCATTTAGAATTTTACCATCTACGCTGAAAGTATTGGCAAAATCTGCCATCACAAATTCAGTGTACTCTTTACCATCTACCAATAAACCGAGTTGTATCACCCCAATTAATGCGGTGATGGCAACAAAAGACAGATAGGTTCTGGGTCTTCTAAAAATTTTGTATAGCTCAACTTGTAAATGAATCCACATATTGTTTTCCGGCTGTTACTTGTAAAAAAAAATCTTCGAGACTATGACGGGGTTGCAAAGAAAATACGGGTATATCTTTCTCCACCAACATACGATTAAAGGAAGGAATATCATCTCTGTTCAACGAAATAATAATATGCCCATCCCTGATAGGTTGCAATTTTTTTGCCCATACTGTTTGATTTATTTTTTCTATTGCAGTATGGTTATCTGCGGTCATCAACTGCAGAATAGTTTGTGAGGTATCAAATAATTCATTTGCCGCACCTTCCACTAATTTCTTACCCTTATCTATAATAAGCATTCTGCTTGCAATCTGCTCTATTTCATATAATAAGTGCGAAGAAACTACTACCGTTTTTTTTCTTTCGCGTGAAAGCCTCAAAATCAGGTTTCTAATATCTGCAATACCTTGTGGATCTAATCCGTTGGTAGGTTCATCTAACATAATTAATTGGGGATCATGCACCAGTGCAATGGCAATACCCAACCTTTGTTTCATGCCCTGTGAAAAAGTCTTTACCGTATCTTTTGCACGGTTGGCAAGGCCCACCATTTCTAATTGATCCATTAATAGTTGATGGGTGGGTTTCAGCCCACTCAATTTGGCAAAGAGTTTTAAGTTATCGTAAGCAGAGAGGTATTTGTATACATCGGGCTTTTCAATCACAGCTCCTACTTGTTGAAGAATATCACGACGGTGGGTAGAGAGGGGGTATCCAAAAATTTCAATATTTCCACTGGTAGGGGTTATTAGTGTAAGCAGCATTCTTATGGTAGTGCTTTTGCCAGCACCATTCTGGCCCAAAAAACCGTATACATCCCCATCTTGTACAGAAAAGGAAAGATCATTCACTGCGGTGAGGTGGTTAAATTGCTTGGTGAGTGAACTTACTTTAATAATTTGTTGCATGATCCTGTATAACAGCAAAACTAGGGAAGTTGTTTACAATTCTTTGATTGTATTCTTTTTCTTTATCATTCTTGTAGGCTGCCCATTTTCAGTAGCCAATTTTAATTTGGGCATTCCAAAACATTGTAATTACTTTGTAGTCACAATTAAATGGCTTTTTTATGAACGTTTCAGTAATCCGAATTGGTAATTCTAAAGGCATTCGCTTAACAAAGACTTTGATTGAGAAGTACAATATCAAAGACACCCTTGAACTCATTCTTGAGGAGGATTGTATAATTCTAAAACCAAAAACAGCACCTAGAATTGGATGGGATAAGGCCTTCAAAAAAATGCACAAGAACGGGGACGACAAGCTTTTTATATCTGATGTATTTGACGATGAAAACTTTGAAGAATGGAGTTAAAACAATATCAAATTGTACTGGTCAACCTCGACCCAACAATTGGCAGTGAAATGAAAAAGACACGACCATGTGTAATTATCTCTCCTAATGAAATTAACAGATATTTACAGACCATTGTAATTGCCCCAATTACGAGTAGCTCGAAAGCATATCCAACAAGAATTAAGATTGAGCATAAAATAACAAATGGCTGGATAGTTTTAGATCAAATTAGAACAGTAGACAGACAACGAATAGTTAAAATATTAGACAATTTGTTAGAAAAGGAAGTTGCCCTTGTAAAACAAGTAATACAGGAAACCTACGTTGATTAAAAAAGGCGGGCAATAACTATTATTTAAGTTAATCCAATCTCTACCCTGTTTTTTTATCATTTTTTGTGATACTACCTCTTTTACCATTCATGCTTAATGAATGCTGACTTACCCATTGGTGTTTAGGTTGATAGGCATGGCAAATGTCATAAGCAGGTGATAATTCCCATTTTCCGTACTTTTTCAAACGGAATGCAAAGTTTTTTGTATGGTCATCGCAATTTCGAGCCACTACGTTAAACACCATTCTGTGAAAGATTTGTTCTGCTGAATGATTTTTCATTCAAATATAAACTATTTTAAGTGACTAAAAAGGTTCAACGTCTAGAGATCCACTGTCTACGGTCTGCCATCCACTGTCTACTTCACACCGTCTACTGTTAAGTACTGTTGCAATGCTTGCACATAGGCATCAAAAGCGGCTATGCCAGTAGGAGTAATTTTACAAGTGGTTTGAGGATAATTGTCTTTAAACTTTTTTGTCACATCTATATAGCCTACATCTTTCAGCTTTTGTACCTGCACACTTAGGTTACCAGCAGTGGAATTGGTCTTCTCCCTGATAAAGGTAAATTCAGCTTCCTTCACACTAATGAGTAAGCTCATTACTGCCAGTCTGAGTTGTGAATGTAATATGGGATCTAGTTCTTTAAACATTTGCGCGGCGTTGTGCTAAGTATTTTCTTCTTAAAATAATACCTGGAATAAACCAGCAAAATAGGGCGGCAAAAGTACCCAATAACATATCCATTCCTGATTTGGTATAACAAGAAACAATGAATAAGATATATGTAATTATGGCCCCAAAAATCATGGGGTTGAATTTCTTAACTATGCCAGTAACCATAGTAGGAAACGCATAAACAAGAATATAGATTGAATAAAAGCTGGGCGTAAAAGGTGTTATTAATTCATCGGGTTTGGTACCATTTGAAAAGTGTTTCATCATGGTCCAGCCCTCTTCAAAAATGATCTGTTTGGTAATGCCTGGCACTATCAGTTGATAAAAGCTAAACCCAAAAATAGTAAGCCCATAAACCAGCCAGACTGCATTCACCATATCATCTTCATATTGTTTTACTTTGGCTTGCTTTTTTGCGCGAGCAGAAATAAATATTTGCGGAATAATAGCAGCTAATACAATCAGCCATATATCAAAACCCACTTCAAGCCCATATTCAATTCTTAAATAAGTTACGAATGAAGCAATACCCACTACAGCACCCCAAAGCAAGGATCCAATACCTGTTTCATGGTAACCACCTTTGGCTTTATGAATCATGTTCTCAATTAATTGTAAGCTCTGTTGAGCGGAGAAATTTTCTTCTCTTTCCATGGTTGATATTTAATAAAGCTTACCCCGTAAGTAAATACGAGATAAGCTGGTTTAATATATTTATTGACAAGCAGCTAATAATTTAACTGCATCTTCTTTACCCCAATTTGGATGAAAAGGAGAAGCGGGTTGAAAAGTTTCATAGAGCGAAATTGACTTCTCTAATAATTTTTTTGCAACTGCTTTACCGCCTCCGAAAGCTTCTGGCACATTCATTTGATATTGGCCTTCTAGCATATAGGGACGAGGATTTTTAGGATCAGCAGCTTTTGCTCTTGCAATGGCTTCTGCAGCTACCGCACCATAAGTTTGCCATCTACTCATAGCATCTACTGTAAGTTGCATTACAGCTACGGTTTGTTTGAGGCAAAATATTTCAGAATTATTTTTATCAATTGATTCTGCTTTGGCAATTAATTCTTTGGCTTTCTCAGCAGCTTTGTCCTTATCTGATTTTGGCGTCATCCAAGCAGATAATACATAGGCTCTTGCTGCATAGTAATAGGGCAACCATTTGTCTTTTTCAGCATCTCCCACTCTTTCAAAAAATGCAGATGTTGCTGCCATATCTTCACCGGATTTGGCTTGACTCATTTGGGTTAATCCATTTTGCATGGCTCCTTCAAATTTTGATTGTGCAGATACTATTCCACCTAGGAATAAAAAAGCAACTACGAATAATTTTTTCATGATGTGAGGTTTTTAGTTTTATTAATTTGAAGGTTATTGATTAAATTTTTCTTGTTTTTCTTTTAATTTATTGTACTCATTTTCAACTGAATCTTTGGAATCGTACACGTAGGCATCCAAGCCTTCAAACACCAATCCAATTCCCCAGAAAAGCATTACCCACACAGGCCAAGGAAAGGGAAGATCATCTTTATAATTGCTTTCGGAAAAGAACCATACGCCCCATAAGAAGGTATTTATTAAGATATAGTTGAGCAATCTTTTTTTAAACTTCGCCCTTTTTTTTGCTAGGTTCCAGAGTAATTCATCTTTCGTTTCCATTGTAATTGGTTTTAGTTTTATGAATTGTTTTTCTTTTTGAGTGATTCATATTCATTTTCAGCTGAAAAAACATCATTGCCATAATACGCTCTTGCGTAGTGCAATCCTACTCCCAAACCCCATCCCAGTATGGGCCAGATAGGCCAGAAATAATGGCTAGGGCCGGTAGTAAAAAACCATACACCTACTAGGAAAGTGTTGACGAAAATATAGCTGGCAAAACTCCATTTAAATGCCACTCGTTCTTTGGCCAATTTCCAAAGTCTTTCATCGCGTTGTTGATCATTTTGCATATTGTTTAAATTTACTGGTTAACATTTTAAAAGCCATCCACCGTACACCTTCCACCGTCAACGGTCTATCTACAAATTCCCATTAATATTCTGCTGCGTTCTATCTACACCCCAACTCATAAATATTCCGAGAAAGAAATTTCTTGGTGCAGGAGGATTCACTTCAGAACGAATCAATTGGTTGTTATTATCCCTCAATCGATTGCTGTAATTGTATCCAAAAATTTGCAATTCATTAAATACATTATTAATTCCCAACACTACTACTGTATTTGATTTTCCGATTTTGGGCAACCAATTTAAGCTGAAATTATTGCTGCTGAACCCAATGGTTCTGTCTGATAAAAATTCAGTACCTGGTTTATTGGGATTGTAAAAAGGTCTACCAGTACTCCAGTTCCAACTCCAGTTTACTCCAAACATTTTTTTCACCCAGAATTTCTTCAATACTATGCTACCGCTGTGATTGGCTGCAAAAGTTGGTTGTGCCATGATGGGATAATTATTGTAATCTCTTTTGGTATCTAGGTAAGAATAACTGATCCAATAATCAAAGTTTTTAAACGTTTTGCGATCTCTCCAAAACACTTCAATTCCTTTTGCAAAACCACCGCCATTATTACTGATGGCATTGGTAATTCTTGCGTCGGTTTTAAGTAAGCTTACATAATCTTTATAAAATATTTGTGTGCGAAAAGTATAATTAGAAGATATATGTTGGTAGGTAAGTATATAGTGATCGGCTCGAAGAAAGTCAATGTTGGCATTACTACTCAGAAATCTGCGTTCTGGTGTTTGATAGAACATGCCATAGTCAGCGGTAAGTTGACTATTCTTACTCAATTTATAAGAAAGCGCAGCCCTAGGCGCAATATTCCATTTGTTCAGCAAGCCACTGTGCTCCATTCTAACACCGGGGCGAAAAGCAAGATCATTGGTAATATATAAATCACTTTCTGAAAAAACAGCTTGATAAAAATCATTTACCTTAGAAGGGAATACTCCAAAAGAAGCGCTGTAAGTACTGATATCACTGTTGTTCCAGAGTTCGGTGCCAAATCGAAAAGTATTCAATGCCCCGAATTTTTTATCTAATACAACCCTCGCTTGAACCATCCACTGGCGTGCATTGATATTAAAAGATGCATTGTCAATTGCAGGAATATTTGACCTGCCCGCTTTTTGGTTTTGTTGATTTTGTATTTCGCTCCCAATTTTATCTTTGTTGTAACTGATGCTTGCAACCGTATTAATTTTCCAACCCCTGCCCAAAAATTGACGGTAACTAATATTGGTAAATAAATTTTGGTTGTTGAGCATAAAGGCATTTTTCAATCCATTGCTATCTAGTGAAGGAGTTCGCACAGCCAAATCCCCTGAGTTAAAATATGCATAGATTTTAAACATCCCATTTTTCTTGGTCTTGATTCTAAAATTTGCGTCGGCAGTATGAAAATCAGGCGCCCTAAAAAAGTCGGGAGCTTGTGGTACCAATTTTTGATACAGGGTAAGGTTTACCCAATTATAACTGAAACCATAACTTTTTCTTTTATCTTTTGAAACCTGTTGAAGACCAGCACTTAGAAAAATAGGTGAGAGACCAATCTGCACTTCGCTTCTATCTGGAATATCAATACTTTCTAAGCTTAGAATACTACTCAAGGCTTGACCGTATACGGCAGAATAACCACCGCTACTGAAAGCTGTACCGCTGAACAAAAATGGAGAAAATCTACCCCTTTGTGAAATACCAGGAACAGAGCTGTAGAAAAAATTATTCACCACCGTACCATCAATAATAATCTTTGCTTCTTCAGCACTGCCACCACGAATAAACAAACCTTCTTGTTCCCCTACTTTTTGCGCACCGGGAAGGGTTTGAATGGTTGCAGAAATATCTGCGTTTGCACCAGCGGTTGTGGCTATATCCAAGGCTTTTAAAACAGTCCCTTTTTTCTTGTCGCTCGCTTCATAAGAACCCGCAGTAATTACAACGGCTTTTAATTCATTGATTTCTTCTTTTAATGAGAAATCTACAGTAACTGTATCGCCTGCTATGTTGATGGGCATTTCAACAATTTTATTACCAATATTATTGGCCACCAATACAAAAGCACCTTTTTCGAAAGTCTTAAACGAAAAGCGACCTATTGAGTCGGAAGTAGTACCATCATAAGTCCCTTTTAAGGTAATGCTGGCACCGGCCAAAATTCTACCCCTATTGTCTTTCACTGAGCCCATCACCCGAACTTGTGCGTTCACAGAGGCTGCTAAAATGATACTGCTAAAAAAAACTGCTAAAAACTTCATACGAATTGCTTTGATCGCACAAACATAGAGTAGTTTATTTTATAAACCAAATTATTGGAACAAACAATAACCGGGCTTTTCAAAGCCCGGATTATTCTAAGTGTTTTAACCCTTATTGTTTGCTAATTTTTTGAGTGGCCGTTTCGGCATTGCAACTTGCCTTTAAAATATAGAAGCCTTTTTGGAGTTTATCAGCATGAATGATCTGAACAAAAGAGTTTGCTACAGTTTCCATTTGATAAATAACCCTTCCGCTTTGGTCAACAAGATCATACTTCACCAACTTCCCATTCCAACCCCCTGGGACAACTACATGAATTTGACTTACAACAGGATTTGGATAAGTTGAAACTGAAATGTTTGCTCCTGTATGCCCTGTTCTGATAATTCTTGTTTCAGAATATTCAATTTTACCTTCTCTGTTTTCGGAACGGATACGGTAATGAATAACTGTGTTTTGCAAGCTGTTTACTGGATCATTGAACTTGTATGTATTTACTTCGTTGCTATTATTTACAGCTATTACTGTTCCTGCACTGTTGAAATTTCTGCCATCAAAACTCCGTTCAATTGTAAATTGTTTAGTTGATTCATCTTTTATTGCATTCCATGTTAACTCTGCTTTTTCATTACGGTAAGCAACTGTAAAATCTGAAGGTTTAACAGGAAGTACAGCTAACAACATTGCACCCAGTGTGCAATTCATATTAAGTGTTGTAGGTGTGAGCAATGCATTCATGTACATTCTTATTCCATTGATTGAGGCAAGAGATGTAATGGATGAAAATTCGTGGTTTCCGATATAATACATCAAACCTCCTGCGTTAGTTGAACCATTGAGTTTTGAAACACTTGCACCAAAAGGTGTTGGAGCACCGGCTGTTCCTCCTGTTGCATGGTGATGAGCATTATTCTGAAACGAGCTTGCAGCTGCTAACACCCAGTTTCGAACACTACCACCTTGCGCAATATCAAATACTCCGTGAAACTGAGAGTATGCTAAATCCGGATTGGGATAAATGGTTGAAGCTGCTGCAATTCCCGTGTTAACTTTAGTAATTCCATTA
>JANMOT010000055.1:0-14659 GCA_031369485.1 Sphingobacteriia bacterium
TTGCTCATTTTATCGGCAACACCGCGACTTCTTTTTACAACTGCACCAAAATCGTGTTGAACACCAGTAGCATTAATGCCATAACTGGCACTATGTTTCATATATTCATACACTTGTGCGCTTTTAATCAACGCTTTGGTAGGGATACAACCCCAGTTGAGACAAACACCACCGAGACTTTCTTTTTCAATAATCGCCACTTTAAATCCAAGCTGGGAAGCACGAATAGCTGCGGGGTATCCACCAGGACCACTTCCTAATACAATTACATCATATGCCATGACTAAATATTAAATTAATTTGATAAATAAATAGAATGCGGATGCGAAAATACTATGTTTATTCAAAGAATACACGAATGGTCTGGTAAAACCATTTATTTCCGTTGGAAACTCCTGATTGCTGCATATGTTCATTGTAACCTTGGAGGCCAAAAAGTCCCGCCATATTGCCATTTCTAAGGGCAATTTCAAGGTAACCAGCTGAATTAAACCAAGCCATTTTTTCGTGTTCGGGAACTCCTGCATAGTTATTACTTAGTTTTTCAATGGTTTCGTTTCTTTTAAACATGATTTTAAATCTTCGTCCTTTTCCATGTTCTTCAAAATCTTTTTGGGTGATATTAATTACCACATTTTCAAAATTATCGATGAAAAGAATCTGGCCTTCAATCCAATCTGGCCCTACTGTGGGTCTCAGTGGATATTTTTCTACCATTTCGGTGGTAAGTGCGCCTGCGGCAGAAAGTTGACTGTACTCGTCCAGCTTATAAATAGCCGCTGCCAGATCACCAGTAATGGTAAGCATATTGGCATTGGGGGAAACAGGTACACGAATGACTTCATCGGGTTTTTGTCCAATAATCATGGTAATTAATCCATTGTCTGCACAAATAATATATTGTTGGTTGTAACGAGCAATTAAAAAGTGGTCAAAAGAAGATTCAAATACATTTACCAGCACTAAGTGATAAGTACCTGGTGGATAAAATTTAAAAGCGTTATCGCAAGTATAGGCCGCAAGTGGCAGGTTGGTTTGAGAGAGATAGTGGGTAATATCTGCAATATTCAAGCTGGGCATGAGTTGCAGGAACTGACCTTTGATGGCGCCAACGATAAAATCTCGTTGGCCAATATCTGTTGTCAGGGTAAGGATGGGCATGCTGTAATATAACGGAAAAGCAGGCTGTATTATTTCACCAACTCTCCATTTTTAAAGAAAAATTTACGTACCAGCTTATCTGCCAATGCGGGAAGAAAGCGGTTGAGAAATACGGTTTGCTTACCTTGAAAAGTAAGTACCAGCGTTCGCTTACGTTTTTCAATGGCTGCAATAATATGAAAGGCGCACTTATCTGCGGGCATCATTTTACCTTCATTCATGGAAGATTCACCAAGTGCATTGCCTTTGTTGTTAAGAGCAACATTACGGATATTGGAAGTGGTAAAACCAGGGCAAACCCACATAATATTGGTACCAGAATAGAGCAATTCAGTCCTTAAAGCCTCAAGCCAACCATTTACCGCATATTTAGAGGCGGAATAACCGCTGCGGCCGGGCAAGCCTCTATATCCTGCAATAGAAGACACGCCTACAACCGTGCCTTTATTTTTAACGATATATGGCAGTGCTAGTTTGGTACAATAAACGGTTCCCCAAAAATTAATGTCCATAACCTTACGGATGGTATCTAGTTCAACATCAGCAACCAAAGAACGCATAGAAACACCTGCATTATTGATTAAAATATCAATGGTGCCAAATTGTTGAATCACCAGTTGAATAAAATTATTACAGTCCTGTTCCTTACTCACATCAGCGGTATGAATCAATAGGGGTTTACCAGAATATTGTGACTGAAGCAAGTAAAGTTTATCGTAATTACGACCGCAGGTAGCAACCTTAGCACCTAATTGAAGAAACGCATCAACCAATGCTTTACCAATCCCCTCTGATCCACCGGTAATTACAACCACTTTATTTCTAAATTCTGACATGGTAATTTGTTTAGATAGAAACAAAATTAAGCAAAGCATTGCTCCACGATCAGATAAATAATATAAAAAAACAATAAAAATTTGCCTATGATAATTTAATCCCTATTTTTGCAACCCAAAATAAAGATATCGAACGATACTTTATGATTCTGTAGCTCAGTTGGTAGAGCAATACACTTTTAATGTATGGGTCCTGGGTTCGAGTCCCAGCGGGATCACAAAAAGCAGCTTAAACAGCTGCTTTTTTTATGCCCTCAATACAGATTTGTAGATTTTCCCGTATTAAATACCCATTATTCAATATCGTAGATCAATAATTTTGACACCTATATTTACACCTGACTGATTAATTGCATTAGGGATTGAAGTGGAAATCCTTTTGAATTTTGCAAAAGATTGTAACAGAAAGCCTGACCTGAAAACTGTCGGACAATGGTCAAAATCCTTTAACCCTTTTCTAGCTTCTAGCCAGGGTTCTCCAGAATGGCTTAAAGTTTCTAATTGAAATGAAGTTAATGAACCATATTTGTTAAGCACTGCAAAAAGCAAATCCTTTTGCTCTTGCAGAAGGTTAGAAGCACCTAAAAGGTGTCTCATTTTCTCCGATGCAGTTTGACCTTTAATATATTTTTTTTTATTTTTGAATTGCACCCTATCAATTCCTAAACAACAATTTAAAGCAATTATTTTACATCTTTCAACACTTTCCACATTTCATCTGCAACAAATTGATTGCCCACTGCATTCAGGTGAACGCGATCATTGGTAAGAAAGCCTTTTTCTTCGTTGTTGGGATTGTTGGCTATTAAATAATTGGTGAACTGTGTTCTTAAATCTACACAAGGAATGCGGTTGATTTTGGCGTAATATCTTAACCAATTGCTGTACATATTCAATTCTCCATCTTGTTCATTAGAAAAATCTTTTCGCTCGCCTATTACCGATGGCGTACATACCACTACTTTAATACCTGCTGCTTGCATTTTTTTTACCATGGCTTCATAAAACTCGGCATACTTTACAAAGTCAGTGCCAGTTCCACTCAATCGCTTATGCCAGATATCATTAATACCCACATAAATCACTACAATATCTGGCTTCTTTTTCAACACATCTTCTTCCATCCGCAGGTAGAGGTCGGTAACTTTATTGCCGCTGATTCCTGCCCCTATTAATTCATACTGATTGCCTAAGTTTTGCTTATTCAGCATATCTTCCATAAGTCGGATATAACCACCTGGGGCTGCCCCAGCTTCTGTAATAGAGTCGCCAAAGAAGACCACTTTTTTCTTACGCTGTTCGTTAAAAGACATCAGCAATATAGAAGTCACAAATAAAGTAAGTAGAATAAACTTATGCATATATATTGAATTTAAAATTTCCACGATCCACCGTCCACCGTTTAATAAATATCCGTCATCACTGGGGTGGTTGAAAGCCCCATCAATTCTACAAAAGACCTTTCATTCACAATATAGCCATTCCCTTTGGCACAGAAATGCACTTTAAGGTTTTCTATACTCAATGGATTGCCTTCGGGTATATCGGCCATATTGCTGTGCATTATTTCGTGACCATCTACAATAATCACAAGCCCACTCCCTATTGCCTCCATCCTGTTTCCATTGGTGATAAGCATCCCAGTATCTTCTCCCAACCCAATGCCAATACAGGAAGGATTGGCAGAAACCGCTTGTGCCAGTCGAGCAAAACGACCTCTTTTTTCAAAATGCGAATCAAAAATTACTTGATCCATAAAACCCAATCCAGTAGTAATTTTAACCTCCCCTTTTAAATGAGCCCTAGCTGCATTGCCTTCATAAATCATGGTATTGCTCATGGCCATTGCACCAGCAGATGTCCCAGCTATTACAAATCGCTCCAGCTCGTAGCGGGTATGCAATAATTTTAAAATTCTGGTACCCCCAAAAATGGTGGTAAGCCTCAATTGGTTTCCACCGCTAAACATCACACAATCGCACTCTTTTATTCGTTGAATATATTCCGGATTTTGTGCGTCTTCCCTATTCCGAATATGCATCAGATTTACATCTGTACAACCTATTTTACCAAAGGCATTCAGGTAATTTTCTCCTACTTCATAGGGTATAGTAGAAGCGGTAGTAATGACTTCAATTTTAGCTGAAAATCCACCTGATTCTGCCACAATTCGCTTTAATATTCCAAGTTCAAAAAAATTAAGATTGTTTCTAAAAACCTCTCCTTTTTCTGGCTCTGTACCTTTGTCTTCTGCTCCGCCGATGGCGATTAATTTTCCTTTGGGAATCTGCATGCTTACTAATTAGTGCAAACAAAAATAAGTCTTTTGAATTGCCCGATATCCACAAAAAATGAATATATTTAAAACCTATCGAGTTCTACACCATTAACCAACAAGTGGACTCACCAATTACCCCCTTTATGAGAATTGAAGAAATAAAAATTTTACGCGGCCCCAATTACTGGAGTATTAGAAGAACCAAATTAATTCAGATGAAATTAGATCTGGAAGAAATGGAGCAAAAACCTACCAATACTATTGATGGCTTTTCGGAGCGATTGGCAGCTTTATTCCCTTCCATGTATGCGCATCGCTGTAGCATTGGAAAGCCTGGTGGTTTTTTTCAGCGAGTAGAAGAAGGAACTTGGCTGGGGCATGTAATTGAACATATTGCCTTAGAAATTCAAACCCTTGCTGGTATGGAAACAGGATTTGGTCGCACCAGGGGCACGGGTGAAGAAGGTAAATATTTTGTAGTACTCAGCTATATAGAGGAGGATGCAGGGGTATATGCGGCAAAAGCAGCCGTTCGCATTGCAGAAGCGCTCGCCAACAATACGCCTTACGATTTAACTGATGATATTCAATGCTTGCGTGAAATAAGGGAAGATACCCGCTTGGGACCCTCTACTGGATGCATTGTTGAAGAAGCAGCCAAAAGAGGCATTCCACATATGCGCCTTAATAAGCAGAGTTTGGTGCAACTGGGGTATGGCGTAAATCAGAAAAGAATTCGAGCCACTATTGCCTCTACTACTGGCAATATTGCAGTGGATATTGCTTGTAATAAGGAAGAGACAAAAAACTTATTGGAAGCAGCAGAAATTCCTGTGCCACGAGGTACGGTAGTTAGAACAGAATTGGGATTAGAAGAAGCCATAGCAAAATTTGGCTATCCGCTGGTAATAAAACCTATTGATGGAAATCATGGCAAGGGCAATACCACTAATATTATTAATTGGGAACAGGCTTTAAAAGCATTTGAGGCGGCTAAAGTATATGGCAGGTCAGTAATTGTAGAACGTTTTATTACGGGCTACGACTTTAGAATTTTGGTAATCAACTATAAATTCATCTGCGCTGCATTGCGTACACCTGCATCGGTTTTGGGCGACGGGGAACACGCTATTCAGTGGTTGATTGATGAAACCAATAAAGACTCGAGAAGAGGGTTTGGTCACGAAAAAGTATTGACACAGATTACTGTAGATGGCAGTACCATGAAGATGCTGGAAGATAGAGGTTATACACTCGAAACCATTCCACCGAAAGGAGAATTGGTTTTACTAAAAACCACTGCCAACCTCTCTACTGGTGGCACTTCCAATGATGTTACCGATGAAGTGCATCCTGCTAATATTGTGATGTGTGAGCGGATTGCCAAAATTATTGGATTAGATATTTGTGGTATTGATATCATGGCGCAGGATCTGCACACACCTGTAAATGAAAACGGAGGCGCTATTTTAGAAGTGAATGCTGCCCCCGGTTTCCGCATGCATATTGAGCCAGCAGAGGGGCTTCCACGCAATGTGGCAGAACCCGTAATAGATATGCTGTTCCCTGATAGAAGCAATGGCCGCATTCCCATTATTGCCATTACTGGTACTAATGGAAAAACCACTACAACGCGATTAACTGCACATATTTCAAAAGCTGCTGGCAAAAAAGTAGGCTATACTACCAGTGATGGGGTGTATATCCAGAATCAATTGTTAATGAAGGGCGATTGCACGGGCCCTCTCTCCTCTCAGTTTGTGTTGAAAGATCCCACCGTTGATTTTGCGGTATTGGAATGCGCAAGAGGTGGTATTTTAAAGAATGGACTCGCTTTTCAATTTTGTGATGTAGCTATTGTTACCAATGTTGCGGAAGACCATATTGGTTTGGGTGGCATCAATAGCGTAGAGCAGATGGCGCGTGTGAAGGCCGTAGTTCCTGAAACTGTTTTTCCACATGGCTATGCTGTTTTAAATGCGGATGATGATTTGGTTTATGCCATGAAAAATGATTTAAAATGCAATATTGCCCTCTTCAGTATGGATGAAAACAATCCACGCATTCAGGAACATTGCCAAAAAGGAGGTCTCGCTACTGTTTTTGAAAATGGATATATAAGTATCTTAAAAGGCACTTGGAAAATAAGGGTGATGCTGGCGAAAGATATACCCATCACTTTTGAAGGGAAAGCAGTCCACAATATTGCCAATACACTCCCCAGCGTGATGGCCACTTACCTATTTAAGTCCATCACAATTGAGGATATAAGGACTGGTTTACAGACTTTTATTTCTAGTAGTAATACAACCCCTGGAAGATTGAATTTCTTTTATTTTAAACATTTTACTTTCTTAGCTGATTTCGCCCATAATCCGCATGGATTGAGGTTGTTGGGAGATTTTGTACAGAAGCTCGACTATCCCTATAAAATAGGCGTAATTAGTGGCACAGGTGATCGTAGGGATGAAGATATTCGGGAATTGGGAGCTATTTCTGCCCGCTATTTTGATGAGATTATTATCCGTTGCGATAAAAACCTAAGGGGCAGAACGGCAGAAGAAATTATTGAACTATTGCAAGAAGGCGTTCGCTCGGTGAATCCAGACCTACCTCAAATGGTTATTGCGAATGAAAATCTGGCATTAGAGTATATTTATGCCAATTACAAGCCTGGCGCTTTGTACACCATTATGTGTGATGTGGTGGCAGGTGCTTTAGATAAGATTAAGGAGTTGAAGGATAGGGAGGGTTATTGAGTTATTGATTATTGGTTATTGAGTTATTGAGTTATTGGTTATTGGGTTATTGGGTTATTGGTTATTGGTTATTGGGTTATTGGGTTATTAGTTATTGAGTTATTGGACTTCTTTTAAAATATTTGGAACAATTGCTCACTAACCTTATTTTTGCAACCCATTACAAAATAATGGACACGGATTGCCTGATAGTATAAGGGTAGTACAACTGATTTTGGTTCAGTATGTCTTGGTTCGAATCCAGGTCGGGCAACAAACGCCTCTCGCAATGCGGGGGGCGTTCTTTTTTTAAAGTGGGATGGGGAGATCGTTGTTGCTTCGTATAAGTTAGAATAGCACCTCTAAATAACTAGAAATAATTTCTCCTATTTTATTTATGCTTGCTATTATTTCCTCCCCTTCAAGTAAAAAGCCATTCCTAATTCATACTGTTGGGCAATCTCCAATAGAGTTTAATACCTCCCTAAAACGAAGTATTAAAACCAATGCTTCCCACCATATTATAAACCGCTGATTGATCGGTTCCTTTTCTATCTTGGTGCATCAGGTTAAATTGCATACTGCTTTTGCCAAAATTATAAGTGGCATTCACTCTATTGTTTAAAATATTATACCCAACTCCACCCGCTGAACTGGTTATTTTATTGATGGAAGTAGAGAAATTTAGACTCATCTTTTGATTTAACAATTTGGTTCCCACGGCCAATGTTGGCCCAGAAACTGTGCTATTGAGTCCCCCAATGGCATTGAGGTTATAGCTATATATTAGGTTGAAATTAAGATTCTGTGGTACCAACAATAGCGAATAAGCCGCCGTTGCATTGTATATTTTTGCGCCTGCCAATTCCTGTACTACACCTCCTTGTATATTGTTCGCATTCTGGTAACTTAAATTCACATTTAAATTTTGGTTACTGCTATTATCATTTTTCAATCCAAAATTCATATTCAAATTCATACTCTCTGATATTTGTTTGAAATTCAAAGTATCTAAATTGGGCGTATTAATAATGGTTGTTAAACTTTGGAATTGCGGTTTCACATACATAAATGTTTTGAAATTTGAATAACTAAAACTAGATACGAATTTCATACTCGGCATATAGTTTATATTAAATGATCCAATAACACGACTATTAGAAGCCGATTTTGTTCCATTAATATCATCTTTTTGGGTTCCAATATTTCCAGAGACCGTTAACTTATTATTCATCAATATCTGCGAAAAATTAAAAGTTGCATTCTCTAAATCATTGGCAAAAAAGTAGGTTCCCAAAGTTTGATAGCCTGGATCTATGCGCTCATAACTTAAGCCCATTACCGTTCGTTTAATATTATAGGTGAACTGCATTTTAAGTGCTTTATTAAATGATGTAGCACTGGTAATAGGAAAATACAAACGCCTTATATTATCGAATGTGTTTTTTTCAATGGATTCTGCCTTTCTATTGGTGGTGAAAATACTGGTAGCCATTTCTGCGGTCACTTGAATTCCTTTGGCTGGCCTAACGGTTGCTGTATAACTAGTGGCTAAATTTTGTTTGGGAAATACCTGTAAACTATCTGGGGCAAATTGCAATGAATTGATTTTATCTTTTGCACTAAATACGGTTACGCCCAAACTGTATTTTTCCCTTTCATAATCTAGTTTAGCACCATAACCCCAACGCTCATAAGTAGCCGTATTAAAACTGGGATTGGTAGAATCGTACTCTACCGCTTTTTGCAATCTACCATACATTACACTTAGTTTAACCCTGCCGGGAGGGTTAAAATCGAGACCAAGGCCCCTAAACAAATGTCCATTTAATGTATAGGGTGAAAAGCTCATATTCACGTCGCCAATATGTGCGGTAACCCACTTGTAAGTAGGGTGGAGACTTAAACGATTGGGGGGCGTAGGAAAATTATATCCTGCACCAATATTGGTAAATGAAACAGCGAAGGGCAGGTTAATTTGTTTAAACAATTGAATATTAATATTTGCACCAATTACCCAGTTAAAAGGATCTCTTCCTCCCACATCGGAGCCAATAGAGTAAACCGAGTTTACGTTTAAGCCACCAGAAAGTTTAAAAATATTGTTCTTTTTAAATCCTTCTTTAATGCCCCCACCCAAATTATTTAAATTTACATTTTGTGCGCTTAAAGTAGTACTTATAATAAACAATACCATTAACAATAGGCCATTGAGTTGGGGCGTGAATGAATGAGCTACTATTTGCTTACTAAATAGGGCTGCTCTTGTTATTGTATGGTGTTTGTGTAAATACATATTGCTTGGTTGTATATAGGGAGAATAAATATCAGGCACGATCTTATTTTCTTTTGACTGCTTTGGCGATGCTTTTTAAACCCTCTCGCCCGTCTATATCTGTAATGCTTATTTCATAGATATAGTTGGTATTTTTTTGTGCTGTTTTATCAACAAATAAGAAAGTATTTGCTGAAACTGAGCCAATTTTTACTGCGGGTTGGTCAATTGAAAATTTTCTATAAATATTGTATGATTTTCTATCGGCGTATTCCATGGCTGCCCATTCCAATTCAATGCCTGCTTCAACATTTCTTGCGGTAAAATCAGCTAAAATAGCTACTGGTTCTTTTTCTAATTTATATTCTTTAACAGAGCTGTACTCGCTGGTATCGCCTCTTGTATCAATACTGGCTATACTGTATTGGTATGTAGTACCAGCCACAATAATAGAATCGAAAGCTGTGGTGGTTTCAATGACCGTTTTGGTTAAAAAATCAACCCTTTTACTGCCTACTGTATTTTTTTTAATGGCGTAACCCACAATGGCATCATCTTGCTTGCGAACATCGTTCCACTCCAGTATTAATTTATCATTAGAGAAATAAAAACGAAGGTCGTTGGGTGAAACTGTTTCAATTTTGCGGTTGGGAACAATCTCTACCATATTGCTATTGGCACTTGCATCTTCCCTTAAATTTTGTGTAACTACTGTATAATAATATTTACTTCTTCCACTGAGTGTTGCTGATGTATCAATATAATTTTTTGTTTTTAGCGGGCCGCCAACAATGGCCATATTATCGGGCGAAGTGCCTCGGTAAATATAATAACCAAAAAAACTGGGCACACTATCATAATTCCACTTTAAGGCAATATTAGTGCCTGCATTTTCTACAACTAAATTACTCGGCGGCAAGGGCTTGGAAAAAATAGTGTACATACCCAAACCTTGTGCAGGTATATCTTGTATTAAATTGGTTTTTGGGAGAAACAAGGCTTTTACATTATAGGTATAGCCGATGCCTACTTTTAAGCGGTAGTCGGTATAGACAGAATCTCTATTACTTAAAATGGCAACCGTATCAACAGTGAATCCATTTGTTTTGGTTATTTCTACTCCTGCTATATAAGGTTGTTGGGGTAATTTTTTCCAGTTGATTTCCACGCCATCCAACACATCTTTTGTTTGAATACTGACTACGATTGGCAATCGTTTTTTATCAATAGCATAAGAGGTACTGGTATCAGAATTTGGCCCTATATTCTGCACTTCATCTTCTAATTGCAAATAACAACTTACTACCTCATCGGGCACTGTTTTTTTGGAATAATAAAAAGTGAGGGTATCGCCTGTACTGTTAGGATTGCCGAATGACATTTCTGGCAAAGGCGACCATCCTTGAGCGTTATAAGAAAATATTTTTGCCCTTACCATGTTTAATTCAAAGGGTAAAAGCTTAACCAGATTTTTAAAACTCTTTTTGCTTGTCACTAATTTATTGGCTGCCTCTTTTGCTTTGGGAGGCAAGGGTAATTTCCAGCTTACACTGATAAAACTATCCGTGGCAATGATATTACCCGTTTTTGGCTTTAATTGATTTAATGCATCATTACCAACTTTGGTTTCAACAAATGTATAACCCCAAGGTTCTTCGGTTTTGTTTTTATCTACACGGGTTAAAACATATATGTATTTTTCTCCCTCCTTCGCTTCTTTGTCGATATACATGTGACCCATCGCTATTTTAACTGCATTGCTCAAATAATTAAACCCATAATAGCGTGGGTCGGATTTTGTTTTAAAGAAATTCAACAAATCGGCATTGCTTCTTACATTAAAAGCCGATTTCATGGTAACAATATCGTCTGCAGAAAACAGTTTATTTAAATCACCATTACTCTGAACTACTCTTGCCATTCCGATTTTTTTATTGTCCGATTGATTTGAATCCGCTCCATCTTGCAAAACCGTTCTTCTTTCAATAACAAAATAATCGGTACTCGCCAGTTTTGTTGAATCAGTCATCATATCTGATAAGAGATCATACATATAAATATAATTTCCGTTGGGCGAACTGATAGAAGGAATGTATCGCTGGTTATTGGTGGGCGACTGTGCAAAAACAGTTGCATTCATCACCATTAATAAAAATAATATACCGCCAAATTGCTTGCTCATTTTATTTATTTTTTCTGTATTCAATTAATTTAGACTAAAAGTCCATTTAGGGCTTCCTTTTTGTTTGTATGAAAATGCGGCGCTTTTATCAATACAAACTTTAACTGCAAATCCTCCACTCGTTTTATAATCATTACAATCACAGTCATTTATTTGCAAATACATACTCATGGCAACGCTACCAGCAATATTCCAGCCATCTGTATCATTAAAGCCTCCTTCTAAAGCAAGTGCAAAATCGGCACCACCGCCAAAGTCAATAGGGTTAGTTCCTACAATACTTAATCTAGCTCTGGCTCTTGCATTCGCACTGATCGCTAATTTTGCATTAAAATTATTAGTAGAATAATTATAATAAAACTCAATTTGCCCCTTAGCACCATAAGAATAATTTACATTAACAGAGCCAGCACTAAAAATGCCTATGCCTATATTTCTATTCCAAGAACCACTAGTTTGCGGAATAACCGCTTGTATATTTAAATATATTCCATCAAAGCTCGTTTGGTTGGCATTTCGCGCATAAGTAGGAATTAAATCAAAAGCCTCTTTAGCATCTTCCGTTACATTGGTTTCATTTCTATCGAAATTAATGCCCAATGCTATTTGGGCATTCCCTTTTGCAATGTCGCCAATATCTACAGTTGCATTAATACTCAAGAAAAATGCAGGTGTACTATCTGCTTTAATTTGCCCAAACATTACTCCTTTTACTTTGCAATCAACTCCTTTAATGATGTTCTTTTTTTCGAGGTTTACAGTTACTTCTAAAAAATTTCTACAAAAATCAACCCTAGCATTTATTTTACCCCAAAGAGAATCTTTTAAAAACAATCTTGCACTACCTATTAATATTGGCTTGATGCCACACTGTTCTCCTTCAAATAAAATCCCCAAAGTATCTACACTTAAATAGGTTGCTCCTGTTGTAGGTTTAGTTGGCGACAAACCACATTCGCCTTTTAAATACACCATAAACCTACTTCCAATAGATTCATAAATAAACCCGCCACCACCACTGTACCAAGACACAGGCCCCGTTTTAACCCCATTCAATGGCACACTAATGCTGGCCTGCATATAAGTGCTTGTATTCCTGATTTTATAATAGCCGAAACTTGCTTTAAAAGTTTTAGCAGCCATGGTAAGAGAGCCACTACCATTAAAGCCAATAGAATCTCCTTCTAATTTTAAAGTCACTTTGGTCTCAAACTTAAAGGCCTTATTTTTTAAATCCAATGAAATACTATCTATTCTAAATTTAAACTCACCGCCAAACTCACCAAATACAAACTGCGCTTTGGCATCTACTTCCATTCCTTTAACATCAAATTCCAATCCGCCTTTAATACCAATACCCCATGCTGTTTTGGTACTTTCTACATCTACTGGATCATCTGGTGCTGCACCTGGCTCGGCCTTTTCGGCGGGTTTTGTATCGCTTTTAAGGTATTCCTGCATTTCTAAAACCGTCATATCCGTACCCACATTTACCACCAATTTTTGTATGGCAATTTTAGCTACTTTAATATCAATTTTCAGATCGGACTTTGCTACAAAGAGTACCGACCATTTTTCTGAATCAAACTCAAATGTTTGAATTTCTATGGGGAATAAATTGTTTACAATTGGTGGTTTTGGTTTTGTTGCTGAAGAAGAACTTGAACTGCTAGAAGCCGGTCTTGTTGTTGAAGATGAACTACTGGATCCACTTGCTGGCCTGGCAGTTGAGCTAGACTTCCAGTCGAGTGTTCCTGCTATTTTAAAAGAAAAACTCTTTTTGGTACCATCATAAGCCATCGCAATTTTATCATCTTCGCCATTGGTCTTAAAACTCAGGTTCTTAATATTAATTCCTTTTTCAGGTAATATTAAACTCACCGAAGCATTGAAACTACTTCCTGCTTTTTGGATAAAGAATTTTTCAATAACCAATACATTCTCTTCATCAGATGCTGGTGGCGTTGGTTTTTTTGCAGCCGCTTTTTTAGTCGCTTTTTTTGGTTTTGCAGTGGCAGTTTTTGTTGTCTTCGATTTAGCAGACTTTCTTACTGTTTTTCTGGTTGCTTTATTGGTTTTCTTAACTGCTTTTGTTTTTTTAACCCTCCCTGTTTCAGGGCGTCCTGATTTACGTGGCTTTTTGGTGACTTTTGTTTTAGGTGTTTTTGCAGGGGTTGTTTTTTTACTAAACCAAACCTCCCCACTAAATCCAATACCAGGGTTTCTGGTGCCAATACCAGTTACTTCCAACCCTGTTAGTTTGGTTTGCAATTTACCCATTTTTAATTGCAAAGGAGTGTCTTCAAAATCAAGACTAATGGTTTCTAATTTTAAATCTGTTCCAATTAAAGTTCCACTGATATCAACCTGATCGTCTTTGCTTCTTCCGCTTTCAGTTTTTAATAAGCTGTTAGGAATTTTAAAGAAGCCTTCCAAATTAATTCCTGAACCATCTAATAAGCACTCGGTTTTGCTGATTTGTATATTGAATTCAGAAAAAATATTGGCTTTAATAGTTGTATCACTTGCAGAACCTCCTTCTCCATTTTCGAAAGTAATAGGAAAAGCCTGGTCTTCACTAAATGCAGCTCGCTCATTTTCATCGGGAGAAATAAATATATATTGGAATGCATACTCACTATTGGGTAAACGTAGTTTTGCATCTGGAAGTTTAAAAGGAAATTGGGGCGATATAGCTTGTACATTACTTAGTTTTAATTTTACATCCCCTGTTACTATACCCACACTAAAACGCCGCTCATCGGCATCGCTACTTTGTGGCATTTTTAATTTTAATTGGGTAATTTCAACAGGTGCAAAATCGAATGCTTTTGCATTCAATATGGTTTCTGTAAACTTCACTTCATCTTTAACCGGATAAGCATTTCCATCGGCATCTACGGTTACTTCTATATTTTCGAAACTGAGTTTATCGTTGCCAGTAGTGGTAGTAAACACATCATTCGATTCTAATAATATTTTACCTGTAATAAAAAAGGTGGTATCATTTTTACCTTTTCGTTGCTCTTCTAATTCTATATCATAACCACTCAATGAAGACACCACTAGAGCTTCAGTATTTTTTGTCAATAAAAAATTAATACTGCGCTTGAGTGAGGTAGTATCTGCTGAAAGATTGATAGTAGTATCCATCGATAAATAACCATCACGCGCAAAATGAAGCGTTAT
>JANMOT010000065.1:0-1701 GCA_031369485.1 Sphingobacteriia bacterium
TTTTAATAGCAGTAACAATAACCATACACCAATCAATGAATATTGAATATTGAATATTGAATATTGAGCGTTATTAAAAATTGCAATTACAGGAAGCACCAATAACAACACATTTACAACATATACCAACAGCAACACTCCAAAGATCCTTTTATCATCATACTTATCGGCCTTGCTGGCCCAGCGTATGCGTTGATTAAAAAAATCTGCTACAGAATTTACAGGTGCTGTTTGTACAATGGCTTGCTTCGATTTTAAAAACATCACATTATCTGGATAAAGTTTATAGATCTTATGCATCAGCAGCATATCATCGCCACTGGCAATATTATCAATACCGGCAAAACCACCTGCTTCTTCAAAAGCTTTTCTGGTATAAGCCAGGTTAGCACCATTGCACATGCTGTGTATTTTTTTATGTACCGATGCGCCGGTAATACCCTGCAGTGTCATAAAATCGAGGCCCTGAAAAAACTCGATAAACTTATTGCTGCAGTCGATTGCAACAGGCGCTGCAATAAATGCAGGATCGTATTGCTCATAAAATGCGGCAATGGTTTGTAACCAGTTTTCTTTTGCAAAACAATCAGCATCGGTAGTAACAATCAATTCACCGGTTGATTGTGCAATGGCAATTTCAATGGCTTTCTTTTTGTAGGAATTCAATTCATGGGTTATAAAATCGTTTAACGAAATAAATTTTACATTTTTACCTGCATAACTTTTTACAATGGTTGCCGTGTTATCGGTTGAATGATCATCAACCACCAACACTTCAAATAATGCTGTTGGGTAAGATTGATTACAAACAGAATCCAGGCAGTGGGAAATATTTTCTTCCTCATTACGTGCCGGAATAATAACTGAAATACGGGTTTGTGGTTTGTAGTTTGCGGTTTGTAGTTTGAACTCCGGAATTCCCAGCCAGTTTTTCCAATAGTAAAGGATGAGCAACATATATAAGCCGAAAATGACCAGTAAAATGATAAGTAAAGCCTGCTGCATATTGGTTTACAGTACAAGTGAGTGACACAACGATGATGCCATGAAATACAAATGCCGGTAACACAAAAATAATTTTTAAAAATTCAAACGAATGATTATCTTTGTTTAGTTGCATAAACAACTATATGCCAAACAACCAATTTAAAAAGGGAGAACTCTACAGCTTTATAACCGGTAAAGCCAGCACGGCAATCGGGCGCAGGTTGCAGAAAAATTTTAAACAGGCAAATATTGAAATAACCATTGAACAATGGAGTGTGCTGTATCATTTGTGGAAGGAGGATGGCATGAGCCAGCAACAATTATGCGATGCAACTTTCAGAGACAAGCCAAGCATTACCCGCCTGGTTGATAACCTGGAAAAACTGAAACTGGTAAAAAGAAATGCATCCAAAGAAGACCGCCGCAAAAACCTGATTGTATTAACACCCGAAGGAAAAGAACTGGAAGAACATTGTATGGAAATTGCCAATACAACTTTAAACGAAGCCCTGCAAGGCGTTACAAACGGACAGGTAGAAATTGCGAAAGAGGTATTGCAGATGGTGTATGATAACCTGAAGTAGGTTGTCCGTTGGGCGTTGTCCGTTGCCCGAAATGCTGCGGCAGTTATAAAACCGAACAACGAACAACCTGCAACGAACAACGATATTAAACTTTTAAAATAAACAGTATGAGCACATCAACTTCAACCAC
>JANMOT010000025.1:0-38707 GCA_031369485.1 Sphingobacteriia bacterium
GACAGCAAAAGATTTGTTAGACTTTGCGAGATTACCATTTAACTCTTCAATCACCAATATTGCTCAGAACGTTGGTTCTACTGGGAGCAGAGGATTTGACCTTGCTTTAAATGGTAAAATAATTGATAAGAAAAACATCGCATGGAATATAAATGTAAATCTGAGCCGCAGCTTTGTGTCATGGGTAAAAAGAAACCCGAACGTAGCACTGAACCCATGGATTGGAGAAAATGATGGCGTTTTTGATATTTATGGATGGCAAACAAACGGTTTTTTTAAGTCAGATGCTGACGTTAAAGCTTACAAGTCTACTGGTGGAACAGTAATTCAGCCAGGTTCTTTTGCTGGTAATCCAAGATATATTGATCAAAATAATGATGGTAAATTGAATCAATTAGATGTGGTTAAATTGGGTAATTACGATCCTACTTTTAATTTTGGCTTTGGTACTAATTTTAAATATAAATCTTTTGATATTAATATTCAAGCTTATGGTTTTATTGGACGTTCTATGTTTGACGGATGGCAGTCATTTGGAAGTTTATATACGCTTGCAGATAAAGTAAACCAACATATTTCTGTTAGAGATGTTTGGTCTTCTCTGAATCCATCTGGTAATAGACCTGGAGTAGGTGGTGGCCCAACAGAAGCTAATAATCCAACTGGTACTACAGATTATTTTTTGACTAAGGTGAATTTTATGCGCCTAAAAAATATAACAATCGGTTATACTTTGCCAACAGATTTTTTAGAAAAAAAGAGACTTGCTAAAACTGCCCGAGTATTTGTTGATTTTCAAAATTTGGCGGTCTTAACCAATTATTCAGGATTAGATCCAGAAATGGAATTAAATGCATCTCCATTTCCAATACCTCGTACTATTGCAGTTGGATTAAATATAAATTTTTAACTAAGAAAATAATTTTATGAAAAAGATAATATTTAACGTATTTTTTTTGCTTTGTATTTCTGCAAACTTTATTAGTTGCAAAAAACAATTAGAACCTGAATTTTACTCACAATTAACAAGTAATAATTTTCCAAAAACAGAAAAAGATGCGAATGCAATACTTACTGGTTTCTATGCTAATTTTAGACATGATTGGGAGGGACTTTATTGCGCTATCACCAGAGGTAGTTGGCGTTATCTTAGTTCCTCTGTTACAGATGAGGTAAACGATAGGTGGAATGCCGATGGAATGGGAAATACCTTTAATTGGGGTGCTAATACATACGGGGGCTTATTTAGGCTTGCGCCAGTAGTAGCAAGAACTACTGAATTTTTAGCTACAATTGAACAATCTCAACTTCCGAGTGCATTAAAAAAATCTGCGACAGCTGAAACTAAATGTCTTAGAGCTTGGATGATGTTTTTAATGTATGATTTCTATGGCCCTGTAAACGTTCGCCTAGACGCAACTAAATTGGCTGATACTTCTTACAGTCCAAGACCATCGAAGCAACAATTTATTGATTGGATGGTGAAAGATTTAACAGAAGCAATCCCAGATTTACTTACTAAAACGAATGGTAGTGCTAGTTGGGGGAAAGTAAATAAAGGGTTAGCTAGTATGCTTTTAATGAAAATTTATATGAATGATAAGCAATGGGACAAGGCCAAACCCGTTGCAGAATCTATCCTAAACATGGGCTATTCACTCTTGCCCTCATACAAAGATGTGTTTACTCAAGAAGGAAATAACGAGGTAGTATGGGCATCTCCGAGCGGAATAAACGTTCCGAGCCGTCATATGCCATGCAGTACCCCTTGGAATATAAAATCTATGTTGGGACAAAATGTAGATCAAGGATGGGGTGGACAATTTATACCTTGGGATTTTTATGATAGATTTCAAGCTTCGGATAAAAGATTAGAAACAATAGCAATTGAATATACGGCAGTTGATAATACTGTAAAAAAACGAAACTCTCCAGATTGGGGTGAATTATGGCAAGGTGCAATCGCCTTTAAAAATGTGCTAGGATACGATAAAAATAGTATAGGTAATTTTAGTACTGTGGCGTTTAGGTATGCAGACGTTTTACTTTCACTGGCTGAAATTGAAAATGAATTGAATGGGCCAACTGCAAATGCTTTAGCACTTGCAAAACAAGTGACTGATAGAGCTGGACATAATATCAACGTTCCAGTTGTTACTGCTTCAAAAAATTCATTTAGAATATTTCTTAGTAATGAGCGTGGAAGAGAACTTTATTGGGAAGGATGGCGCAGACAAGATATGATTAGAATGGGTACTTGGATTCCATGGGGATTAGCTAAGGGATTTGCCGCAGAAGCAAAACATGTGCTTTTTCCTATACCGCCAAATATTATTAACGAATCTCGTGGTATTATAACTCAGAATCCTGGATATTAATTGAATAAGTTTTATCCTTATTTCAAAGCGTAGATCAAATTTAAAACCTGATCTACGCTTTGATTATTGAAAGAAATTAATAAGGATTTATATTCATATGTATTAGATTTTTTGATATGAAGACTACCTGCTTTATTTGTATTTGTTTTTTTATTTCTATTGCTTGTTCTTGTCAAGAAGTAGTAGTTATTAATATATATCCTAAAACCACTTTAAATGATGTATCAAATAAGCCAATCGGGATTAATCTCAATTATTTGATGGATGATGATAAATTCTTAAAGCCTACTATTTCCCTAGTTAACTCACTTAAAAAAATGGGTGTTAAATATTTAAGGTATCCAGGTGGTAATAAATCAGATTTTTACTTTTTCTCAAAACCGCCATATAGTAAGTCCGAGCCAACCCTTGCTAGAACAGGAAGAAAAGCTGTTGGAGGAAGATTTACAACATTGAATGAAGCCTGTACGGACTTTAAAGAAGATCCTTTAGATTTCGATGAATTCATGCTCATTTGTAAATTAGTTAAAGCTGAGCCTGTAATCGTAGTTGCGGCCGATGAATATTTAGTAAACTATCCTAAAGGTAGCACTTGGAGTACTAAAGAACAGTTAGTAGCTCATGCTAAAGAATGGGTAAATTATGCAAATATTAAAAAAAAATATGGTATAAAATATTGGATGATTGGGAACGAAAGCTGGCATGAAACAAACCGGAATAGCAATGCAAAAATTTATGCACTAGACCTGGTCGATTTTTCTAAAGCTATGAAGGCAGTAGATTCTTCTATTTATATAATTCCCAATGGTAACAGTAAATTATGGTGGGATACTGTTTTTACATACGCCTCTAATTATTTTGATGCAATATCTATTAGTAACTATCCTATTTATAATTATTCTAGAGGGTTTACAACTTATGCGGATACATTGCAAAGTTTTACCACAACCATAGATATAGCTAAGGCAGCTATATCTAGCTATATCCCAGTTTCTAAGCAAGATAAGTTTAAAGTAATTGTTGCAGAATATGGTCCTTTTGATTGGGCAAATAAATGGCCGCATATTAATAATATGGGGTTGTGTATGGCTAATTTTGAAATAATTGGGCAGCAATTACTAGATCCGAAAGTCGATTTTTCTTGCTTCTGGAATACTCGATGGATAAATAATAAAGAAAATAAAAATGATGCTTTTGATGCAATTGACTGTAATGGGAATATTAATGCAATTGGTAAAAGTTTAATGATTTGGGGTAATTTTTTAGGCGATAAAATGATAAAAACAACTAGTCAGAATTATATAAAAACCTTCGCAAGTATTGATTCAAAAAAACAGCAATTGTTTTTATACATAGTTAATAAGTCATCCAATCCCATTAAAGTTATGCCATCCTTCAATAATATTAAAACACCAAAAATAATCCAAAATTTTTCATTGACTGCCAATAATGCAGAGGATATAAAACCGATGTGGGGTAAGAAAAATTATTGGAAAAATAAAGACACCTATATTGAATTACTCCCAGTTAGTATTAGCGTAATAGTGTACAACCTTAAAAAATAATATTCTTTTAAATTAATAGTATCCATGGTGAAGAATAGGAATAAATTTATACTCATCTTAGCAAGTATTTTTTTTTATAGTAGTTGCCTTGCGCAACCTAATAATTTATTAAGTAAGCAACTTTTAGATGTTAACTGGCGATTTCAAAAAGGTGGAGCAATTGCAGTAGAAAAACCTGAGTTTGATGACTCAAAATGGAAACTTATAACAATTCCACATGACTGGAGTATAGAAGATTTACCTAATTCCGTCTCGCCGTTTAATCAACAGGCCGTATCACAGGTAAATACTGGATTTACTACAGGTGGAACAGGGTGGTATAGAAATACATTCTTTATGCCAGTTGAAAGTAAACGCAAAATTATAACTATAACTTTTGAAGGAGTATACATGAATGCTACTATATGGCTAAACGGTTTTTTAGTCGGCAGTAATAATTATGGGTATACTGAATTTACGGTAGATTTAACAAAAAAGTTAAATTTTGGCAATAAAAATATATTGGTTGTTAAGGTAGCCAATGAAGGAGAGAATAGTAGGTGGTATTCTGGCTCAGGTATTTATAGACATGTATGGCTGAATGTTCATGATCCAATTCATATTAAACAATGGGGGACTTTTATTACAACCCCAATTGTAAATGAAAATCTTTGTAAAACTTCCATCACTACCAATATACTAAACGAGAGTAATACTGATGCTTTGGTAAGATTGGTTTCAACTATTGTTGATAAGAAGGGTACAGTAATTAGTCAAGTTATTAGCTCTGAAACTTTAAAGGAAGGGTGTAATTTGCCCATTCAGCAAGAAGTTTTTTTTAAAAAATATAACTCATGGTCACCTGAAAATCCGTATTTATATAAGTTGATTTCAAAAGTATATTACGCAGATAAACTAGTGGATAGTACTGAAACACCATTTGGGATAAGATCACTAAAATTTTCTACCGATGGATTTTTCTTGAATAATGTATCCATTAAACTTAAAGGCGGTTGTTTGCATCATGATAATGGTCCTTTGGGTGCAAAAGCATATGATAGAGCTGAAATAAGAAAAATAGAGCTATTAAAGATAGCTGGTTTTAATGCAGTAAGAACATCCCACAATCCTCCTTCAAACGCTTTTTTAAATGCATGTGACAGTCTAGGGATGTTGGTAATTGATGAGGCTTTTGATTGTTGGAATGATGGGAAGAATGATTTTGACTATCACTTATACTTTGATAAGTATTGGAAAAAAGATATTGAATCAATGATTTTGAGAGACAGAAATCATCCATCAATTATTATGTGGAGTAACGGTAATGAAATTCCCAATAAGGAAAGGCAAGCCGTAGTAAACACATCTCGAATGATTAATGAATTTATTAAGACTCTTGATACAACTAGACCTACAACGTCAGGGGTGAATGAGCTAAAACCTAATAAGGACTTATTTTTTAGCACGCTCGATATAGCAGGATATAATTATGCTGCTGGTGGGGATCATTTTAAAAATGATGTATATACTGAAGACCATCAAAGAATTCCTGATCGGTTAATATATGAATCAGAAGCTTATCCTTTAGAGGCATTTGATAGTTGGATGAAAGTAAATGCTAATTCTTTTGTTTTTGGCGCATTTGTATGGACTGCATTTGATTATATTGGAGAGGGAGGAATTGGTTGGCATGGGTATTGGACAGATAAAAAATCATATCCTTGGACGCTTGCCTACTGTGGTGATATTGATATTTGTGGTAATAAGCGTCCAAGTTCTTATTACCGTGATGCGCTTTGGAAAAAAAATCAATTATCAATTTTTGTCGCACCGCCAACGCCAACATTTGAGCTAAATTCAAAAAGAGAGGATTGGTCAAAATGGCATTGGCATGATGTACAAGCAGATTGGAATTGGGATGTAAAGGAAAAGCACACGCTTAATGTAGTTGTATATTCATCTTGCGAAGAAGTTGAACTTTTTTTAAATGGGAAATCACTCGGGAGGAAACTCACAAATCTATCAACCCAATTAATGCAAAACTGGCAAGTGCAATATGATACTGGTACATTAAAAGCTATTGGTTACTCTAAACAAGAACAGGTAAATACCGCTGCGCTCAAAACTGCATCCAAGCCTATTAAAGTTATTATGCAAGCAGATAAAAATCAAATCATTGCTAATGGCCAAGATTTAAGTTATATAACTGTTTCTATTGCCGATAAGAATGGTATTACTCACCCTAAAGCACAAAATTTAATAAAATTCAAAATTCTAGGAGAGGGAGAAATTATTGGTGTAGGCAATGCAAACCCAATTAGCTTGGAAAGTTATCAATTACCCCAGCGAAAAGCTTGGCAAGGCAAATGTTTGGTCATTATTAAATCAACAAAAAAGGCAGGAAAAATAATATTGCAAGCTTCTTCCAATGGGTTGGTTTCCTCAAATTTAATAATACAATCAAAATACTAACCCATCAAATACTCCGTAAGAAAATTTGCTACTGGCGGAAATATTTATCACCGAATTCCATATAGTGAAAATCAATAAATTCATGCATATGAAAAAAATATTGTTCTTAGTTATACTAGAATTAATAATTGGAGTAACTGGGTTTGCCCAAAATACGCTGCCAACACAAGGATTTACAAATCCTATTATTCCTGGCTTTCACCCCGATCCTAGTATTTGTAGGGTTGATGAAAACTATTATTTAGTTACAAGCTCTTTTGAGTTTTTTCCTGGCATTCCTATCTATCAAAGTAAAGATTTGATCAACTGGAAACAGATTGGTCATTGTCTTACTCGAAATAGTCAAATCGATTTATCTAAAACAGGAGTATGGGGCGGTGTATGGGCACCAACCATTCGCTATAATAATGGAATATTTTATATGATAACTACGAATGTTACCAATGGGGGTAATTTTTATGTAACAGCTACCAATCCTGAAGGGCCCTGGAGCGAACCTATTTTTATTGATAGGGAAATGTTTGATCCCTCACTTTTTTTTGATGCAGATGGGAAAGTTTATTATACAAGAAGGGGGCAAAAAGGAATAGTTCAATCCGAAATAAATATTAAAACAGGCAAACTAAAAGAACCACTAAAAATTATATGTAACGGCTATTTATCGCCTGATACCGAAGGCCCCCATTTGTATAAAATAGATAATTGGTATTATTTAATGACTGCAGAAGGTGGAACCAGAGCTTTACATATGGTTAATATAGGAAGGAGTAAAAGCCCTTGGGGGCCTTTTGAAAAATACCCAGATAATCCACTATTATCCCAACATTATAATTACGGTACCATTCGATCAACAGGGCACGGTGATTTGGTGCAAGCGCATGATGGTACTTGGTGGATGGTTTTTTTAGCTACACGACACTATAACTATGATGCAATGAGCTTTTTAGGTAGAGAAACTTTTCTTGCTCCGGTTAAATGGGTAGATGGGTGGCCTACAATAGATCAGTCGGTAGTAAACAATCTCTTTGTAAGTTCGCCAATATTACCAATACAAACAATGGCTTCCTATTCCAATAGAGATGAGTTTAATGAATCTCAATTACAACCACAATGGAATTTCTTACGGAATCCAAGTGTTGAATCTTGGAGTCTTCAAAAAGATACTGGAAAGCTTAGCTTATTTGGAAACTCATTTAATTTGAGTGATATAGCATCTCCTGCTTTTATAGGAAGGCGTCAGGAGCATATAGATTTTGAGGCGGAAACCCATTTTACTTTTAACCCTACTAAACCAAATGAAGAAGCAGGTATTTCAATGTTTTTGAATTTTCAACAACACTATGATTTTGCTGTTACTATTCGAAATAATAAAAGAACCTTAATAATTCGTAAATCCATTGGTGATATTGTTTCAGAATCATTAGCAATTCCAATAAAACAGCAAAGTATATATCTTAAACTTAAAGGGAATAAAGATTACTACACTTTTAGTTATTCATTCAATGGTGAAAAATTCATAATTGCTGGTAAGGGAAATCCACAATTTTTAGGACCTGAAATTTCAAGTGCTTGGACAGGGGTGTACATTGCATTATATGCTACTGGTAATGGAACTAAAAACAAGAATGTCTCTACGTTTGATTTTTTTAATTATGAGCCATTACCTTCTCCAGATAAGTAAATGAATTTTGCAAAAGTCTTGAATTCAAATTGAGTAGAAACGCAACTACAAATGTTAAATTACATGAAACAGATACGAAACTATATAAAAGATTTTTTAAAATTTATTGCCCTGTTTTTTTATGTTATTGTATTGCGTACTCCTATACAAGCACAGCAAAATCAATTAATATTGATTGAACAACATAAATATCCAGTGCTTTCTGTTCGGTCAAAAGGTGCCGAAAAAAACAAGTGGGGTTTTGAAGGTGGAAGGGTAATAAAACTAGCCAATCAATACCATTTATTTACTTCTGAGATGATTGGGGATCCTATATGGACGAATATGCTACTTGCTTATTGGGTTAGTAATGATGGGCTGGAGTGGACAAGGGTTTCAACCCTAAAAAAAGGCTCTGGTGATTTTACTGGGAATGATCCTCGTGCAGCATTGTGGAGTCCTATTCCTATTTTTGACTCTTTGGAAAATCGCTGGAATCTGTTTTATATTTCGTATAAGTCATCTCCTTCATTGCCAACTAATTTTTTAGGAAATCACCAAGGTCAGGTTTGGCGATCCATTTCTAAAACGAAAGGTATTAATGGATTAAAAGGGCCGTATAAAGATGTAAATATTGTACTCAAGCCAGATCATACTAGTGCATACTGGGAGGGCTTACAGGGGACGGATTCATTTTTTCCTTACCAAATTGGAAATATGTGGGTGGCAATTTATGGAAGTGCTCAAACAGAATATAAACCAGTTAAATCATTTTTAGTAGGAATGGCAGAGTCTCAATCAACTTCAATTTCAGGCCCATGGAAAAGATTAAACCACTTATCACCACTGCCAATAGAGGATTATTTTATTGAAAACCCAATTATTACTCCTGCGCCAAATGGAGGGTATATTTGTGTATATGATTGCAATACAGAAAATTCAATTGGTTGGGCTTATAGCAAAGATGGATTTACATGGGAGAAAGGAAATAAATTGAATATTCAACCAACTTCTGGTTTGTGGTCGAAAGATATTAGAACTCCAATGGGGCTGGTTTACGAGGGCAATAACAAATTTACCATTTTTTATTCAGGGTTTGAATCTTTACCAGATTGGAATAGACTGCTTACTGGCAAGGGAAAAGAAACTTGCGCCATAGGAAAAATTCTAGTAGAGTGGAAATAGCATGATTTTTTTTAATTATCTAAAATCTAAAAGTGGAATGAACTATATCAAATTTTGTTGCCAATTGAAAATGTTAATTCTCCAATTCTTTAGCTGGGTTCAATTGCAAGTCATAATCATTATAAAGTATAAAATAAACTTATGAAAACACCTATTACGTTCATAATGTGCTTAGTAGTTCTTATAGGATTCTCCTGTAAGAAAAAAGCCAATCCACCTTCTGTTATTCCTGAAACTGTTATTGATATTTCTGTAGATGCAGGAAATATTCTTAGAAATTTATCTGGTAATGAAGTTGGGATAAATATTGACTATTTAATGGATGATTCCTTTATTGCAGGGAATAATTTTTCAAAAACAGCACAAAGTGTCACACAAATGAGTGCTAAAATTTTACGTTATCCAGGAGGAGAAAAATCGGATAATTATGCATTCAGTAAGCCTCCTTATACATCGGCTTCCCCAAGAACAATTTTTTGTACTTTCCCAAGTACTGAAAGTCGTTTTATTAATGCTGACTTTACTGCTAAAAGCAATGTATTAGACTTTGACGAATATATATCTGTTTGTAATCAAACTGGTGCTACTCCACTTATTGTTGTTGCTTACGATGCAATGTATTCAGTTTGGACTTGTGGCTCCAAGCCTACTAAATCACAATTAATTGAAAACGCTAAACAGTGGGTTAGGTACGCAAATATTACCAAAGGCCTAAATATAAAACTTTGGATGATTGGAAATGAATCTTTCTTAACCAATTCTTATAATGGATTTACTACTCCTGCTCAATATGCGATTGATATTGTTGAATTTGCTGATGCAATGCGAAGTGTTGATCCTGGTATAAAGATTATTGCAAATGGGAAATCAGATTGGTGGCCAACTTTATTGACTAGTCCCGCTGCTGCTAAAATAGATTTTTTAGCAGTGAGTAATTACCTGCCAGCAAGTATTGCATCCTACGATAATTTTAAAGTAAATAAAGCCAGCTTAAATGGTGAAACTGATCAAGCAATATCGTCCATTGATTTAATAGCATCAGGTGCAGATAGAAGCCGAATTGGGGTTATAGAATCTGAGTTTAATAGTATTGATTTTAGCAATAGTAAGTGGGCGAATAGTAATAATCTTGGCCATGCATTGTGTAATTTTCAAATGCTAGCAGATGCTGTATGTAAGCCCAAATTATACACTGCTTGTTTGTGGAATACAAGATGGGTGGAAAATCTAAGCCAACCACAACACTTGTTTGATGCACTCCAATCTAGTGGAGATCTAAATGCGACTGGAATTAGTCTCTCAATTCTTGGTAAAAATTTATTGACTACTATGGTAAATACTACTGCTGGCGGAAATATAAAAAGTTACGCATCCTACAATGCTATTTCAAAAGAATTGAAAATATTTCTGTTAAATAAAGAAACAATTTCACAAAAAACTAAACTAAGTATAGCTAATTATATAACTAATTTCACTTTTGATAAATGGGAATTTAAAGGTACAAGTGTTGAAGACAAATCACCTGTTTGGAGCAAAGTTTCAACTAACCAAAATGGTTCCTCTGCATCTGAAATAACACTTATGCCAAATTCGGTAACTATGTTATCTTGCTATAGGTGAGTATTAAACAATAGCTAGCTAAGTTTTTTAAATATGAGATCTACTTAAGATTCAACTATTTTAACCTATTCTGCTTTGTTATTTTAACAAGTATAAAATTTTAGTAACAATTAATAATAATATATGCAATGAGCTATTACAAATATTATTTCCAACTGGAATATTTATTGGCAAATTCCGTCTGGCTGAAATCAATCAAAGAATCATTATGAATGATAATTACGTAATCGGTATTGATTATGGCACCGACAGTGTTCGGGCCATCCTTGTTAATGCGGCCAACGGCGCTGAAATAAGTTCCGCTACTTTTTATTATCCCCGATGGAAAGAAGGGCTTTACTGCAATCCCGCTATTCAGCAATACCGTCAACATCCACTCGATTATATAGAAGGACTTGAGTTTACCATTAAAGCCTGTATTGAAAAAGCGGGTAGTGCTATTGCTGCACAAATCAAAGCAATTTCTGTAGACACCACTGGTTCTACGCCCATTGCAGTAGATGAAACAGGTACACCTCTTGCCTTGCTCCCCGGTTTTGAACAGAATCCCCATGCCATGTTCCTGCTTTGGAAAGACCATACTTCTATTCAAGAAGCCGCAGCAATAAATAAGCACGCTGGTTTATATGCTACCAACTATCTTCAGTTTGTGGGTGGCATCTACAGCAGCGAATGGTTCTGGGCCAAACTACTCAAAACCTTGCGCTCAGATGAACAAGTGCGGGCCGCCTGTTATGCTTGGGTAGAACATTGCGACTGGATTCCTTTCCTACTAACGGGTGCTAAACATATCAACCAAATGAAAGTAGGGGTTTGCGCCGCTGGCCATAAAGCACTTTGGAATGAAAGTTTTGAGGGCTTGCCTCCAAACATTTTTTTTGCTGAACTAGATCCCTTACTCGATGGATTTAAAGATCGGTTGTTTCAAACCACTTATACTTCCGACCAGGCCGCTGGTTTTTTATCTGCCGAATGGGCCAACCGCCTCGGCCTTTCCACCAATGTAGTGGTGGGTGTGGGTGCTTTTGATGCGCATATGGGTGCCGTGGGTGGACAAATAGAACCCTATCACCTAAGTAAAGTAATGGGCACTTCTACCTGTGATATTTTAGTGGCTCCAGCAGCCGATATCAATAATCGTTGCATAAAAGGAATATGCGGTCAAGTTGATGGCTCTGTATTGCCCGGTATGATTGGCTTAGAAGCTGGTCAAAGTGCTTTTGGGGATGCTTATGCTTGGTTTAAAAATATTCTTTCAATGCCTTTGCAAAATTCAGTTTGTCCCTCCTTTATTAGCGAGCAACAAGCTGCGGATTATCGCAATTTTTTAATTCAATCTATCTTACCTACACTCGATAAAGAAGCGGCTAAAATTGATTGCAGCCTTGATTCGGTACTATGCATCGATTGGATGAATGGTAGAAGAACCCCCGATGCCAATCAAGCCCTTAAAGGTGTTTTTTCAGGCCTCGATTTGGGTACTACCGCAGTAGATATATACCGTGCTTTGGTAGAAGCTACCTGCTTTGGAGCTAAAGCAATTGTAGATAGATTTATAAGCGAAGGTATTCCTGTTAAAGGATTGATTGGACTGGGAGGCGTGGCTAAAAAATCGCCTTTCATCATGCAAATGATGGCCGATATTTTAAATATGCCCATCCGAATTCATAAAAGCGATCAGACCTGTGCGGCTGGTGCTGCCATGTTTGCTGCTACAGTGGCTGGCATTTATCCCACCGTTCAACACGCTATGGAAGCAATGGGGCAGGGGTTTGAAATTACTTATTTCCCCAACCCCGCCAAACATGCTGTTTACGAAAAAAGATTTGCCAAATACCAAGCATTGGGAAATTTCTCTGAATCTTTTATTTCAAATTCTTAATTTTTTAACATGAACAAATACAGTCATATTCAAGCCGAAGCCTACGAAGCCAATATGCAATTACCTGCATTGGGACTGGTGCTTTTTACCTTTGGGAATGTAAGCGCTGCCGATAGTAGTCTCGGTGTTTTTGCCATCAAACCCAGTGGCGTTCCTTATGCCGATCTCACGCCAGATAAAATGGTGGTAGTAGATTTTGAGGGACAAAAAGTGGCAGGTGAGCTTCGCTTTTCTTCCGACACACTTACCCACGCTGTACTCTATAAACATTGGCCCAAAATTGGGGGTATCGTGCATACCCATTCTACTTATGCTACCGCTTGGGCTCAGGCACAGAGAAGCATCCCCGTTTTTGGCACCACCCACGCAGATTATACCACTGCCGATATACCTTGTGCTGCTCCCATGAGCGATGAAATGATTAAAGGAAATTATGAATACCAAACAGGTTTTCAAATCATAGACTGCCTAAAAAATAATTCCTTAAGTTATGAAGAAGTTGAAATGATTTTGGTAGGAAACCACGCTCCTTTTACTTGGGGTAAAAATGCAGCCAAAGCCGTTCACAACAGTGCCGTATTAGAATATATTGCCAAAATGGCCATTGTTACAGAACAAATTAATCCCCAAGCACCGCGATTAAAACCGGCATTAATTGCCAAACATTTTGAAAGAAAACACGGGCCAGATAGTTATTATGGTCAATAAAAATCGCTCTCATCTTAAAAAAAATACAATGATTCATTTTAAAGAAGTAGAAATTTGGTTTGTAACGGGTAGTCAACATTTATACGGCGAAGCTACCTTGCAAAAAGTAGCCGAACACGCCCAACAAATTGTGAATGGGTTGAATGAAAACGGTAATATACCTTGTAAAATTACTTGGAAACCAACTGTAAAAACGCCCGATGAAATTTTGGCGCTTTGCAAAGAAGCCAATAACCAAGATCAATGTATTGGTATTGTTGCATGGATGCATACTTTCTCTCCAGCTAAAATGTGGATCAACGGATTAAAAATTTTACAAAAACCATTGCTGCATTTACATACCCAATTCAATCGTGATATTCCTTGGTCCAGCATTGATATGGATTTTATGAACCTCAATCAATCTGCACATGGCGACAGAGAATTTGGTTTTATGGTAAGTCGTATGCGCATGAATAGAAAGGTTGTTGTGGGTCATTGGCAAAATAATACGGTTCAAGCTGAGCTAAATACTTGGGTGCGTGCAGCTGCTGCTTGGCAAGATATGCAGATCGCAAAATTTGTTCGTTTTGGCGATAATATGCGCAACGTTGCAGTTACAGAAGGCGATAAAGTAGAAGCTCAAATTAAATTCGGATTTTCGGTAAATACCTACGGTATAGGGGATCTGGTGGCTGTAATTAATGCGGTAAGCGATGCCGAAATAAACCACTTGCTCCAAACCTATGAATCTGACTACCATCTTGCTCCTGAACTGCAAACTAATGGCGAGAAAAGGACTTCATTAATTGAAGCAGCAAGAATTGAAATTGGACTGGAAACCTTTCTCACCGAAGGGAATTTTCAAGGCTTTACCGATACATTTGAAGACCTGCATGGCATGATTCAATTGCCCGGTATTGCCGTTCAAAGATTGATGGCCAAAGGTTATGGCTTTGCGGGTGAAGGCGATTGGAAAACCGCTGCCTTGGTGCGTGCCATGAAAGTGATGGGGACTGGCTTGCCTGGGGGTAATTCTTTTATGGAAGATTATACTTACCATTTTGATCCAAATAATGAACTGGTATTGGGATCGCATATGCTAGAAATTTGTCCCTCTATTGCCAATACTAAACCCAGTTGCGAAGTACATGCGCTGGGAATTGGGGGTAAAGCAGATCCCGTGCGATTGGTATTTAATGTGGCAGAAGGTGTTGCGCTGAATGCCAGCTTGATTGATATGGGTAATCGGTTTAGATTATTGATAAATGAAGTTGAAGCAGTATCTATTAAAGAAGAACTGCCCAAACTACCCGTTGCGAGGGTCCTGTGGAAACCAATGCCAGATATGAAACAAGCTTGTGCTGCTTGGATTTACGCAGGTGGTGCGCATCATACCTGCTACAGTCAAAATTTAACTGCCGATCACTTGCGCGATTTTGCCGATATTGCAGGTATTGAATTCATTAATATAAATGCAAATGCTACCGTTCAGAGTATCCGCAATGAACTCAGATGGAATGAGCTTTGTTATTGATTTTTTTGAATGATCCTATTTTAAGCATATTAATTATGACTCCACAAAATGATTTTTCACTGCAGCAGTCTACATCAGACCTATTCAAAAAACAGTTTAGGCAGCTGCCTACTATCATCACAAGATCGCCTGGTAGAATTAACATTATTGGAGAACATACCGATTACAATGATGGGTTTGTTTTGCCCGCTGCTATTAATCGCTACGCATATATTGCAGTGAGTAAACGGGATGATGATCTAATTCATTTATATGCTGTAGAATACAAAATGTTGCTGGTTTTTAATTTGAATGATTTGGGTCAGAAAAAATCCTCATGGACTGATTATATTATTGGCATAGTTGATCAACTGAAGCAAACTCGTTGTAAGTTGACTGGATTTAATTTACTACTAGATAGTGATTTGCCCATTGGGGCAGGTATGTCTTCTTCCGCTGCAATTGAATGCGCAACTATTTTTGCTTTGAACGACTTATTTAAAGCGAGAATTTCTAAACTTGAGATGGTTAAAATGGCGCAAAAAGCAGAGCACACTTTTACAGGTGTTCAATGCGGAATCATGGATATGTTTGCCAGCGTATTTGGTAAGCAAAATCAGGTTATTAAATTGGATTGCCGCAGTCTCGATTTTGCATATATGCCTTTTCTGATGGGCAATAAACAGATGCTCTTGTTGAATACGAATGTAAAACATTCCTTGGCTTCTTCTGCTTACAATGAACGCAGGCAACAGTGCGAACAAGGGGTGGCATGGGTTAAAGAAAAATATCCTGAAGTAAATAGCCTGCGCGACACCACAGTGGAAATGCTACAAGCTATTGTTGAACCAAAGGATCCCTTAATTTTTAAACGTTGCAAATATGTGGTCCAGGAAAACAATCGCTTATTGATGGCTTGTGAAGCACTAAAAAAAGGGGATCTTGAAAAAGTAGGAAAATTAATGTATGAAACACACGAGCAGCTTAGTAAACTATATGAAGTGAGTTGCAAGCAATTGGATTTTTTAGTGGCTGAAGTAAAAAAATATCCCGCTGTGTTAGGTGCTAGAATGATGGGTGGAGGTTTTGGTGGTTGTACCATTAACTTAGTAGTAACAGAATCTATTCCCGCATTGATACAGGTTTTAAAACCCGCCTATAAAAATGCTACAGGGCTTGATCTATCAGTTTATGCAGTTGGCATTGCTAATGGTACAGAAATTTTAATTAACTAATATGCATTTTAATCTGATTGAACATCCTCACAAACGTCTTAATATACTTACGGGAGAATGGATTTTAGTATCGCCACATCGCAACAAACGTCCTTGGCAGGGTAAGGTAGAATTTAAGGCAATCACAGAGCGAGCCACTTATGATGCAGGCTGCTATTTATGTCCCGGAAATGAGCGTGCCGATGGCAGTAAAAATCCAGACTATGCCGACCCGTTTGCGTTTCCAAATGATTATGCTGCACTGTTAACCAGTTCACCCGATGGTATGCATAATGAGGAAGAATTATTGGTTGCAGAAAGTCAAAAAGGCATTTGTAAAGTAATTTGCTTTTCTCCTTTTCATAACCTTACCCTTCCGCAAATGGATCTTAACGCAATTGTGAAAGTAGTAGATTTATGGCAGCAAGAATTTAAATCACTTGCTGCAAATTCCTGGATTAAATACATTCAAATTTTTGAAAATAAGGGCGATATTATGGGATGCAGCAATCCCCATCCACATGGTCAGATCTGGTCGCTCAACTCCATCCCTACTGAGTTGCAAAAGGAAACGGAATGCCAACTAATATACTATAAAAAACATGGGAAGAGTTTGTTGGCCAATTATCTTGCATTAGAACTGGTAAAAGCAGAAAGAGTTGTTTGTGAAAATGAACACTTTGTAGCATTGGTTCCCTTTTGGGCGGTATGGCCATTTGAAACCATGATAATTGCTAAGCGTCATATTCAAACCATTCTAGATTTTACAGCAGCAGAAAAAATTGCACTCGCAGAAATACTAAAACAGCTTACTATTAAATACGATAATTTATTTGAGACCTCTTTTCCATATTCTGCCGGCATGCACCAATCACCAGTAAATGATGGACTTCATCCTGAATGGCATTGGCATATGCATTTTTATCCGCCCTTACTTAGAAATGCTACCATAAAAAAATTTATGGTAGGGTTTGAAATGTTAGCAAACGCACAAAGAGATATTACGCCTGAATATGCTGCCGATCAATTGAAGAATACAGCCTCACTTCACTATACACAAAAAGTACTTTAATTTATACAATACCAGCCAGTTCCAAACTTCGCTTTTTTAAATGAATGATTGACAAATCGTCTATGATGGGATCTGGTGTTAAAATCAACGATGTATCATTCAATTTCCACCAGTCGCCTTCTATCAACTTACTCAAATGCAATACTACAATAAGGTATTTGCGTTCTGCTTGTGCATGCCATTCTTCAATCCACTCAAAATCTTCTCTCGGAATATATTTCCAATCGTTGAAACTTACGTACACTTTCAAGTAATAATTACTGGTTAATTCATGCGGTTGGTGATGGTATAATTTTTTATACTCGTACTTGTAATTGTACCTGAGCGCAGCAATATCACTTAATACAGCAGATGCTGTTGGAAAACTGCCTGCACCTTTTCCATAAAAAAATTGTTTGTCGGAAAATCCACTCTCAATTACTACACCATTGTATTCATTTTTTACGAAACTCAATGGCTCATTCAAAGGAATAAACTGGGGGAATACAAATGCCGCAACCTTGCCATTGCCCAACTTTTTAGCCTGTGCAATCAGTTTAATATCAAACCCTTTTTCTTTGGCTACCGTGGCATCACTTTCCTGTATATTTTGTATGCCAGTAAAAAGAATATCAGTAGGCTTTGTTACAATTCCATAAGCGTGATTCAAAAGTATGGTCCATTTATTCAATGCGTCATAACCTTCAACATCCAGTTTGGGGTTGCTCTCGGCAAATCCAAGCTGTTGCGCTAGTAGCAATGCTTCTGTAAAGGTTAGCTTGTCCTCAAACATTTTGGTGAGAATGAAATTGGTAGAGCCATTTACAATTGCTTTAATGGAATGTAATAAATCGTTGTCGTAATACTCTTCTAAATTTCTAATGATGGGAATAGACGCACACGCAGATGCTTCGCATAAAAAAGGCAACCCAGTTTCTTGCTGTAATTGTAATATGGCTGCTAAATTTTCAGCTATCATTTTTTTACTGGCACTCACAACGGCTTTGCCATTGAGCATGGCAGTTTGTACAATCTCAAAGGCCGCAGTAGCGTCGTCAATTACTTCTACAACTACATTAATTTCTGCGTCGTTTAAAATTACTTCTTTATCTGTAGTGAAAAGTCCATCCGGAGCATTTCTTTTCTTAGACGCATTTTTTATACATACCTTTTTAATAGATGCTTTTAAGGAAGGGGTCTGTTTTAGTACTTGGTATAATCCTTCTCCCACAACACCAAAACCAAATAATCCAATGGTGAGCTGTTTCTGTGTTTCCATAAATACTTGGTAACTACGTACCGTTTATTGTGAATGAATTTAATTGATTATTCCATAAATACTTGACCAAGAAATTTGTTCCTTTACCGATCTCAATGGGAATGTCGGTAAAACAAAATGCCCACCTGATTGGTCAGATGGGCTATATAAGGTAACCTTACGGTGGTTATAAAAGCTTTACTCTGACTTATCTTATTCGCCACAGACGAATTGGAATTGGCACCTTCACAACAATGAGTTATCACTATGGGTTGCCAAGGCTTCAAAGGGCCAAAACCCTCCACCTTTCTTGATAAGTATTTAAAGAACTACTGCAAATATACTGCTGGGTAGTGATTCTACAAAAATATGAGCTTCTAATTATAAATTTCAACTTTTACAGCCCATTACTGTTTGTATCTTTACGAATTACTATGGCAAAAAAAATAATGGATAAGTTACCCATACAGCCGGTTGCAACCGAGACTGAATTTATTGAAGTCTTCGGTGCCCGTGAACACAACCTGAAAAATATTGATATTCGCATCCCTAAAAACAAATTGGTTGTTTTTACTGGTGTAAGCGGAAGTGGTAAATCTTCCCTTGCCTTTGATACCATTTACAATGAAGGCCAGCGGAGGTATATGGAAAGCTTTAGTGCTTATGCTCGCCAGTTTATGGGCGATATGGAAAGGCCTGATGTAGATAAAATAAGCGGGCTCTCACCGGTGATTTCTATTGAACAAAAAACGACCAATAAAAACCCCCGATCTACCGTGGGTACTGTTACGGAAGTGTACGACTTTCTGCGACTGCTCTTTGCCCGAATTGGCGAAGCTTACAGTTATAATACGGGTAAGAAAATGGTAAAATTCAGTGAGGAAGAAATTGTAGAAGACATTTTTACCAAATACAAACAAAAAAAAATCAGTCTGCTTGCACCGCTTATTCGTGGTCGCAAAGGACATTACCGGGAGTTATTTGAAGAAGTTAGAAAAAAAGGATTTTTAAAAGTGCGCGTAGATGGGGAAATAATGGATTTAACGCCCAAACTACAAGTAGATCGCTATAAAATTCATGATATTGAATTGGTGATCGATCGATTGCCCGTTACCGATGATATGAAAGTTCGCTTGAGCCAAAGCGTGCAGCAGACTTTGAAAATGGGGAAGGATCTCTTATTTGTTTTATTGAATGATAGCAATAAAACCATTCAATATGCCAAACAATTAATGTGTGAAGAAACCGGTATCAGTTATGAAGAACCTTCTCCCAATGCATTCTCCTTTAATTCTCCTTATGGCGCATGCCCCGCTTGTAAAGGGCTTGGTAATAGATATACCATTGATATGTTGGCTGTAATTCCAGACCCAAATATATCCATCAATGCGGGTGGAATGGTTCCCTTAGGTATAAAGCGGGATGCCTATATGTTTAAGAATGTAGAACTGCTGGCAAAAAAACATAAAATAAAACTAGATATCCCTATTAAAAACCTGCCGCTTGATGCGTTGAATATATTGCTATATGGCAATACAGAAGGCAGTTCGTTGGAGGTTGATGATGCGAGCGACGAACTGCCATTTAAACCTTATGAAGGCGTTTTTGAGGGAATTATTCCCATGCTCAAACGCTGGTTTGCAGGCGTTAACAGCGAAGGATTGAGAGAGTGGGTAGAGCAATTTATGGAACTTAAAACCTGCGCTGATTGTGGCGGACAGCGGTTGAAAAAAGAAAGTTGCTGGTTTAAAATTGATGAAAAAAATATTGCCGAATTGAGCAACCTTAACCTCGATAAATTATATGCTTGGTTTGAAGGAATAGAAAAGCGACTCAACAAAAAACAACTGATTATTGCAAAAGATATTCTGAAAGAAATTAGAGAAAGGGTTCAGTTTTTGTTAGATGTAGGGCTCACTTATCTCTCCCTCAACCGCCCTTCTCGTTCTTTAAGTGGCGGTGAATCGCAAAGGATAAGACTGGCTACTCAAATAGGTTCTCAGCTACAAGGCATCACTTATATATTAGATGAACCTTCTATTGGGTTGCACCAGCGTGACAATCAACAACTGATTAAAGCGTTACAAAATTTACGTAATATTGGCAATAGTGTATTGGTAGTAGAACACGATAAAGACATTATGTTGGCAGCGGATCACTTGATCGATATTGGACCCCGTGCTGGAAAATTTGGTGGTCATATTGTTGCCGCTGGTACACCTGCAGAAGTGTTGGCCAGCAATTCAGATACCGCCCAATATTTAAACGGAACCAAGCGCATTCCAATTCCCGAAGAAAGAAGAAAAGGCAATGGGAAAGTACTCACTTTAAAAGGCGCTACTGGCAATAATTTAACAGGCGTATCGGTGAGTTTTCCACTGGGTAAATTAATTGTAGTGAGCGGCGTTAGCGGCAGTGGTAAGTCTACTTTAATTAATGAAACACTTTATCCCATTCTTTCTAAACATTGCTATAATAGTCGCGTTACTCCCATGCCCTTTGATGGAGTGAAGGGACTGGAACAGGTTGATAAAGTAATAGAAATTGATCAGTCGCCTATTGGTAGAACACCTAGGAGCAATGCTGCTACTTATTGTGGATTTTTTACCGATATTAGGGCATTGTTCGCTGCTATACCCGAAGCAAAAATTAGGGGATACAGTGGGGGACGTTTTTCCTTTAATGTAAAAGGAGGTAGGTGTGATGTTTGTGAAGGCGGTGGTATGCGTGTGATTGAAATGAATTTTCTTCCAGACGTATATGTCAACTGTGAAAAGTGCAATGGCAAAAGATACAATAGAGAGACTTTGGAAATAAGGTACAAAGGAAAATCTATCAGTGATGTATTGAATATGACGGTGGAAGAAGCCGTTGAATTCTTTCAACCAGTGCCTTATCTCTACCGTAAAATAAAAGTGTTGCAAGAAGTAGGGCTTGGTTATATTACCTTGGGACAGTCCGCTGTAACCCTTAGTGGCGGTGAAGCACAGCGAGTTAAGTTGGCCACAGAGCTTGGCAAAAAAGATACGGGTAAAACATTTTATATATTGGATGAACCCACAACGGGACTCCATTTTCAAGACATACAGCATTTGCTAGATGTGCTGAATAAATTGGTAGATAGGGGTAATACCGTATTGGTAATTGAACACAATTTAGACGTGGTTAAAGTAGCCGATCACGTGATTGATTTGGGGCCAGAAGGTGGTGATGGCGGCGGAAAAATTTTGTTTGAAGGAACACCAGAAGAAATGATAAAACACAAGGCCAGTCACACTGCTCGGTTTTTGAAAATCGAAATGGTATAGCTAATAATTAATTTGACTAAATTTTATCTAATGGATTTAAACGACCTTAATTTTTTACCAGAATGGGATGATAGTCGGTATAAAATTGGTCCCGATAACGCAGGGGAGCAATGGCGCAGAGGGCCTGCGAAAGCCATCGCCAAAGCCATGTACAACCAATGGCGCGACGTTTTTGGAATGGTAGTTGCCTTTGCTGAAAACCTTGCCGATGATGGTGAAGCAAGCCACCCAGCTTCTACCAAAGCCTTGATTTATGAGAATGCAATGATTGTAGCACCTAAAATAATTGGCGCCATCAGCATGAATTTATATGTCCTAAAAATGGCTAATGCAGCCAATATAAGAACCAACTGCAAACAAATGATGGAACAAATAGGCTTTGCAGTATTAATGGGATGGGCCGATGAAAATCACAAGCGTGTAATTGAAGAAGGGCTCGATAAATTTAGGGAATTATTTAAGCAGTGGGTAACTACTTTTGAGAAAGACAATTTTGAAGATGAATGGGGTTTATTCCATTAAATTTTTCCCTTGTGTTTGGGTTTCCAAATAAGATAGTAAAAACCAAGTAAAATAACACCTGCAATAAAAGGAATCAATGCCAAATGTTTGTATGTGAAATTGCCAAAAAGTATTTTACTATCAAAGTGTAGAAACTCACTTACCATCCAAAAGGAATTGGCGAAAATCCAAACTGAAATGGCCAAGTTGTGGCAGAGTTCAGATACATACATTCTAGTTCTATAAGCAATTACAACTGAAATGATTAAAGTGGGAATAATCATGATGATCCCTAACCAACTAAAACCCATACACCAAGCTATATCCTTAAAAATCCAGAATACAATATGTAAATTCTCCATTTTTCTAAACTCAAGTGGGATGGTATAGCTGTCCCTAGAAGCAGTAGAAGATAAAATTCGCAAGTGGTGTACTTGTTCTTGCTGCTCGGAAGCAGCGGCGGCTGACGGAGGTTGACCCATTCTTAATGTTTACTGAGATAATAAAGCACAATATTAATTTTTTGTTGCCAATTATCGGCTTAAAATTTTTTTAAACCGATCTATACTGGCCAGTGGGTGAATCGGTTGCTGGTAAAGGAGGTGTTGGGTAAGCTCATGCGCAAAGTAAGGAGCAAGGCTGCAACCCTTGGTTCCCATGCCATTCAAAAGGCCAACTGAAGCATGTACAGGATGCAGTCCCACAAAGGGTCTTCGCTCCATATTGGCCGGTCTTTCGCCTGCAATATGGTCTATAATTTCGAATGGTAATTTCAGCCATTGCGTTAATTGAGAAGTAATTTTTTCCCTGAAAACAGTATCGGGATTTGGGTGGGAATAATTCCATTCATAACTGGCGCCAACCCAGAAAAGCCCATCTTTCCAAGGCACAATGCTGATGCCCTGTTTAAAAATATGGGAGCTGGGCAAATCGGGAATGGAAGCAATGATGGCTTGGCCTTTATTGCAAGCATAGGGCAGGAGTTTGAAATAAGGGTTGTGGAAACCAGCTGTACCTTCACAGAAAATAATTTTTGCTGCTTTGGTACTTTTATACTCAATATGATCGGGATAAATTTTGCAATCATTCCACTCGAATTTTTCTGCTAATAATGCGTCCGCTGCTACTAATTTTTCTCTCCATCCTTTCAACAGGGGATGAATATCAATCAGCCAACATGGATTGATTTCTCCTGCCCCAAAAGAGGGATTAAAATAGCCATCCCATTGGGAAATATTTGTTGGAATACGAAGGTATTCCGCTTCATGGGGCAGCCTTTCTGCAAATGCCATTTTCATTTGAGGCGTGGCATGAAAGTCTAGAATATTGCATTGACGGATCAATTGTTCAGCTATATCAATACCCAGTTCTGTATAAGCGTTTACCGCAAATGGCATCAATTTCTCAATCTCCCAGGTGCGCACAATTCTTCTGCCGGTAACGGGATTAATCACTCCACTGGCTACCTTAGAAGCACTAAATGGCATGGCTTCATCTATTACTAAAACTCGCTTGCCTGCTCTCATTAAATTCCAGCTGAGAAAACTGCCACAAAGCCCCTGGCCCACTATGATATAGTCTTTGGTCATACTTTTTTGTTGTTGGTTTTTCGTCCGACGTTCCGATCACTCCACTACCCTTAAGATTATTCCGCAAGAGTGACTGGCAAATTCAGGTGCATACATACTTTGAATGCTGCCAATGCCTACCGAAAATTCACCAATATGTGTTGCCATTAATTCATAAGTAAAAATATAACTGCCTTTGGGTAATAAACTGATGAAAAAATTACTACTCACATCTTTAGCACTTTCATAATAACCAAGGCCCTCTTGCCATTTATAACCACTAAGTGCATTCAGTGGTTCCGTGGCCGCAGCACGAAGATCTTTTAGGTGTAGGTATTCCATATCTCTATCTGCCTTCAATACCATACGCACCATTATTTTAGTACCTATTTTCACTGCTTCATTTTCTTTCAGCATCATCCAGATTTTACCAGTACTATCCTTGCGTTCTACTAATAATTCTTTACTCAGTATTAATGGCGAAGCGGCAGGGGTGATTTTATCTAGGTCTTCAAAATACTGCCAATGCACTGCTCCATAAGAGGGTTGGGTTGAAGGTTCAGCAGTTTTTACGGTGATTTTTATATTTCCCATTTCAGGGATTACCTGTGCTCCATTTATTCTTTTTTTGAAATAACCACTACCTGCTTCTTTGTTTTCTTCACTGCTATTGATATTCATTTTACCCAATTGAATATTCACGGTTCTGTTGCTATTCAACCATTCGCTTCCGTTTAGTAAAAGGGCATAACAAGCATCTGCTGTTGCTATGGTAGTATTCCAGTGATTGGTCTGCTTGTTTAATATCAACCAACTGCGCATTGCGTTGATGGATTTTGCAGTCGCTTTATTTTTTTCTTGTTCATTTATTTCGCTGAAGCAACTAATCATCATAGCTTGGTGTATAATGGGCGATTGATACCAACTGTTTGCATAAGTTGTTTTCCAATACATGCCTTGTTGGGGGTTCACAATGGTTTGCTCTAATAAGGAAGGAAGTATATTTTGCAAGACCATTTTTTCTTCTTTGTTGCGATAATAAATCAGTGCCAGCATTGCCTGATAATAAGTATTCTGTTTATTCCAATATTTTTTTCCTTGATCATAAAAGAATTGATGAGCTTCAAGGGATTGATTGGCTATATCGCTAAAAAAACTACGCATGAAAAGATAGTCGATACTTGAACCATAAATAGATGGCTCTGTGCGAAAATTTTTATATTTTTTAAGTTCGTTAAATTCCTTTAAAATTTCACCATCCATATACTGAATCGCTTTTACTAAGATCGGTCTCAAACGCAATGCAATATTGGGTGATAATGCCCCAAGCCTTTTTAATTTACCAATACCTGTAAGTATATAATTGGTAATATATTTATCGGTATTGCCACCTTTAAACCAAGGAAATCCACCATTGGTCAATTGCAATTGTTCCAATTCACGAATCCATTTATCAGTCTGCTCATCCAGTCGCATAGCGTTGAATAATAAAGCAATTTGTTGCTTTTGTGTAGCTTCACTTTCTGCTTGTAATACCCAAGGGGTTTCTTGTAAAAGAACTTGCTTGAGCGTTTCGTTTTTTTCGAGTTGACTTATTAATGCACTTGAATCGTTCTTCCATTTTGTAAAAATCGATTTGATGCGTGTATTTTTATCAACAATATAAGCCCCTAATAAATTAGCGTAAAGTCGATTGAAATTTTGTTCCACACATTCATAAGGATATTCCATTAAATAGGGAAGGGCTTGTACTGCATTCCAGATGGGGTTGGTGGTGTATTCAACCGTAAGGGATTGATTCACCAAGCTTTCGCTTTTGTTGTGGAGGAGCTTGGTAAATGAAAATATTTGAGTAGTATCTTTTTGTAAAAAAATAGGAAGGCTTTCAGTAACCAATTGTCGGTTGGTGAGAACAGGAATATTGTTTTCTTCTCCATCGCTGTAATTGCCTGCTCTGGCAACTATTCGCCAAGTAAGGGGTTTATTAAAACTGTATGGAATTTGTATGGGGAATTTTGCAACAGCGGACTGGCCTGCTGCGACTGTAAAATATTGTTGCGGAAATACATTTTGAAACCAACCATCAACCGATTGGTTGGTGGCTACGTCTATTAATTCCAAAGTAATAGTGCCAGTTAATTCTTTATTGCTGAGGTTGGCAATTTTGGTGCTGAATTCCATTCGATCACCCTCTCTCAAAAAACGGGGCGCATTGGGTTGTACCATCAGCGTTTTTTGGGTAATTATGGCCTCGTTATAAGTGCCAAAAGCAAGGTCTTTGGTATGGGCAATACTCATCCATTTCCATTTGGACACTGCATCTGGCAAAGTAAAATTAAAACTGAATTTCCCCGTACTATCGGCTTGTAATTGTGGAAAAAAGAAAGCGGTCTCGTTAAAGTTTTTCCTGATTTGTACGGGAGGCATTTCTGCTTCATCTTTTCCAATAACGACACTATTTTCCCTTTCTCCATTTATTAGTGATGCTGCTTTTTCACTGTTGGATACGGTATTGACACCCCTTATTTGGATAGATTTTTGTTTGAACCCTTCTTCACTTTTAGTACTGAATGCAAACCGCTCGTTTTCAATCATTTTAATATCAGCCATTCCCCTATTATGCGGTTCATGGTGACTTCCATTCCAAAGTTCTTCACCCGAAGCAGCCAATATATTTCTAATAAAATAATCTTCGGGAATATTGGGATAGAGCCAACCATTTTGTCGCGTTTCTCCTACCGCAAAAAGGGTGCTGACAAAACCACTGCTCCAATTTAATGATTCCCATAAATTGGGATTAACCCAACCATGCGGTTTTATGGCGTCTAAGCTGGCATCATACATACCTGTTAATAATTCCGCAGTATATTGTACACTATTTTCACCACTCACTTCAATGCTGAATTTTTCTTTGCTGCCCGGTTCATAACTACTCCGATATGTACTGTATTTTACTTGTAATTCCTTATTAGAAAATGGTACAATCACCCTATATTGGTTGGTGTAAAAGCGGCCATTATAAACATACACATCTGTTATAATAATATTACCCCTGTCTTTTTCTTCGGGAACAAATTGGAGTGCTTCTAGTGTACCTGCTTTAAAATAAGTGTACTCATCGCTTTTTTGATATTCTCTTTTTATTTTTCTAATAACGGATATATTGCTAAATGAAGTCCCATTCATAAATACTGCGGTATCACCTGGCTTTGCGGTACTTGAAACAGCCGTATGAAACTGATAAGCTGGGAATGGTATTTTTTTAAGCACGCTATCGTACACAGCAACAAAAATGGAGGTGCTGATTTTTTTCCCAAACGAATCAGTAGCAGTCGCCATTATTTTATATACACCTGATTCTATTATTCCATTTTGAATAAGTATGGAATCTGTATTCGGAGCTTTAGTTTGTTGCATTAGCAGTGTGAGTGGCCAACTAGTTTGATCCAGTTCGTTTTTGTATTCATCGTTCGGAAAATACTGGTGGTATTCGGGTTCAGTAAATATAAACTGATCGGGTTTGCTCCAGTAACGGGTTCTAATAGCTTTTTCAGGTGTTTTTGTTTTAAAAAGGGAGAGGGTAATTGAGGTGTTTTCTTTAACACCATTGTTATTGAATGCAGTAGCAATGATATGCTTGAATGCATTTTTTTCTATTACCATAGAATTTTGTATCGATAATTTTAGGCTAGTATTGCTTGCATTCGCAGTGGTAATGCTAGTAATGCTTTCTCCATTTAAATCGGTGATAGTAGCTTCTATATGGTAGTACAAATTTATTTCTAAGTCGCTTATAGGTTCATTATATCCTGCTTTAAAAGCGATGGTGAAATTCCCTTTTTCATTGGTGATGGTCTCGCCACTTGCTATTTCAATATTAGAAGAAGGGGAGTAGGTGCTTTTATTAAAGGGACTTATAACGGAACTGTTTTGTCTGATTGTATAAACTACTTTTCCGCCATTAATCGCATTGCCAGCATAAGCAATGGCTGAACCAGTTATATGGAGACTGTCGTTTAATTGATGACTTTTAGTGGACTTGTTAAATACCACACTAAATTTTGGTGGCTTGTATTCTTCCACAGAGAAATAAGTAGCGGACTGGTTGTATTCGGGTAGTTCTATGCTAAACTGTCCCGTTAGTAATTGTTGGGGCAATTTAAATTGTCCCGCAAAAGAACCGTAATCATTTAAAGAAAAAACAGCGGAGTCCACTCGTTTTCCATTTACATCTTTTAGAAATACAGTCAATGGTTTTTTGTCTATTATTAATTTACTGCGTTTGGTAATAAAATCTTTGGTAATGGCAATGCCTTTAAAATAGACCAATTGCCCGGGTCTGTACAGTGATCGATCGGTGAAAAAGAAAATTCTATTGGCATTTTTTTCAAATGCAACAGGTGCTTGGTTACCATCCTCTGAGTTGTTGTATGGCAAATTGAGGTATTCAAGTTCATCAAAAAAGAGGTAGTCTTTTCTTTTTTTAATTTCAAATAAATAGTGCTGCCTATAATTGGTTGAAAAAGCAAATTTAAAACTACCATTTTCATCAGTTTTATGCTCCGTACTGCCGTTTATTTTAGTAGATTGGTAATTCGTTCTATCTACGGAATAGATGGTAACTACGGCATTTGAAACCGCTTTTCCATTGGTTAATTCGCGAATATAAACGCGATTATTTTCTCTAAAATAAGTGAGGTTAGATATATTGAAAAAGGAAGCAGATAAGTCTTCTTGCAGAGGTATAAATTCTTTGTTGGTACTGGTAAGCAGTAAATAATTGCCATTGGGCAACCCATCTAATTTAATTTCAACACTATGTTCTTGGTGATCGTTGGTTAAGGGTAATGCTTGTGAAAAAATTTTGAATGTATGTAATGATGTGAATATTTTCCAGTATTCATCTGAATAGTTATTTCTTAGTAATTTTTTAGGATCAAGTTGTATGATTCTGGCATAAAGGGTATCTGTATTTCTATAGTGTACCAAGGCCCTAAATGGTTTATAGACTGCATTAATTTTTTCTATTTCGGTATAGCATTTTTTCCCTAAAATCTGAAGTTGTAAGCGGTAGAGTCCACTTTTTTCCCAGACTTCTTTAGCGTATATTTTTTTTGCGGCATTTATATATTCGAGCGACTTATTGTAAGCATATCTGAAACTGGTATCTGCGAGGGGGCTGTAAGATTGCGCTTGGTTAAAATATTTTTCTGCTATCAAATACCAAGCCTGAATAGAAATGGGAAACGATTGGTACTGCTGGCTTATTTCTAGTAAGGATGCTTCATATATTTTTTCTTTTTGAGGAAAGTAAGCAATAGGGTTGATGAATTTAATTCGTTCAATATCAGTTTGAATAAATAGGGTTTTATCCGAATCGTTTTTATGATTGCGTAAGCGTTGTTGAAAGAGGCGAATGGCTTTCCAAGTATTGGAATTTAAATCAAAAGTATCAAAATCAGCCTCCATAAAAATATCGGCACTTGCAAGTGTGCGTATGTCTTTAATACTTTTAGCAGGCAGTGCCGTTCTAGAAAAAATATAGGATTGCTGGTAATACGCTATTGCTTCATCACTGATTAAGTCAAATAAATTATTGGGATGCGTACTGTCAGATCCTTTTATAATAACGGCATGGTAAGCACTGGCATTTACTTGTTGCAATGCATGATCTGATTTAAGTGCAGCTTTAAAATATTGGTCAATTGTTTTTTCAAAATCATCGGCTGTCCAAGTAGTGATATCCTCCTTAGTGATTGCATTGTTTTTTTTGCGTTGAAATATCATCCATCTCGCATCATTATAATATTTCAAGTATTGTTTGGCAAGAATGGTCTGAAGCAAAGCCAATTGAACTGTATCAGTAGTTGCGACTATCTCTTTTTGTAAAATTTGGATGGAATTGTTGGGGTTGGGGTCGCTTATTTGTTCCTCCAAGCTCAATTGATACAGTAAGCACTTTATTTGCTGTGCAGGTTGCTTTTCATTTTTTGCTTTAATATACAACTCATTTATTTTACTAAGAGCAGACTTTGGAAGTTGTTGGGCCACAATTAAACTGTCAATGGTATGCCATTGCCTGGAATAGTTGCTGTTACTTTGTTGAGCAAACGAAAATTGAAAGGAAAATGAAAGCAGGGATAATAAAAATAATTTGTTGGGCATGCATTTATTTTAGGTATAATAACGTAGATGCAAAGAGAGGGTATTTTTAATAAAAAAGCCCGTTGCTGAATAACAGAACGGGCTTATATTAACAATTGATTATCGTTTATTTTTTCAATGCAGCAGCCATGGTCTTGCCGATATCAGCAGGGCTGGCAACTACTTCAATACCACATTCAGCCATGATCTTCATTTTGGCAGCAGCGGTATCATCTGCACCGCCTACAATGGCACCAGCGTGACCCATTCTTCTTCCTGGAGGAGCAGTTTGGCCTGCAATAAAGCCTACAACTGGTTTGGTTTTATGGTCTTTAATCCAACGAGCAGCTTCGGCTTCCATGCTACCACCAATCTCACCAATCATAATAATGCCATCGGTTTCAGGATCATTCATTAATAGTTCAACCGCATCTTTAGTAGGGGTGCCAATAATTGGGTCGCCACCAATACCAATGGCAGTGCTGATGCCCAAACCAGCTTTCACGGCTTGATCGGCTGCTTCATAAGTAAGGGTGCCGCTTTTTGAAACAATACCAATTCTACCAGGTTTAAAAATAAAGCCAGGCATAATACCTACTTTGGCTTCGCCAGCAGTGATAACGCCAGGGCAATTAGGTCCTATTAAACGGGTATTGCTACCTTGTAAATAATTTTTCACTTTTACCATATCCATTACAGGAATGCCTTCTGTAATACAAATAACAAGCGCAATTCCAGCGTCTGTAGCTTCCATAATAGCATCTGCTGCAAAAGCGGGGGGCACAAAAATAATGCTTACATCAGCGCCAGTTTGTTTAACGGCGTCGGCTACGGTGTTGAAAACAGGCCTGTCTAGGTGTGAAGTACCACCCTTATTAGGGGTAACGCCACCAACCACATTGGTTCCATATTCAATCATTTGCGAAGCATGGAAGCTGCCTTCGGTGCCGGTAAAACCTTGAACAATTACTTTTGAATGTTTATTTACAAGTACTGACATAGCTTTTCGGAGATTTATTTATTTTGGCGCAAAAATAGGTGAAAAAGGAATATAGACTCAACTCCCTATTAAATGACTAATTTCTTAAATAATACCGTCATTCCGTCATAATCCATTATATGGCATTTTTGTTGCTATAAGTATCTAAATCAATCAATAAATATTTAATTTACATCAAATTATCAATTACTATGAGCACAAAAAACATTACCCTGATTGTAATTGCCGGCTTAGTCCTTTTATTAGGAGGATGTGGCTGTAACGGTTATAATGGTTTGGTAACACAGGACGAAACGGTAAATAAAGCGTGGAATAATGTACAAAGCGACTATCAGCGTAGGGCAGACCTGATTCCTAATTTGGTGAATACCGTTAAAGGAGAAGCAAATTTTGAACAGTCAACTTTAGAAAATGTGGTGAAAGCAAGGGCAAGTGCTACACAGATGAAAGTAGATGCAAAAGACCTTACTCCTGAAAAATTACAAGAATTCCAGGCTTCTCAAGGTCAATTATCCCAGGCATTAGGTCGCTTATTGATGGTGACTGAGAATTATCCCACATTACGTGCCAATGAGGCGTTTCGTGGTTTACAAGCGCAGTTAGAAGGAACCGAAAATAGAATTAAAGTGTCTAGAAACGATTTCAATGCAGCTATAGCTGAATACAATATTAAAGCTCGTTCATTTCCGATGAATATTTTGGCAGGATTAACTGGTTTTAAAGTTAAAGAAGGATTCAAAGCTGAAGTAGGATCAGAAAAAGCACCTGAAGTAAAATTCTAAACTCTATTCATGTTCGGACTATTTAAGAAAAAGCAGGTGGAGTATTTTTCTCCAGAAGAAAAAGATACCATCGTTGAAGCCATTCGCAAAGCCGAACAGCGCACCAGTGGTGAAGTGAGGATATATGTAGAAGCCAAATGCCCCAAAGCAGATCCTGTTCAGAGAGCGGGCCAGATTTTCTTTAAGTTAAAGATGAATCAAACCGCTGCTCGCAATGGTGTATTGCTTTATTTGGCTATGGAAGATCATCGGCTGGCTGTGTATGGAGATCAGGGAATTCATCAAAGTGTAGGGGATATATTCTGGCAAAATGCGGTTGATAAAATGTTGGCTCAATTCAACCAACAATATTTTGTAGAAGGGATTGTGCAAATTATAGCAGATATAGGTACTGCACTAGAAACCCATTTCCCTTACGATGAAAAGGGCGATAAGAATGAACTGCCAGATGATATTGTTTTTGGAAAATAATCCAAAGCCCCTCCACTAAGGAGGGGCTTTGTCACTGTTATACTATGAAGAAATATTTGGTCTTACTCCTCTTGTTAATGGTCGGTTTTACGGCCTTTACTCAAAATATATTACCCAAGCCCACTCCGCCAAGATTGGTGAATGATGCGGCTGGTGTGCTTTCCAAAGAACAGGTTGCTTTTTTGGAGCAGAAACTGGTGGCTTTAGATGATAGTTCATCCAATCAAATTGTGGTGGTGCTTATCCCCAGTTTAGATGGAAATGCGGTGGAAGAATATGCGCTAAAATTATTCAGGGATTGGGGTATCGGAAATAAGAAGACCAACAATGGGATATTGATTCTAGCGTCCATAGAAGATAGAAAAGTAAAGATAGAAATAGGTTATGGATTAGAGGGTGCTATTCCAGATATTACGGCTTCTAGTATTTATAGAAATGAAATAGTACCAGCTTTTAAGCAAAAAGATTATTTTAAAGGAATTGATCAAGCTATTGATGCCCTTACAAAAGCGGCGGTAGGGGAATATAAAGAGAAGCGAGAAAGGCGATCAGGTAAAAAAGGGAATTCCATGATTACGTTCATTGTAATTTTAATGGTAGTTATTTTTATTCTTGGTGCGGGTAGAGGTGGTGGAGGTAAAGGCGGTGGAATGATGAGTCGCCGAGGTGCTGGAAATGTTGCAGAAGCTTTATTATGGTCCACTTTATTAGGCGGTGGACGCGGCGGCGGAGGTTTTGGCGGCGGTGGATTTGGTGGCGGCGACAGCGGTGGATTTGGAGGATTTGGTGGCGGTAGTAGTGGTGGTGGTGGAGCTGGAGGTAGTTGGTAACGTATATTTACGGTATGCAATGGTCACGTATATTTTTATTATTTGTAGGGTTGGTTGTTGCTTTGGAGGCATTTACGCAGGTAAAAACGTCCCAGCTACAGCAATCATTTAGCGTAGTTCGTACCCAACAAAGCAATACCGAAATGCATATTGCACAGGAGCAAATATTGATGCAATCCGATCAAATTACCCACGTTAATTATAGCGTAGAATCCCTTCACAAAAAAGGGTATACATTAAAAGCAATTACCACGCATATCAGTGGAAAAATGCTGGCTTTTGGAGAAGAAAAATCATTTAATTCTAATAACACAATTGGTATGAGCAATAGTGAGTTAAAATGGATAAATAGCTTACTCAATAATCCAGTCAATATTGAGGTGGAAAATAACCACGCTATTCCTACTCCAGATACTACTGCGGCGGCTTTGTTTTTGTCAGATGAAGATGCTGGTAAATATTTTTTCTCAGTATCCAATCCTAAGCTTGGATACAATTGGGTAGATTCTACCCACACCGATAGCAGCAAAATAATATATCAATATTTAATCAGTAAAATCACTGCTGACTCCATTGCAATTACGGTATATGCCGATATGGTGATTCGCCAAAGAATTCAGCAAAATAATACGGCGCTTGTACAGCAATTAAAAGGAATATTGCGAGCCACCAGATGGTATAATACAAAAAATGGGTTATTGAAAACAGAAGAAAGCAATACACTCTTTACAGGTTCAACTGAAATAAATGGTTCAAAAATACCTGTTAGGGTAACGATAAAGTCGAGCTTAAAAGTTGAAGAAGAACGGTAGACGATAAAAGATATAATATCCACCATCTACCGTCCACCGTCTATTTTACTTAGGCAATTTACTTTTCACATAATCAGCAAGTTCTTGAACTCCCGCTGCTTCTTTTTTTGCGGCAAGTCCCTTCAAAACAACATTATTGATATATGCATCCGTTTGTGCCCTTGCTTGTTGGGGTATTTCATCTCTAAAACTGGCAATAGCATCTATTCCAGCCTTGAATTTACCAGCATCGGTTACTTTTGCCAGGAACTCTGATAAAGAACCCAAAGCACTGAATTTAACCTGCGACAATGGCATCTTATTGAAGCTGCCCATAATAAAATCATAGGAAGATTCATCGCCATTGGCAATAATTACTGAAGTGATGGCCGCATTTAATCGCCCTTTACTCACTGTTTTTAATAATTCATTTGCAACAGCAAATGCCTTTTTTCCATCTAATAAACTCAATGCTTCTAAAGCAGCACCGGAAACCGTATATGAAGAATCATTCACTGCTTTGGTAAACAATGTTTCGTAAGCAGTACTTTTTAATTTACCCAAAAACTGAATCGCATCTGCTTTTGCAAATTTTGAAGAATCGCTTTTTGCAATAGATTCAATCTTGGCCAGTGTAATATCATCTACTTTAGCAGAACCAAAGCTACCCAATGCCTTCATCCTAATTTTATAATATGGGTCGCTTAATGCATCTGCAACTATTTTATACGCTACTGGATCACTTATATTTTTTGAAGCAAAATCAACGGCTTCTCTTCTATCTAAATACACTCCGCCATATTTAAATTGGTGAGCAAATTCAGCCAGTGACTTTGAGTCTTTCTTCTCAGCCAATAATAATTTTAATGCATCAACATTTACCAAAGAAGGTTTAGTAAGAGCAGGAAAATAAAAAGTATCTGCTTTATTAGCAGCCCATACCATATACCTTTTTTTGGCACTGCCTTCGTACACATCAATGGTAATAGGAAGTTTAAATAATTTATCTGATTGTGTTTGTTTTAAATATACCATAGTTTGCTTAGTAGAATCATTGTAGCCATAGCTAATATCTAGTTTTGGATGGCCGTTTCCAAAATACCATTGGTTAAAAAACCAGTTTAAATCTTTGCCCGTTACAGATTCAAAAGCAAGTCGTAATTTATGACCACTACCTGTACCAAACTTGTTGTCGGTCAAATATTTATTGAGCGATTTGAAAAAAGCATCGTCACCTACAAAACTTCTAAGCATATGTAAAATGCGACCGCCTTTTTGGTAGCTTACAAGGTCGAACATATCTTCTTGACTATTGTAGAAGAAACGAACCAAGTCTTTACTGGCGTCGTTGCGACTGCTTAAATAATTTTGCATCGAACTCCAGTTTTCAAAAGCAGCTTCGTCTTTTCCGTACTTGTATTCAAGCCAAAGTAGTTGACTATAATCGGCAAAGCTTTCATTCACGGTAAGATTGCTCCAACTTTCTGCCGTAACATAATCACCAAACCACTGGTGAAATAATTCGTGCGCAATGGTAGTTTCCCAGCCATTTCTATCAGTCAGCTCACGTGCATCTTGTTGCGCAGATTCTTGGTGAAGGGTAGCCGTAGTATTTTCCATGGCACCACTTACATAATCGCGACCAACAATTTGACTGTATTTTACCCAAGGATAATCAACACCTAATTTCTCCGAAAAAAATTGCATCATTTCAGGCGTATGTCCGAAAATTTTGCGAGCAACTTTTTCATAAGCTTTCTCTACATAATAATTCACTTCTTTGCCCTTGTAACTGTCTTTCACAACGGCATAATCTCCAACGCCCATAAAGAAAAGATAAGGAGCATGGGCTTGGTTCATTACCCAGTTATCGGTGCGAGTGCCGTTCGAGTTTTTGGTCTGCTTCATTAGCTTACCGTTGGAGAGGGTAACGTATTTGGCAGGCACGGTTAAGTTAAACTCTTGCGTAGTTTTCTGATTGGTTTTATCAATAGTAGGAATCCAAACAGAAGTGGCTTCTGTTTCACCTTGCGTCCATATTTGTGTAGGCTTGTCTTTATCTTCACCTTTAGGGTTGATAAAATACAGGCCCTTGGCATCGGTAATGGCAGCACTGCCTTTCACTTCCAACTCATTTGGTTTAGCGGTATAATCAATATAGATGGTATAAGCATCGTTGCGGGTATATAATTTATCCAGTTGAATGTTCAGGAAGGTTCCATCGTATTGGTATTTGAGGGGGCTGGTAATGGCTCCTTTAACAATGCACACTTTTTTAATGTCCATACCTTTTGCATCTAATTGCAAGGAATCGGTGGCATAAAAATGGGGCTTTAGCGTAATCCAAACATTGCCGTTGAGTTGCGATTTCGGGTAATCGAATGCGGCGTTGAGTTTGGTATGTACCAAATCATTTACTTTTTCAGGAACGGAACGATAGTTTTTTTTCCATTCATCCGTACTACTTTGAGCTGATACCATACCTGCGATGAGTAAACAGGCGAATACAAATTGTTTCTTCATAATTATTTATTGTAGCGTAAAGATATGTTTACTTAAAAACGCACCAAAGCATCATTTTCAGTAAATTTGTTAAAAGCAAGAATAATCAAATATGAAGACAATCCTATGCCGTTTATCCTTTTTAATGGCATTTATATTGAATATGGCGATGGGGTCAGCGCAATCTAATTTTCTGTATATACAATCAGAAAACAACCAACCTTATTTTGTACAAATGAAGGGAACCGTGTATTCGTCAAATACAAAAGGATATTTATTGATACCGCAGATGGCTAATGGCGACTACAGTTTGGTATTGGGCTTTCCAGTGAATGAGTATAAGGAATCTACTTTTAGTTTTTCAATTATGGGAAAGCCACGGGGTTTCTCTCTTAAAATTACCCAGGAAGGAGAGTGGATGTTGATGGATATGGTAACGCTCGAATTATTGCGGGGCGTAGCACCAGAGCACCCTATTGCGCCAGTAAAGGGGGAGCAGCAGATACAAAAACTTTCTGAAAAGAGTACCGAAGGTGGGCTTGAGCTGGTTTACAGAGTAAAGAACGGGACAAAAACGGAGAATATATCCATTCAAATACCAGCAGCTAAAATCGGTGCCACCAGAGAGGCAATGGTCTCGCCAGCCCTGAAAGAAGTGCAGAAAAAGACGGTAAAACAATAAGTCATGCCAAGGTATTTTTTAGAGCTGGCCTATAAAGGCACTACATTTCATGGATTTCAAATACAAGAGAATGCGCATACGGTTCAGTCAGCCATTGAGCAGGCCATGTTAACTTTATATAGAGAGCCCATTGCGCTTACAGGTTCATCAAGAACAGATGCAGGAGTGCATGCAAGGCAGAATTACTTTCATTTTGATACGGATCTACCTATACATTCAAAACATATATATAACCTCAATGCTATTTTACCTGCAACTATATCTATACAGTCGCTGAAACAGGTGGCCGATACAGCGCATTGCCGTTTTGATGCAATAGCAAGGGAATACCAATACTATATATACCAGTATAAAGATCCATTTATGCAGGATAGGGGATGGTACTATCCTTTTGAGTTAGATATTGGTTTGTTGCAGCAAGCAGCTACTTTATTAAAGGAGTACACCGATTTTACCAGTTTTGCCAAACGCAATGCGCAGGTATTTACGCACAATTGTAATATAGAAAAGTCACAATGGGAAAAGACAGAAGAATCACACTATATATATACTGTAAGAGCAAACCGTTTTTTGCGAGGAATGGTAAGGGGATTGGTGGGTACGATGTTGAAAGTAGGTAGGAAGCAGATTGGTGTAGAAGTGTTGAGGAGTATTATTGCGGCAAAAGACTGTACAAAAGCCGATTTTAGTACGCCACCCCAAGGTTTATTTCTCTCTAAAGTAATCTTTTCATAATTTTTTTTTGGGGCTGAAAGCCTTGCTGGGTAAAGGTTCTTAGGATAAGTGCTAAAATAGTTTTGAAAAACATTTGGCAGGGAACATTTCTTGGTTATCTTTGCAACCCGCATAACAAAAAAGGCGGTGTTCTTTGAAGGTTAGTTTGAAATGAATGGCAGAAAAAAATCACCTTTTTATAAAAATAAATTTGGTGATTAAAATAAGACTCGTATCTTCGCCGCCCGTTCGATAAAAACGGAAGTTCACTCACACGAATTTGCTTCGATATAGCATCTAGCAAATCCTTCACAAGTAGTTGAATAGCAGTTCTTTAAATCGTTTTTTACCAACAAAATTTTTTTGAAAAAAAACTTCAAATAAATTTGGTTGAATAAAATAAGCCCCTTACTTTTGCACTCCCAATTAAACGGGTAGCAGAGTAACGCTAAAAGATCTTTGAAAGTTTGGAAGCAACAGTAATCTGAAATTAAAATTCAGGCTAAGGTTTATAGCATCATAATTAAATACATATCAGACGTTAATTTCGATTAATTGAGACTAACAGTCAGATCAAACAAAACATTTACAATGGAGAGTTTGATCCTGGCTCAGGATGAACGCTAGCGGCAGGCTTAATACATGCAAGTCGAGGGGTAGCATGATTGTAGCAATACAATTGATGACGACCGGCAAACGGGTGCGGAACACGTACACAACCTTCCTTCAAGTGGGGAATAGCCCAGAGAAATTTGGATTAATACCCCGTAACATAACGATGTGGCATCACATTGTTATTATAGCTACGGCGCTTGTTGATGGGTGTGCGGCTGATTAGGTAGTTGGCGGGGTAACGGCCCACCAAGCCTTCGATCAGTAGCTGATGTGAGAGCATGATCAGCCACACGGGCACTGAGACACGGGCCCGACTCCTACGGGAGGCAGCA
>JANMOT010000031.1:0-25687 GCA_031369485.1 Sphingobacteriia bacterium
TTTTAAAAGGAGATAAGCCCGCAAAGTGGATAGCCGAAGGAGTACCAGCAGTGATGAAAGGAAGGGATTTGGGATTGGGGAATTAGGGCAGTTTAAGATAGGCTTGAACTATCAATAATTTGTAAATAGTTCAAGCCTAAAGCCAGTAATGGTAAAATGCGGAACCTTATAATGAGCCGTATTTTCTTTTTCAAGTTCCTTGCCTGTTTTGTCAGTGCTAAGAAATAAGATAATAGCAAAACTATTATTTTTAAGTAGGACAAACTTTTTATCTATTGGCAAATTAGGCTGTTCTGTCTTGCTATCAATTGCCAAGATTTTTTATGTTTTCTATATATATTTGTGTATGCTCTTTTACTCATTGCTTTGCCATCTGGCATAGTAGCGCCTGCCTCGGGTACGTCCTGACCCATTACAATTGCAATATCTTTGTTAATTGTAATTTTTTCAATATGGTGTTCGATGTGGGGTGGGATAGTCTTCGTCTCTGTATTCCTTTTTTTCCAAGCTGTTAAAAGCTCAATAAGCCCCCTAAAACCGTGAATTTTGTTATTGGGGTTCATTACCACATACTCGGAGGAAACTAATTTGTACATTGCAAGTGTATCTTGCGTTTCCATAGCTATCCATCCAAGTTCTTCTATTTTGCGGATGGCAGCTTCATCAGCCTCGGTTTTGCTTATAGTTTGTGCTTGGCTAAATGTAGCAATACCAACATAAAGCATAGAGATAAAAATTTTTTTCATAATTATTGCATGAGTTGCCACTTTTGGTTTTTTACATATTTCTATAAATAAAATAAGCACCTTAAATTTTCGGTGCTTGAAACTTACTGCAAAGTTGCTAAAAACTATGCTATAAGGCATAGTAAAAAAACGACATTTTTTTAATAAATTATTGCATTGTCAAAATCAAATATTGAAGGAATGGTGTTTGTAAATTGTTTAAAATCGCGTAATAAGTGCATTTGGTCGAAATAACCAACTGAATGGGCAATATTTATCCAGGTTTGGTTTGTGTTTTCTTTTTTAAACTTCATCGCTTGGTTAAACTTTAAAATCCTTTGATACATTTTGGGTGTTACCCCTGTTCTGGTTAAAAAATTTCTTTCAAATTGTCGGTTGCTCAAACAGGCATCTGAAGCTAATTTGTCCAGTGAATATTGATACAGTTGAGGCTGGTTGATAACAAGATCAATTGGCTGTTGTTTTATCTTGTAGTTATTCGATTTACCCATTAAATATATTTCAGTGTAAAAAACCATTTCATCAAAACTGATTGAATTTATTATTTGCTGTTCTAATTCTTTGATATGATTTCCTAAAACACAAATCGTTTCAATATGCCCTTTCATAAATAATGATAAAGGAATACCAAATAAACGATGGAATCCACCTGTTTGAAAAATGATTTTGAACATCAAATAATCATCTGGTATAAGCATATCTACTCTTTGGACTAACTGCCGAATGATAACTGTATCAGGTGTTTGGACAAACGTCCCATCTACAAATATTGAAGGTTTATTTTTGGGAAAGAAGTAAATTGCTTCCTCTGCCGTTGGGGTATTTGACAATGGATTGGGTTTGCCTCTAGATATGCGCAAATACCAATACGCTTTAATAAATTGTTTTAGAGAAGGGTGTGGAGATTTTTTTAGTAATTGATACATTTTTAAGTTGTCGAAACGAATTCAATTTTATCTGTAAATATTGAACCAGCACTTTCATAGCAGCCAACGCAAGTTTGTGTAAAAGCCATTATTGTTATCCAAATATACACAGAATGTTTATATTTAAAATGTAGGTTCATAATACTGTCTTGTTTTGAAATTACTTCATCTATTTAGAACTAAACTTTACCATTTACGAGTTTTTGCCGTATCAGCTTCGGGACTGCTTCGGGGTTGGTCTGCTACAACCCGCGCTGGCAAAGGAAAACCCCGACCCTCTCCCGAACAAGTCCCGAACAAAACAACGTTCAAGCCCTAAAAAGGGCTTTTTTTATGCGTTAGTGTGTTGATATTCAATGCGTTAACAGGGGTGCTAGCACCCCCTAGCACCCTTTTGTATGCAAGGGGTAACTAGTTTTGCATTTGTACAAAATCACCGGTGAACCCGTCCGCAGCGGGAAGTAAACCAAATTTTAAAACCATTCAATAAAAACAATCAAATGGGAACATTCAACAAAGGAATCCTAGGTGGATTCTCCGGAAAAGTAGGCAACGTAATCGTAAGCAACTGGAAGGGTAAAGATGTAGTTCGCAGTTTACTAGAAAAATCAACGGACTATTTATCCCTCCCTTACATTTCTTATTGCACTCCGTTTTTAAGGGGCAATAGTGGTGGATTTTTCGGCCAGTTAAAGAAAAAATCATAAATTAGCTAATTCAATAGCTTGTATCGACTGCTCGGGATGACCATTAAAAAACAATAAATAGAAACACATGAAATGAGCCATAACAAGAATTTGTTACCAACCGAAATGTTTATTAGCGAATTCCATGTGACCATTAAAAAACAATAAATAGAAACACATGAAACAGAAAATTTTATTCGTTGCTTGCCTGCTTTTTGCGCTGATGTTTATCAATGCAGGATTAAATAAGTTTTTCAACTATATGCCTATGCCAGCAGATCTGCCTGAGAGTATGAAGAAACTAATGGCTGCTTTTATGGAAATAAGTTGGCTTATGCCACTGGTTGGTGTGGTAGAAGTGATTGGTGGCATTCTGTTTATCGTTCCCAAATACAGAGCATTAGGTGCCATCATTGTTTTTCCTGTTACCATCGGTATCTTGCTCACCAATATTATCAATGCTCCCTCTGGTTTGCCCATCGCACTGGTTTTATTGGCTATCAACCTTTGGGCTATTATTGAAAATAAGGAAAAGTACTATCCTATGCTGAAGCGCTAAAACTTGTTTCTGCCATATTTCTACTATTATCAACTTTGTGTTACGAAGCAAAAAAAATTTGTGGGTAATAGTGGACTATCCTATTTTTGCACTTCAAATGAAACAAAATACGCATATTCACCATCATCATGAGCATCCCATTGGGTAGGCTATTGGTGTGTATGATATAAATACAAATCATTTAAGCTTACCTGTTGGTAGGCTTTTTTATTTTAATTATATGAGCAATCTAATGAGTACAACACAAGATGTTAAGTTAAAACTGGCCATTCAGAAAAGTGGGCGCCTGCACGATGATTCTATTAAACTATTGAAAGAATGTGGTATTGATATCAGCAATGGTATGAATAAATTAAAGGCTGATGCTACTAATTTTCCATTGGAACTGTTCTTTTTACGCGATGATGATATTCCTCAATATGTAGAAGATGGGGTTGCCGATATTGGTTTTGTGGGCGAAAATGTGGTTTTTGAAAAGAAGAAAAAAATCACCATCACCGAGAAATTGGGCTTTGGAAAATGCCGTCTCAGCATAGCCATCCAACGCCATGAACAATACAATGACACCCAGTTTCTAGCGGGTAAAAAAATTGCTACCAGCTACCCCATTATTGTGGGTGATTTCTTAAAAGAGAAAGGCATCAACGCCGAAATTCATGAAATAAGCGGCAGCGTAGAAATTGCCCCTGGCATTGGTCTCGCAGATGCCATTTGCGACCTTGTAAGCAGTGGTTCTACCTTGTTTATGAATGGACTAAAGGAAACGGAAGTAATTTTAGAGTCACAAGCCGTTCTGGTGAAAAACAATCAATTAGATGATGCTAGACAACAATTGCTCAATCGACTAATGTTCAGAATTCAATCCGTAAAAAAAGCAAAAAACAATAAATACATTTTACTAAATGCACCCAACCATAACCTCCAACAAATCATTGGCTTGTTGCCCGGCATGAGAAGTCCCTCCGTGCTTCCACTGGCAGAGGAAGGGTGGAGTAGTGTACACAGTGTGTTGAATGAAAACGAGTTTTGGGATATCATTGAGCAACTAAAAGCTGCTGGTGCCCAAGGCATTCTAGTAGTGCCAATTGAAAAAATGATTATGTAATTAATTGCCAAAAAAGCAGCATTTTACTATGGAGAAATTTATAAACCCTGCCAGAAATGAATGGCCGCAATTGTTACAACGACCTTCCATCAATAACAGTGAGTTGATTGAAAAAGTGAGTGCCGTTTTACAACAAGTAAAAGGGCAGGGCGATGCTGCTGTACAGTATTTTACGCAACAGTTTGATGGGGTGCTATTAACTGATTTTGCGGTGAGCGAAATTGAAATTTCCGAAGCTGTTGCTGCAGTGAGTACTCAACTTAAAACAGCTATTGCGACGGCTGCTGATAATATTCGAAAATTTCACCAGCCCCAATTGCAATCACCTGAAATAATAGAGACTATGCCCGGCATTCAATGCTGGCGCAAATCGGTGGGTATAGAAAAAGTGGGACTTTATATTCCTGGTGGCACTGCGCCCTTGTTTTCTACCATCCTCATGTTAGGCATTCCCGCTGCTATTGCAGGTTGTAAAGAGATAGTGCTTTGCTCACCTCCCGATAAAAATGGGCAGCTTGATCCTGCTATTTTATTTGCTGCTCAATTGGTGGGTATTACTAAAATTTTCAAAATCGGTGGCGTACAAGCTATTGCTGCTATGGCTTATGGCACGGCTTCCGTTCCTCAAGTGTATAAAATATTCGGGCCTGGCAACCAGTATGTTACCTGCGCCAAACAGTTAATTCAACAAGAAGGTATTGCCATTGATATGCCCGCTGGCCCTAGTGAAGTTTGTGTGTTGGCCGATGACTCTGCCAATCCTGAATTTGTGGCGGCGGACTTATTAAGTCAAGCCGAACACGGCAGTGATAGTCAAGTTTTACTGGTAAGCACTTCTGCATCACTGGTAGAAGCAGTAAATCTTGCCTTAGAAAAGCAGTTGGCTCAACTTCCTCGCAAAGAAATGGCAGCAAAAGCACTGGAGAATAGTAAAGCCATTGTTTTAAATAATATGAATGATGCTATTGATCTGGTGAATGAATATGCGGCTGAACATTTAATTATTTCCTGTGAAAATGAGGAAGCTATTGGGGATAAAATTGTGCAGGCAGGCTCTGTATTTCTCGGAAATTATTCTCCTGAAAGTGTGGGCGATTATGCAAGTGGAACCAACCATACTTTGCCTACCAATGGGTATGCCAAAGCATATAGTGGAGTGAGCGTAGATAGTTTCTTAAAAAAAATTACGTACCAAAAACTTACTAAATTAGGATTGCAAAATATTGCTCCTTCTGTAGAACTGATGGCGATGGCAGAGGGCTTGCAAGCGCACGCCGAAGCGGTGCGCATACGATTGAAAAATGAATAAAATCAATATAAATTAACCCATGAACTTTGATTTGAATCTATTGGTAAGAAAAAATATTGCGCAGCTAGAGCCTTACTCTTCTGCGCGTGATGAATTCAGCGGTGCCGCTAAAGTGTTTTTAGACGCCAACGAAAACAGCCTTGGTTCCCCACTTACCAAATGGTATAACCGTTACCCAGACCCGCACCAAGTGGCTATAAAACAGAAACTTTCGGTCATTAAAGGCATTGCCTCAGAACATATTTTTTTAGGCAATGGAAGCGATGAATGCATCGACCTTTTGTTCCGAAGTTTTTGCGAACCGGGGAGGGACAATGTGGTAATTTGTCCCCCTACTTACGGCATGTATGAAGTAAGTGCCAATATCAACGATGTAGAATTGAGAAGGGTTCCTTTATTGGATGATTTTCAGCTCGATCTGGTTCACCTTGAAAATCAAATTGATGCGCATACCAAAATCATTTGGCTTTGTTCTCCCAATAACCCCACGGGTAATTCACTCAATAGGGTTGATATGGAAACCGTACTCAATAACTTCAACGGCATTGTAGTAATTGATGAAGCGTATATTAATTTTGCTCGTCAGAAATCATTTGTGCAAGAATTAGCCGATTATCCCAATCTGGTGGTGATGCAGACTTTTAGTAAGGCTTGGGGACTAGCAGGCTTGCGCCTTGGAATGGCTTTTGCCGCTACTGCTATTATTGAAATACTCAATCGGGTTAAACCTCCTTACAATATCAATCAAGCCACACAGGAATTGGCACTTAAAGCTTTGGATGAATTGGGTATGGTGAATGATATGATTAAAATATTGGTAGATATGCGTGATGCGCTGGTACCTGTATTTGAATCCATGCCTTCTGTTGAGAAAGTATTCCCCTCAGATGCTAATTTTATATTGGTAAAAATAAAAGACGCCCGAAAAGTGTATGAATTCTTGTTGACCAAAGGCATTGTAATTCGCGATAGAAGTAAAGTGAAATTGTGTGAGGACTGCCTCCGAATTACCATTGGAAGCGAACAAGATAATACACAACTGATAGATGCCATGCAGGAATGGTATCAAATGAATGCTTAATTTCACTACTTAATTCTGCTATATGTCAAAAATACTATGTTCTTTATTAGCCCTTAGTTGGCTGGTTTGTTGTTCAGCTCAATCCCCTGAATCTGTCGCTATTAAAACGCCAGCGGGTTTCAGTAACGTTGTTGTGGGAAAAGATTTTGGTCGCGTTCGCCATATTGCGGTAAACGGTAATGGAGATATTTATATGAAACTGGAAAAACTTTTAAAAGGCAAAGGAATTATTCGTTTAAGGGATAAAAATAAGGATGGAGTGATGGATGATACCCTTGCTTTTGGGAATTATATAGGCAGCGGTATTGCATTGAAGAATGGCTATTTATATGCGTCTTCCAATACCGAAGTATTTCGTTATGCGTTGGATGCGCAACAAAATTTGGTGAACCCAGATCAGCCCGAAAGAATTGTTACCAAGTTGATTGATAAACGCCAGCATGCCAACAAAACTTTTGCTTTGGATAATGCGGGTAATATTTATGTAAATATTGGGGCACCTTCCAATGTTTGCCAAGAACAGGATCGACAAAAAGGTTCTAAAGGAATGAGTCCTTGCCCCATTCTCGATTCTGCCGCAGGCATCTGGCAGTTTAAAGTAGATAAACTAGATCAGACTTATGCAGATGGAATTCGTTATGCTACTGGTGTAAGGAATAGTATGGGGCTTGATTGGAATAATGAAGTAAATGAACTCTATATTACCATACATGGAAGGGATATGCTTTTTCAAGATTTTCCAGCTATGTATAACCAGAAACAAGGAGCAGAACTTCCCTCTGAAACATTGTATAGGGTGAAGAAAGGCGACGATTGCGGATGGCCTTATGCACACTGGGATCATTTTCAAAATAAAAAAATATTAAACCCCGAATATGGTGGTGATGGTAAAAAAGAAGGAGCGCCCAATGCTATTAGTCCCCTAGTTGGATTCCCCGGCCACCTAGCTCCCAATGCTTTACTAATTTACACCGGAGATCAATTTCCCGCTCGATATAAAAATGGTGCATTTATTGCATTTCACGGAAGTTGGAATCGGTCGCCCGAGCCACAAGAAGGATTTTATATTGTATTTGTACCCATGAAAAACGGAATTCCTACGGGCAAATGGGAAGTATTTGCAGATGGTTTTTCTGGCTTAGAAAAAGTAAACAATTTAGGGGCAGTAAAACATCGCCCATGCGGACTGGCACAGGGGGCGGACGGTTCACTTTATGTGTCAGACGATAATAAAGGCTATATCTGGAAAATCAAATACAACAAATAAAAACCATGAAGCAATTGATGATTGTGATGGGTTGTATGGTGAGTATTGTATTAATGTCTCAGTCCACCCCATCATCCAAAGCCAGTGCAATGCGCGGTAAAAAAATATATACCACTTATTGCCTTGCATGCCACCAAGCAGATGGGGCTGGTGTTCCAAGAATGAATCCCCCATTAATTAAAACCGAATATGTAAATGGTAATAAAGAGAGGTTGATTAATATCATTCTAAAAGGTTTGAATGATCCTATAGAAATTAATGGAGATGAATATAGTAATCCCATGGCATCACACGCTTTTTTAAATGACCAGCAAGTAGCTGATGTACTCAGTTTTATACGAAGTAATTTCGGAAATAAATCAGGGTCTATAACTCCCGCAGAAGTAAAAGCAGTAAGGGCAAAAAAATAATTATGCAAAGAATTTTATTCATTGACAGAGATGGGGTGGTATTGCAAGAGCCACCGTTAGATTTTCAAGTGGACAGTATTGATAAAACCAGTTTTGTGCCAGGTGCTATTACGCAACTAGCGAGTATAGCTGCTGACTTTGATTTTTATAAAGTAATGGTAACCAACCAAGATGGTTTGGGAACAGCCAGCTATCCTGAAACCCATTTTCAACCTTATCACAGTTTAATGATGCGCACTTTAGCAGGGGAGGGATTTGTATTTGATGAAATGGTGATTGATAAAACATTTGCAGCAGATAACCAGTCCACTCGTAAACCAGGCACTGCTTTGCTTAAGCATTTTATAGATAATCCTGCATTCGATCTGGCTCATTCACTTGTAATTGGCGATAGGTGGAGTGATATTCAGTTGGCCATTAATTTGGGATGCAAAGCCATTTATTTAAAATCGGGCTTGCATGAATTAACCGAAGCGCAGTCAGCCGCTTATAAAGAAGCCATAGTACTGGAGACCGATAATTGGAAAGATATTTATGCATTTTTAAAGTTGGGATTGAGAACTGTACAACACGAAAGAAATACCAACGAGACTAAAATTGCTATCCACCTAAATATAGATGGAACGGGTAAGGCGGATATAGAAACGGGAATCGGATTCTTTAATCATATGCTGGAACAAATAGCTCGTCATGGTAAAATGGATTTGTCTATTCATACCAAAGGCGACTTGCATATAGATGAGCACCATACTATTGAAGATACTGGTATTGCATTGGGAGAAGCTTTTGCGCTAGCGCTGGCAGATAAAAGAGGTATGGAGCGTTATGGTTTTGCTTTGCCGATGGATGAGGCAGAAGCCAAAATATTAATAGATTTTGGTGGAAGGAATTGGTTGGTATGGGATGCGGAGTTTAAGCGAGAAAAAGTAGGGGAGATGCCTACTGAAATGTTCTTTCATTTTTTTAAGAGCTTTAGTGATGGCGCAAAATGCAATTTGAATATATTTTGCAAAGGAGAAAATGAACACCATAAAATAGAAGCCATTTTTAAAGCATTCGCCAAAGCCATACGGATGGCAGTGAAGCGGGATCCACTTTCCAATCAGTTGCCTTCTACCAAGGGGGTGTTATAGTCATAGGTTGTAAGTACTATTTGAAAATTGTGTAACTTTCTTATCATTGCAAATAAATCATTGTTATGCCTAAGATATTATTGCTGGTATTCATCTTTTTTTCTGCTTCCTTTTTAAATGCTCAAAGCGACAGTAGCGCGCAAACAATGCCAGCTATGTCTTTTGAAGATATTGATTCCAAACCAGTAAAAAGATTTGCCACCCAAAAAGTATTGAATCAAAGTCCCAACCGCTTTATCAGCATTGGGTATGAATACCAAGGGGGATACGATTTTAAAGCAAGTCCCGCCCCGTTCAATGAAACCCTGCATTACAATAATACCCAAGCAATAAGATTGGGTTTATTTACGCCTATTGTTTCTAAAAATAACCTAATCATTAATTTAGGAGCCAATTACCACAGAACCCTGTATAATGGAACTGGTTATAGTTTTCCTTATCCACTGTACCAGCCACTGAATAATTTAGGCTTGCACAGTGCTGGGTTATCACTCACTGTTTTTAAACCTTTGAATGAAAAAAACTTTGTGATTTTTCAGTTCATGGGGGATGCCAACTGGCAACAGTTTGAAAAGGGTAAACTATCACTAAACGATGCTGTAACGGTGAGCGGTTCCATTATATACGGTTGGAAGACCTCTGAAAATTTAATATGGGGATTGGGTGTGTCAAGAACCTATCGCTTGGGAAGACCCTTGCTCATCCCCGTTTTATTGTACAACCAAACCTTTAATGAATATTGGGGTATTGAATCTGTATTTCCTGCAAAAGCAGCCATTAGAAGAAATATAAATAAAAAATCTATGCTTTTAGCAGGATATGAATTGGAGGGGAATCAGTATGCAATTAATACCTTTCAAACATCTTATTTGCAAAGAGGGGAGATCAGACCTAGAATTAGTTATGAAAGAAAACTACTGGATTACTGGTGGATTTCTATTCAAGCGGGACTAAGAATGAATGGCAGGTTTAACACCGTAGATAGCTACAATGGTAAGCAATCGAATGAAGTGATTAAAACTACCATGGGAAATGCGTTGTTTTTCAATATCAGCATCAATATGGTGAGCCTATAACCGAATTATTTTACCTGCTGGCGTTTCCAAGTATCTGTTCTGCCGAATAAAGAAATGCCCACATATCCTCGGACTTCCAAGGTATTTTTGTCAATCATAGTCAATTTACAACTATAATCTTCGCCCGTCTTTGGATCGTAAATTTTTCCATCTTCCCAATGATTGGTTTTGATAAACTTAAAGTCGCGCAAATTAATCATGCTTAATAAAGGCCTTCCTTTTAGTGAATGGTCCTCGTTTTTACCATCTATTTTGGGCTTTCCTGTAGCGGGGTCAATAGGCTCTTTAAGCCAGACTATTTTTCCAAAATAAGTATCACCTTGCTTGTAAATTTGTACGACCGCATTTCCTTCGCCAGTTTTCCAAAATCCGACTAGGGCATCGGCGTTATTGGCTTTTACAAAACCAATACAAAAGAAAAGGGAAGCCAAATAGGTTAACACAATACGATGAAAATTCTTCATAGATTTTTTTTTACAAATTTCGGGGTCAGCCTTGATTCTCAGCAATTTTAATTTACTTTTTTGATTGTAAATGTGGGCATTGATGTTAAATTTTTTTGCAATCTGCCCAACTTACACCATATTTGTAAAATGAATTTAACAAATAAGCATTGGTGGTGGCATACAAACTCTATACGGGGATTGTAGTGGCATAGCCAATACTTTATTGAATATATTTTCAAGACCCCAGATAAAACTGGGGTTTTTTTATGGAATAATTGAACTGATTTACAATATGAAAAAAATTAAAATAGAGACAAGCGGCAAGAAAATATTAGGCGATGTATTTACGCCTGTCGGTATTTACTTGCGTCTTAGAGATCGTTTTCGCGACACCATTTTATTAGAAAGCACCGATCATCATGTGGCTGACAATAGTTACTCTTTTATTTGCATCAATGCCATTGCTGGTATTGAAATAAGTTCTGCCAATAGCTTGGAATTTAAACTGCCTGGTCAAGAACCCCAAAAACAAATCATCAGTAAGGAAGAAGAAGTGCCTGCTATTGTCTGGAATTTTATGCAGCATTTTGAAATGGAAATTCCCGCAGAAAAAGAATTTAAATTTGCACAAGGTCTCTATGGATATACTTGCTTTGATGCGGTTGCTTTTTTTGATTCCGCTACCGCTGCACCTGATCCTGCTCCAGCTATTCCGTTGATGCGATACCGCCTATACCAGTATATTATTGCATTCAACCATTTTAAGGATGAATTAATTTTTATTGAAAATAAAATAGCCGGTGTGCCGAGTGAAATGGCTGTGGTGGAGTCCCTTATTAAGCGCAAAGATATTCCGGTATTTCCCTTTCAGTTGGTTGGTGCCGAGATTTCGAATATGAGCAATGAAACCTACACAGAAATGGTAGCTAAAGGTATGGCACGTTGCATGCGAGGTGATGTATTTCAGATTGTATTAAGCAGACGATTTGAGCAATCATTCACTGGTGATGAATTCAACGTTTATCGCGCGCTTCGCAGCATCAATCCCTCCCCTTATTTATTTTTCTTTGATTATGGCGACTATAAACTAATGGGATCTTCTCCCGAAGCACAGCTTATTATTCAAAATGGTAAAGCCATTGTACATCCTATTGCTGGTACTTTTAAAAGAACGGGTGATGATGCAGTGGATCAATTAGAAGCAGAGCGTTTATTATTGGATGCTAAGGAAAATGCCGAACACGTGATGCTGGTAGATTTAGCCAGAAACGATTTAAGTCGAGTGTGTGATGAAGTGGTGGTAGCGCATTACAGACAGGTGCAATATTACAGTCACGTTATTCACTTAGTAAGTGAAGTGACTGGTAAAGTACGCGCTGGTTATAACCCTTTTGAGTTATTGGCTAAAACCTTTCCAGCAGGGACTTTGAGTGGTGCGCCAAAAATTAAAGCACTGGAAATCATCAACCAATTTGAGCCTACTAAAAGAAGTTTTTATGGAGGTGGAATTGGATTTATAGGTTTTGATGGCAGTTGTAATCACGCCATTATGATTCGTAGTTTTTTAAGTAAGAACAACACCCTTATTTCTCAGGCGGGTGCTGGTGTGGTTGCGGCTAGTGTTCCTGAAAATGAATTACAAGAAGTAAATAATAAATTAAATGCACTGAAGCAAGCTGCAAAATTTGCAGAATCAGTACACCTACAATAATGAATATAAATTCATAAAAACAAATTTCACAATAGAGAAAAATGAAAATATTAGTCTTCGACAATTACGATTCTTTCACCTATAACTTGGTACACTTGGTAGTAAAAATTACAGGTATTCAAGTAGATGTTTTTCGCAATGATGAACTGCCTTTAGAACAAGTGGCTCAATACGATAAAATTATTTTATCACCTGGCCCAGGTATTCCTTCAGAAGCAGGGATATTGCTTAATCTAATAAAAACTTATGCACCCACTAAAAGTATATTGGGTGTATGTCTTGGCCACCAAGCAATTGGTGAGGCTTTTGGTGCAAGCTTGGTGAATTTGTCCACCGTATTTCATGGCGTAGCTACTCCAATTCAGATAAAATCGGAGGAGTCAAGTATTCGAAGCAAATTATTTGAGGGCTTACCCAATGAAATAGTAGTTGGTAGATACCATAGTTGGGTGGTAAGCGATAAAAATTTTCCGACTGATCTTGAAATTACAGCGTGTGATGCAAACGGTTATATCATGGGCTTGCATCATAAAACCTATGATGTTCAAGGCGTTCAGTTTCATCCGGAAAGTGTGCTTACGCCCGATGGAGAAAAAATAATCAAGAATTGGTTGGGGGTTTAGAGGTCGGAACGTCGGAGCGATAGAACGTCGGGTCGTCAGAAGGTCAGGACGTCGGATTATTAAAGTAAAAAAATAGGAAATGAAAAAGATACTTCAATATTTATTTGAACATAAAACACTCTCTCGTGAGCAAGCCCAAGAAGTGCTGATTCATATTTCTTCGGGAATGTTTACAGAAGCTGAAATATCGGCTTTTATTACTGTATTCCTCATGCGCAGTATAACCATTGAAGAACTGCAAGGTTTTAGAGACGCACTGCTTTATTTATCTGTTAAAGTAGATTTAGACGGTTCGGAATTAATAGATATTGTGGGTACAGGCGGCGATGGTAAAAACACATTTAATATTTCTACCCTCGCTTGTTTTATTGTGGCAGGGGCGGGACAAAAAGTGGCCAAACACGGCAACTACGGGGCTTCTAGCATCAGTGGTGCTTCTAACGTAATGGAACAACTCGGCTATCAATTCAAAAATGATAGTGCCGCTTTGCAGCGAGAGTTAACGAAAACCAATATTTGTTTTCTGCACGCTCCACTATTTCATCCCGCTTTAAAAGTAGTAGGGCCTATCCGTAAAAATTTGGGTGTTCGTACTTTTTTTAATATGCTGGGCCCCATGGTAAACCCAGCAAAACCCGCTTTTCAACTGGTGGGCGTATACAACTTAGAAATGGCAAGAATTTACAATTACCTTTTGCAACAGTCGGGTAAAGCTTTTACCATTATTCACAGCTTAGATGGCTACGATGAAATTTCACTTACCAATGATACCAAAATAATTACGCGGGAAGGAGAACAAATTTTTACGCCCCAGCAGTTGGGTAAAAGAATGGTTTCTCCGCAAGATATTTATGGGGGTAATTCGGTAGAAGAGTCCGCCCAACTCTTTACTAAAATTATTAAAGGAGAAGGTAGTTGGGCACAGAATGCAGTGGTGCTGGCCAATGCCGCCATGGCATTGAAATGTACGGGTGCTTTCGCAGATTATGAAGCTGCTTATCTTGCAGCTATTGATAGCCTCGAAAGTGGGAAAGCCTATGCGGCCTTAAAACAACTTATAGAAATGCAGTAGGGGGTTCAATTTGTTTATGATATAAATGATGATTGGCAATTTATAGAAAGCCAAAATAAAAATCAACAATGAATATATTAGATAAAATAATAGCGCAGAAAAAACTTGAAGTCGCCCAGCGAAAAGCAGTAGTTAGCACTGCCGAACTGGAGAACGAATATTTCTTTTCCAAAGAAACTCTTTCCCTAAAACAGTTTATACTTGATCCCAACAAAACAGGCATCATTGCTGAGTTTAAAAGAAAATCACCCAGCAAAGGTGTGATCAACCAGCAAGCTACCGTTGAAGAAGTCACCATGGCATATACCCAATATGGTGCATCGGGATTATCTGTGCTTACGGATGAATCTTTTTTCGGAGGTGCTTTGAACGACTTAACCCTTGCCACCATCAATCAAATACCCATACTCAGAAAAGATTTCATGATTGATGAATACCAATTGCTTGAAGCAAAAGCTTTTGGAGCCGAAGTCGTTTTGTTGATAGCCGCCTGTTTAAGTCCCCTCCAAGTGAAACAAATGGCTGCTACGGCTAAATCTTTGGGATTGGAAGTGCTATTAGAAATTCACCATGAAGCGGAATTAGAACATATCTGTCCCGAAATAGATTTGGTGGGGATAAATAACCGCAACCTCAAAAATTTTGAGGTGAGCATTGATATTTCGCTTCAATTAATTCAACAAATACCTGCTGATAAAATAGCTGTTGCAGAAAGTGGCATCAATAATGTAAATACCATCTTAACTTTACAGCAAGCGGGATTTAAGGGCTTTCTCATAGGAGAACATTTTATGAAAGAAGCCAACCCTTCGATTGCTTTTGCCGATTTTGTAAAGCAACTAAAACAAGCACAAAATGCGGGCTAAAGTATGTGGTTTAAACAGTGTGGCGCAAATGATGGCATTGGATGAAATAGGCGTTGAATTTGCCGGTTTCATCTTTTACCCTAAATCGCCTCGCTATATTTTGAAACAGGTTGCCAAAGAAGCACTTAAAAAAGCTAAGGGGCAACAGATTAATAAAGTAGGGGTTTTTGTGAATGAACAACAAGATGAGGTGATTAAGATGGTGGATGAATGTGGTCTCTATCTGGTTCAACTTCATGGGGATGAAACGCCTCGGTACTGTGAAAAAATTGCGGACTATATTACCGTTATTAAAGCATTTCGATTGAGAAATGACGATGATGTTTTATGGAAAATAAAGGACTATCAAAATGTAGTGGATATGTTTTTATTCGATACCGCTGCGTTGGATTATGGGGGCACTGGTAAGCAGTTTGATTGGAATATACTCAGAAACCTCAATATCAATAAGCCCTTTTTTTTAAGTGGAGGAATTGGACCCGATGATATTGAATCACTCACTGCATTTTCAAGAGATCCAGTCGCTAAAAATTTATTTTCGGTAGATGTAAATAGTAAGTTTGAAAGTTCCCCAGGAGTAAAAAACATGGATTTAGTAACACCATTTATTCAACAATTGAAGCTTATTTAATGAACCATAAAATGCTTATTTTGTTTTTGGGATTCAGTTTCACTGCTGTTGTGCTAAAGGCGCAACAACTGACCAACGTATTCATCCATCAAAATGGAAAAGCAGCTTACCGGTTTGCTATGAACGGCGTTTATATTTTAGTGAATGATATGGGTAAAATAACCGAGATAAAAACAGACGCCTTCGGGAATATTATTTACGACACCAATAAAAGAGTGGAACAAATAGGAGATGTGAAAATAGGATTCAATTACCAAAATCAAGTGAATACTATTGGCAGTATTTCATTACAATACGATCATGCTGGCAGGGTTGATTTTATTGGGTCTGTTTTTTTTAAATACAATTACACGGGTACGCTTGTATCTATTGGTAATTACCAAATCAGGTACAATCCCAATGGTTCGGTGGATCAATTTGGCGACTATAAAATTTATTATAATTATAACGCACAGGTTCAACGAATTGATGAGAGCAAGGGGCTTCTATTACTCCAATTAAATTACGCTAAGTAAATATTATGACCAATAATTTTCAGCAACCAGATATACAAGGATACTATGGTTTATTCGGCGGGGCATATATTCCTGAAATGCTTCACCAAAATGTAGAAGAACTGCGCACCCAGTATTTATCTATCATGGATGAACCCGATTTTAAGGCAGAAGTGAATGCCTTACTAAAAGATTATGTGGGTCGCCCTACCCCTTTATTTCTAGCAGAGCGGTTGAGTGAAGTGTACCAAACAAATATTTATTTAAAACGAGAAGATCTTTGTCACACCGGTGCCCACAAAATTAATAATACAATTGGTCAGATTTTACTGGCGCGTCGCTTGGGAAAGACCCGCATTATTGCAGAAACTGGTGCTGGTCAACACGGTGTTGCCACTGCAACCGTTTGCGCATTAAAGGGAATGGAATGTATTGTTTATATGGGGGAGAAAGATATAGCGCGACAAGCTCCCAATGTAGCTCGTATGAAAATGTTGGGGGCTAGGGTTATTCCTGCCACCAGTGGGAGTAAAACATTGAAAGACGCCACCAATGAAGCCATACGCGATTGGATTAATCATCCACACAATACCCATTATATTATTGGAAGTGTAGTAGGTCCACATCCGTATCCCGATATGGTGGCTCGTTTTCAAAGTATTATTAGTGAAGAAATTCGCCGACAGTTAAAAGAAAAAACAGGCCATGAATTACCAACGCATGTGGTGGCTTGCGTAGGTGGTGGCAGTAATGCCGCAGGTGCTTTCTATCATTTTTTAAATGAACCTACGGTGCAGTTGGTAGCAGTAGAAGCAGCGGGACATGGGGTTAACACGGGCATGAGCGCCGCCACTACCCAATTGGGTAAGCCTGGTATTTTACACGGTAGCAAGAGCCTTGTAATGCAAACAGCAGATGGACAGGTAGTGGAGCCGCATAGTATTTCTGCCGGCCTCGATTACCCGGGTGTAGGACCGCTTCACGCGCATTTATACCAGAGTGGGAGGGGTGTTTTTTTAAGTGCTACTGATGCGGAAGCATTGGAAGCTGCTTTTTATATCAGCAAGACAGAAGGTATTATTCCTGCGCTCGAAACTGCCCATGCTTTTGCGGTACTGGGTAAAATGAAATTTACAAAATCAGATCGAGTGGTGATTTGCTTAAGCGGTAGAGGCGATAAGGATTTGGCGACCTATATGGAAGAGATGGACGGTAGACCGTAGAAGGAAGGTCGGAGCGTCGGAAGGTCGGAAGGTCGGAAGGTCAGAACGTCGGACGATAAGACGAATGACGACCAGACGATTCTTAAATAAAATAGTTATGAGCAGAATTCAACAAATATTTGAACAGAAAAAACAACGGGTACTCAATGTTTATTTCACGGCTGGATTTCCAGCTTTGAATGATACTTTACCCATCATGCATTCTTTGGCAGCCGCAGGTGCCGACCTGATTGAAATTGGTATGCCCTATAGCGATCCCTTGGCAGATGGCGAAGTAATTCAACAGAGCAGCAGTAAGGCTTTGGAAAATGGAATGACCATCTCTCTGCTATTTGACCAACTAAAATCCGCTAGAAATGATGCCGCGCTTCAATCTACTGGTATAATATTGATGGGTTATATGAATCCTGTATTGCAATATGGATTCGAAAAATTCTGTGCCGATGCAGCAGCAGTAGGTGTAGATGGATTGATTTTACCCGACCTTCCCGAATATGAATTTGAAAAGGAATATGGTGCCATCATTAAAAAATATGGTCTGGATTTTATTTTTCTAGTCACCCCCGAAACAACGCCTGAACGAGTGCGGCACTTAGATACACTCAGCAGCGGTTTTTTATATGCTGTTAGTTCTTCCGCTACCACAGGTGGTGCTACTGATTTTGCTGCGGTAGATATTTATCTGGAGCGCTTGCAAAAAATGGATTTAAAAAATCCCATACTGGTAGGTTTCGGAATAAAAGACAAATCCAGCTTTAATGCAGCCGTTAAGTTTACCAACGGCGCAATTATTGGAACCGCATTTATTAAAGCATTGGCTGACTCAAAAGATATTCAACAAACTACCTTCAATTTTATAACCCCCATTATAAGTATTTAATTAACAGCGCAATGGATACCGTAATTTTAAAATACAATGCAGGCAATATACAGTCCGTTCGCTACGCACTGGAGCGAATTGGTGCAAGTGCAGTGGTGAGTGATGATCCTGCTACCATTGCTGCTGCTGATAAAGTTATTTTTCCAGGTGTGGGCGAAGCCAGCACGGCCATGAATTATTTGAAAGAAAGAAAATTAGATCAATTGATTATTTCCTTAAAACAACCTGTACTTGGTATCTGCCTTGGCATGCAGTTGATGTGTAAATACAGTGAAGAAAATAATACAGAAGGTCTCGGAATTTTTAATGAACAAGTTAAACGTTTTGAGCAAGGGCCTTCTTCACTTAAAATACCACAAATGGGATGGAATAATATTCAGGCATTAAAAACACCACTTTTTAATTCAATCAAAGAAAATAGCTTTTGTTATTTTGTTCATGGGTATTATGCCGAATATGGGTTGCACACCATCGCTACCACCAATTATGGAATTGATTACAGTGCTGCATTGCATAATAATAATTTTTATGGCACTCAGTTTCATCCGGAGAAAAGTGCCGATATAGGTGAACAGGTACTCAAAAATTTTATTGAATTATAGTCCCTTTTTCAACTAAAATATAAAATCAAATTATGGTTCTCATCCCCGCAATAGATATCATCAATGGAAAATGTGTTCGACTCACTCAAGGAGATTATTCCCAGCAGAAAATTTACCGCGAACATCCATTAGAAGTAGCCAAAGAATTTGAAGCAGCAGGTATTCAAAGGCTTCACTTGGTAGATTTAGATGGTGCTAAAGCTGGAGCCGTACAAAACTGGAAAGTGTTGGAAGACATAGCTACTCATACGAAATTGGTGATTGATTTTGGGGGGGGAATTAAAACCGAAAGCGACTTGAATATTGTCTTTAATTCAGGTGCGTCCTTGGCTACCATTGGAAGCCTTGCCGTAAAATCCCCACTCGTTTTTAGTGAATGGATTACCAACTATGGCGCCAATAAATTTCTATTGGGTGCAGATGTAAAAGGAGAAAAGATTGCAGTAGGTGGCTGGTTGGAAACAACAGAAATTTCTGTCTTCGATTTTATGCAACAATATATTGATAAAGGAATGACACAGATTTTTTGTACCGATATCAGCAAAGACGGAAAACTAGAAGGACCTTCCTTAGCGCTCTATCAAAAAATCATTACGCAGTTCCCCACACTTCATTTTATTGCCAGTGGCGGCGTAAGCTGTATGGAAGACCTAGATGCACTGGAAGCAATTGGTTGCAGTGGTGTGATTGTAGGGAAAGCTATCTACGAAGGAAAAATAAAAATATAATTATTCGCATCTCAAAATATTCAACGTGCTTACTAAACGCATCATACCTTGTCTCGATATAAAAGATGGCCGCACCGTTAAAGGGGTGAATTTTGAACATATTCGCGATGCAGGTGATCCAGTAGAATTGGCTGCCATATATGCAAAAGAAGGAGCAGATGAATTGGTGTTCTTAGATATCACTGCTACCGTTGAACGTAGGAAAACATTAAGCGAATTGGTGAATAAAATTTCTCAGCATATTAATATTCCATTTACTGTTGGGGGTGGTATTTCTTCTATTCAAGATGTTCAAGTATTGTTGCAGCATGGCGCCGATAAAATTTCTGTAAATAGCTCTGCTTTTAAAAACCCTGCTTTAATTGGCGAGCTGGCCAAAGAATTTGGGAGCCAGTGCGTAGTGCTTGCCATTGATACCAAGCAAGAAGCGGATGGCAACTGGTATGTGTACCTCAATGGCGGTCGTACAAAAACAGACGCTTTTTGTCTCGATTGGGCGCGCCAAGGGGTTGATTTGGGAGCAGGTGAAATTCTCCTTACTTCTATGAATAACGATGGTACCAAGCAAGGTTTTGCCTTGGATATTACCCGTGAATTATCTACCCAACTATCTGTGCCAGTGATTGCTTCTGGAGGTGCGGGCAATATGCAGCATTTTGCCGATGTATTTCAACAATCCCATGCAGACGCAGCCCTTGCCGCTAGTATTTTTCATTTTAAAGAAATTACGGTTCCCCATTTAAAACAATACCTATCTAAAAAAGGCATCGCCATGCGATTATAAAACCCGATTTTTGCACCATGAATATCGATTTCAGTAAATATACCGATCAACTCGTTCCTGCCATTATTCAAGACCCTATTAGTTCCAAAGTATTAATGCTCGGTTTTATGAATGAAGCTGCGCTTGCTAAAACCTTGGAGACGGGTAAAGTTACTTTCTTCAGCAGAAGCAAGCAACGTTTATGGACCAAAGGTGAGGAAAGCGGTAATTTTCTTGCCTTTAAATCTTTTGCAGTTGATTGCGACCAAGATAGTCTCTTGATAAAAGCGGTTCCAGCAGGTCCTACTTGTCACACCGGTGCTGATACTTGTTGGGGCGAATTGAATGAATCTGAACATTTCTTATTCCATCTTGAAAATATCATCAACCAACGCAAAACCCTTGGTAAGGATGAATCGTATATTGCTAAAATGTTTTCGAAGGGGCTGAATAAAATTGCCCAAAAAGTAGGGGAGGAAGCCGTTGAAATGGTGATTGAGGCCAAAGACAATAATGCAGAACTTTTTCTGAATGAGTCGGCCGACCTACTCTTTCATTATTTGCTTTTACTTAACGCTAAAGGGCATAATTTAGCAGAAGTGTTGAATATTCTTAAAAAACGTCACTCAAAATAATTTATGCGATCAATTGCACTTGTAATCTGTTTGTTTTTTGTGGGTATTGCCCAAGCCCAGCAAGGGTTTGAAATAAAAGGAATGGTGAAAAATGCCCCTGCTAAAATATTGGCTTCTCTAAGGAGTGATGGTAAAACCATAGCCACCGATACCATCAGAGATGGGCAATTTATTTTTAAGGGACAATTGAAAGATCCTGAACTTGTACAGATTATTTTTTCAAGCAACACAGAAGGGATTGACCTGTTTTTGTTCAATGATCGGGTTGTTATAGAAGCAGATTTTAGTGACTTGTCTCATGCAAAACTAACTGGCTCAGAACTAGCAGTTGATTATGAATTATATAAACTAAAATTCAATCCTATTAAGGATCAATTGAATGAGTTGGTAACAAAAATCAATCCCGAAAAAAACAGTTCGAAAAGAGATTCCTTGGTGTTTTTATTTGAGACAGCCAAAATAAAACTGGTGGAAGAAGTGAATGATTTTGTAAAGAAGAAGTGGAAGTCGCCCGTTAGTTCTTTTTTACTGCTAATGGTAAGCCCATTGATTAGTGATTTAGAAACGAGGTACAATGAATTGGGTAACGCCGCAAAGCGTGGTTCTTTTGCTAAAATGATTGAGCAGAAAATTGCTACTGCAAAAACAAATTCAATTGGCACGGAAGCGCAAGAATTTAGTCAGAAAGATACGGCTGGCAAACTGGTATCATTAAAATCTTTCAGGGGTAAATATGTATTAATAGATTTCTGGGCCAGTTGGTGTGGGCCCTGTAGGGCGGAGAATCCAAATGTGGTTGCTGCCTACAACCAGTTTAAGCAGAAAAATTTTACTGTGTTGGGTATTTCTCTTGACGATAATAAAGCGAGTTGGATGGGTGCTATAAAAAAAGACCAACTCTTTTGGACTCAGTTAAGCGATTTAAAATCTTGGGGTAATGCAGTAGCTCAGATGTATAAAGTACAAAGTATTCCAGCTAATCTGCTGATTGACCCTTCGGGCGTAATTATTGCAAAGAATTTAAGGGGTGAAGAATTGATTACAAAGCTGAAAGAATTCATTCGATAATACATTATTCAGCAGTGGCACTCAGCGATTTTATTTTTACTTTTAACCAGCTTTTGTTTACGGGAATTATCCATTCATTCAATAAGGCTTTTTTGGTTGCAACTAAATTATTAAAGTAAAGGGTTTCTCCATTTATAAACCCATTCTCCCAAGCATAGTTTAGTTGAGCGAGGGGTAATAATTGTACTTTTTCTTTCAGGTAAAAAGCAAGGTTCTGGCGATTAAAAAGATCGACTTTACAATGTTGTTCTATACTTTTAATAAGGTGAACAGAACTGTCTGTACTACAACCCCCTACTTTGGTATTGGATTCATCTGCCATCAGCACAATAAATTGTCCAAAAAAAAGGATGGCATAGCTTTTAACGGGGGCACCGTGACTTTTCCATTGATCGGTAAAATTGTTCAGCATGTCTTCAATATCAAAAGCTTCGCTTATACTAAAGAGGCGACTGCTTTGATAAATCCACACTTTTGAATCGGGGTGAAAATCGGCAGGAATATTTTCTTGGAAAGATAAAATCATGGTCAATCGTTTTTGTTTTTATTGCATACTTAGCGCAATCATTTCAGCAATATCAAGTACAGCAACCTCATTTTCTTTTTCCCTGTTTTTTACGCCATCGCTCATCATGGTATTACAGAAGGGGCAAGCAGCAGCAATAAAAGAAGCACCTGTTTGCAAAGCTTCATCGGCACGGTCAATATTAATGCGAATATTGCCAGGCTCATCTTCTTTAAACATCTGTGCGCCACCAGCGCCACAGCAAAGCCCATTCGATTTGCAACGCTTCATTTCTATTAATTCAGCATCCAGTGCTTCTAAAACTTTTCTTGGAGCTTCGTAAATATCGTTGGCACGGCCAAGATAACAGCTATCGTGGTAAGATATTTTCTTTCCTTTAAAATCACCGCTTTCTTTCATCTTAATACGCCCTTCATTAATAAGTTGTTGTAGTAGGGTAGTATGGTGAATTACTTCATAATTACCACCCAATTCAGGGTATTCATTTTTAAGGGTATTGAAACAGTGGGGACAGGTAGTCACAATTTTTTTAATGCCATAACCATTCAATACTTGAATATTTTGGTAGGCCATCATTTGGAATAAAAATTCATTGCCAGCTCGGCGGGCAGGGTCGCCAGTACAAGCTTCTTCTTTACCCAGAATGGCAAATTTCATCCCTACTTTATCTAATATGGCAGCAAAAGCTTTGGTAATTTTCTGAGCGCGCTGGTCAAAACTACCTGCGCATCCAACCCAGAAAAGCACTTCGGGCATTTCGCCAGCCGCCATCATCTCCGCCATGGTATTCACCTTCATAAAACTCGTTTGTACGAAAATAGGCAAAGAAATTTGAAAGATGAATTTCTACGGTAATAATCCTAATCAGCTTCCAGCCGCCCAAGCATCTCTTTCATCGGGAGAAAATTTCCAAGGCGCAAAATTGTTTTCTATATTGCTGAATGTACTGTTCCATTCTTGGGGTGCATTACTGTCTTCCATAATAAGCGACCTACGCAGTTCGGTAATGATGTCTAAAGGAGAGATACTTACGGGACATTCCTCTACACAGGCATTACAAGTAGTGCAGGCCCTGAGTTCTTCCACACTGATATAATTGTGTAATAAAGATTTTCCATCCGCAATAAAGGATTGGTTGGCATTGATATTTTTGCCTATTTCTTCCATGCGATCACGGGTATCCATCATGATTTTGCGGGGACTTAATAATTTACCCGTAATATTAGCAGGGCATGCAGCAGTACATCTTCCACATTCCGTGCAACTGTACGCATCTAATAAGTTTTTCCAACTTAAATCGAAAATGTCTTTAGCCCCAAAACTAGCTGGGGGAGCTGCATCAGTAGGCGCCAATTCAGGCTGCATGGCATACAATACTTCGTTTTGTACGGCAAGCATATTTTTCATTTTGCCTGGCGCATCCAATCGCGCATAATAAGCATTGGGAAAGGCAAGCATAATATGCAAGTGTTTGGAATATGGCAGGTAGTTTAAGAAAGCAAAAATGCCTGTAATATGCAGCCACCAAGCAATGCGTTCAATGGCTTCAAGAGTGCCTTCATTCAATCCCATCAACAAAGGCTTTAATAGGGAAGAGAAAAAGAAATGAATTTCGTGACCCGCTGCTCCCAAACCCATATCTTGTTTTACTTGGTCGGTTGCATTCATGAGTAAGAAGAGACTCATCAACACAATTTCTGTAATTAAAATATAATTGGCATCACTGCGTGGCCAGCCGTTTAAATCCTTACTCATAAAGCGTTTCAGCTTGAGTATATTTCTTCGAACCAAAAATACAATACAAAATATCCATACCAATACGGCTAAAAATTCAAACCCGTTAATCAACCAGCCATATACCCATCCCAAGTAGGGTAGGAATAAACGGTGGGTGCCCAAAATGCCATCGAGCACTATCTCCAGCACTTCTATATTGATGATTAAAAAACCAGCATACAGCACAAAGTGCATCACGGCCACCAGTGGGTTTTTGAACATTTTTTTCTGCCCCAATGCCAATAAAAACAAGTTTCTCCAACGCTTTGAAGGATTGTCGCTCAAGTCTTCATCCTTTCCTAAAAAAATATTTCGCTTTATTTCACCCGCTTTTTTGGTAAATAAATAGATGCTGATGGCGGCAAGAATGAGGAATGCGATTTGCGGAACGTAGTGCATAAAAAATATTATATGCTAAGGTAAAGGATTTAGGTACAGTAGTATGCAATTGTGTAATGCAATTTATTGTTGATATTTGGGAATTAAAATAAAGCAATGCAATATAAAAGGTATATTTTATCTGCCAACGAAGCCCGGCAAAAGCTACATAGGATGAGTCTTGAGCTGGCAGAGAAATTAAGCGGTAACGAAGATCCTGTACTGTTGATTGGCGTAAGAAACAGCGGTATGGTGATTGCTGAAAAAGTAGGAAATCTACTGGCAAATTATATTGCCAATGAGATTCGAATTGTATCCGTTATGCTAGATAAGCAATGGCCTGACACCGTGGAGCTGAGTGAGCCAGTAGTTTTAGACGGGGTGAATATTATTCTGATTGATGATGTTACCAATAGTGGTCGCACCCTATTATATTCGCTTAAACCCTTACTAGATGCGCATCCCAAGACCATACAAACCCTTGTATTGGTAGAAAGAATGCACAAGTTATTTCCAATAAAGCCAGACTATGTGGGCATATCTGTTTCAACTACTCAGGCAGAACATATTATTGTAGAAGTAGAAGGAGGAGAGATACAGGGTGCATTTGTTGGATAAGAGCCGTTTTATATTCTATTGTTTTGTGAATTTTTATCGCTAAAATTGTCTTCTAAAAATAAAAAACATGGATGCTGCTATACAAGATAAAATAAATACTTGGGTGAACGGAAATTATGATGCAACAACTAAGGCCTCTATCGCTAATTTGCAGCAAAATCAACCCGATGAATTAGCTGATGCTTTTTACAAAAACCTAGAATTTGGTACTGGTGGATTAAGGGGTCTCATGGGCGTTGGTACCAATCGCGTTAATAAGTACACCATTGGTATGGCTACACAAGGCTTTGCCAACTACCTTAAAAAAACTTATGGCGATGAACCCATAAAATTGGCCATTGCACACGAT
>JANMOT010000014.1:0-53325 GCA_031369485.1 Sphingobacteriia bacterium
ATACTGTTAAATGAGCTTTTGAATACCGTAAAACAAGCGAATATTATTTGTATTGCAGATGAAGTAATGACTGGCTTTGGAAGAACTGGAGTATTATTTGCAAGTAATTATATGAACAACAAACCCGATATTATTTGCCTAAGTAAGGGTTTAACAGGTGGCACAATGGCTTTGGGAGTTACTGCTTGTACCGATGTAATTTATCAGGCATATTTGGATGATGATTTGATGAAGACTTTTTTTCACGGACACTCATTTACCGCAAACCCATTAGCTTGTACGGCCGCTTTGGCCAGCTTAGATTTATTAGAACAGCCAATATGCACACAACAAATAGCTTGGATCAGCCAACAAAACAAATGCTTCGCTGAAAAATTAGTAGGCAAAAAAGGATTAAAAAATATCCGTACCATCGGAACAATACTTGCTTTTGAAATTGATTCAGGCAAAGACGAATACCTCAATAAGATTGGCGCCACCCTTACCGCTAAAAGTATGCAAAACGGCATCTATTTAAGACCACTTGGGAACACTGTTTATATCATGCCCCCTTACTGCATAAACAATGCGGAATTGTGCAGTATTTATGATAATATTGAGCAATTAATCGAATTTTAACCTTAATAACTCTACAAAAACAGAAATTACCCGCAAATTTCTTATCTTCAATTGTTATTTTCAACAATCCAAAACAACATGCATATGAATGTCATCATTGGCAAACTAAAGGTTATGTCGAAGGTTTTCTCCCTTCTCCTCGGCATATTCCTAACGATTGGCTCAACAGCCCAAACTACAATAAAAGGAAAAATAACAGACAGTAAAGGACTGCCTGTTTCAGGTGCAACTGTTCAAATTAAAAATAATGGAACAGGAACCGCTACTAATACAGATGGTGTTTACCAACTTATTGTAAACCTGAAAAATGGTAAGTACGACGTAGTTTTTGCTTCATTAGGTTTCAAATCAACCGAAAAAACAATTACTGTTTCAAGTACTGCCACAAATATTAGTGTGGACGCAACCTTAAAAGAGGACGCAACAGGATTAGATGAAGTAGTGGTTACCGGTACTTCTCAAGGTACTACCAAAAAGCAATTGGGTAATTTTATTGGTACTGTAAAAGCCAGTCAAATTGCCAACGCTGCTTCCCCCAATGCCATCGCTGCTTTACAGGGTAAAGTTCCTGGAGCACAAATCACACAAAACTCTGGTGATCCTGCTGGTGGAATGAGTGTGAAATTGCGTGGTGTAAGTTCTATTTCTGGTTCATCTGATCCACTTTATATTATTGATGGTGTAATTATTAATAATTCAAATGCCCGTGTTACCAATGCACAAGCAGACTACGATGGTAGTGGTAGTGTGGGACAAAATAGAATGGTTGATATTAACCCCAATGATATTGACAGAATTGAAGTATTAAACGGTGCCGCAGCTGCAGCCATTTATGGTAGCCGTGCCAATGCAGGTGTTGTACAAATCTTTACTAAAAGAGGAAGTACAGGCGCTCCTAAAATTACTTTTAGCTCTAGAGCCAATGTAAATGAACTGAGAAAGCGCTTGATAGTAAATAGATCTCCAAATAAGTTTGGCGGCCCTACAGATGGCCCTGGTGCCTTAACACAGGATATTATTCAATTGCCACTTGCAATTACAACCACACCAGTCACTCGCTACGATTACCAAGACCAAATTTTCAGGACTGGATATGGTACCGACAACAATATTTCTATCACTGGTGGCCAAGACAAAATGAGGTATTTTGCTTCATTGAATTACAACTCTAATCAAGGTATAATTAGAGGCACCGATAATACCCGTTACGGTTTTAGGTTGAACCTAGACAATACTGTAAACAAATGGTTGTCTTGGAATGCAGGTATCAACTATACCAACAATGCAACCAATGAAAAGCCAGACGGAAATACATTCTTCTCTCCCATTAATGCTGTTACCATCATTGGTAATTTCCATGATATCAATGCAAGAGATGCCAACGGAAATGTAATGGCAGTGGGTGAAAGAGGTAGAACAAATCCGCTGACTGTTATCAATGATATCAAACAAAGAAATGTTACCAGCAGAACCATTTCTAATATTGGATTTAAACTATTTCCATTGAAAGGATTGGTAATTGATTACAGTGCAGGCTTTGACAATATCAGTCAAAATGGAACCACTTTTATTCCTCCTTTCACTTATAATGCTGGCCCTGGAAACTATGGTGGGGGTGTCACGCTTGACCCTTCTTTGAATGGTTATGCCAGTGCTGCTAGTTTCAATTCAAGTTTTTTTAACCACGATTTGAATTTCACTTATTCCACACAAATAAGTGCTAAGCTTGCGTCGGTTACACAGTTTGGTTATTCTGAGCAGTATGAAAAATCTCAGTATATCTTAGCACAAAGTCGCGGCTTACTGCCGGGCATTTCAACCGTTACTGGAGGTAGCACTTTATTACCCAGTTCAGATGGAAGATCAGAACGTTCTATTCGTGGTTTCTTTGTACAACAAAATTTTAAATTCAACAACCAATTGTTTTTTACCGCAGCAGGAAGAATAGATGGATCTAGCGTTTTTGATAAAAACAATAGAAACTTCTTCTATCCTAAAGTGAGTGGAAACTATGTGATTTCTGAAAGCGATTTTTTCAAGAAGTCTGCTTTAGACAAATACGTTAACACTTGGAAAATAAGAGCAGCTTATGGAGAAAGTGGCAACCTAACTGGTATTGGTGCATACGATCGTTTCAATATTTACAATGTATCTCCTTTCTTAGGAAGAACCAGCTTGACTTCTCCTTCAACCAGTATTAGTGCCGACTTGAAACCAGAACGTCAAAAAGAAATAGAAATTGGTACAGATATAGTTATGCTTGACAATAGATTACAATTCACTTTCAACTATTACAGCAAAAAAGTATCTGATTTATTGGTTCCCAATATCACCAATGATCCCAGTTCTGGTTTTCCAGCCGAAAGTAAAAATGTAGGTACATTGAGCAATAAAGGTTTTGAAATTTTGGTGACTGCAATTCCAATTAAAACAAAAGATTTTAAATGGGAGATTACCGGAAACTTCAACAAGAATAAGAATAGAATAGAAAATCTTGGTGTTCCTTTTATTTCATTCGCTACAGGTACAGGAGCCGTATTTGCGTTGATACCCGGATATGATGCCCCCGTATTTTATTCTAACTATTTTGCCAGAGACGCTGCTGGTAACCAGCTATTAACTCCCGCTGGTATTCCTGTTCAGGCTCGTGGTGCCCAACCTGCAAATGGTGCTCCTTTTGGAACTCCTGTTGTAGATCCTGCTACGGGCTTACCATTTACGGCTGGTGCAAATGCTCAAACCTTAAGAACCGTTCTAGGTTCACCCAATCCAACTTACACTACTACTTTAATCAATAATTTTACTTATAAAAAATGGTCGTTCGGATTTCAATTAGATCGGGTAGCTGGGGTTGAAGTATTCAACGCAGATTATAGAACCCGTCAAGGTGTAGGCAACGGAAGTGAATTGGCAGAAAAAGAACAAACAGGCATTCTACCTAGGGGATATATTCAGCAGACTTATGCCATTGAGGAGTGGAGGGTTGATGATGGATCTTTTACCAAACTTCGTGAAATGTCAATCAGCTATAACTTCGGAAAAATCAATAAGGCTTTTAGTAATTTAACAGTAAGTTTTGCTGGCAGAAACCTAGTTTCTTGGGATAAATACAAAGGATACGATCCAGAAACCAATGCAACGGGACAAAATAGTTTGCTGCGAGGAGTTGATTTTGGGAATGTACCTATTCCACGTACCTATCAAATTGGCGTTGTTGCAAATTTCTAACTCATTCAACCTTAATAATATGAAAAAAATATTCTTTTTTATTTTAATCGGCGCTGGTCTTGCAGCCTGTAAGCAGGACTTTACCAATCCAGGTGCCATCAACAGTTCTAGTGCTTTTACCAGCCCAAGAGCTATGGCAGGTGTGGCGGTAGGTCTTCAAAATGTTTATACAATTGGGCGACTTAGTCCCGTTTACACCTCTATTACCGCCGCGGGTGCATTAACCAATGAATTTCGTTTGATGAATGCCGGAAATACAGATGAAGCCAATTTATTTGTTGGTGGATCTGCTGTAGATAACCTGAATGGTATTGTAGGTAATATGTGGACTTGGAATAATAAAATCATCTTTGATGCAGACAATGTAATTACAGGAGCCGCAACATTAGGAGATAAAAAATTCGCTTCGGGTTTAATTGCATACGCAAGCATTTATAAGGCATTGGCCATTGGTAATCTTGCCATGTTTTTTGAACAAATTCCTGCTGCACCTGGAACATTAACCACACCCGCGTTATTCCAAACAAGGATTGATGGATTTAAAAGGGCAGTCTCCACTTTAAAAACAGCACAAACTACTTTAGCCACTAATTCGGCGAGTACCACTTTCTTTGCCAATGTGCCAGCTTCTGTTGATTCCGCTTTTTTTGCCAATACCATCAACGCATTAATTGCGAGGTATAGTCTTTTTGCCGCCGATTATGCTGGTGCAATTACTGCCAGTAATGCAGTACCCCCTAATTATAATGCATCAGTTTTTGCTTTTGACCCAGCGGTTACAAATCCAATCTTTACCTCTGTAACTTCTACTAATAATGTATATCAATTGTTAGATTCAACTTTTGGATTGCCAACTGCTTTAGCACCAGACTTGACTGATATGAGAATTCCATTCTATACCAGCATTAATGCAACTGTAGCCCCAAGGTATCGCATAAGGGGATTCTTTACTGCAGCAGCACAATCTATTCCGATATATGTACCGGATGAAATGCGCTTGATTAGAGCAGAATGTTTGGTTCGTCAATCTGCACCAAATTTAACTGCCGCAGTTGCAGAAATTGATGCAGTTCGTAGGCAAATGCCTGCCGCTGATCCATTGGGAATTGGCGCTGGAACTACAGCTTACAGTGGAACTGTAGACGCCCCATCTTTATTAAATGAAATTTACCGCCAACGTTGCATAGAGCTTTGTATGAGTGGAATGCGACTAGAAGACAGTAGGAGGTTTGGGCGACCAGCCAGTGAAAGAAAGCGGAATTTTTTCCCTTATCCTACCAGAGAAAGAGACAACAATCCGAATACTCCAGCAGATCCAGCTAACTAAAACTTTACCTGTAAAAATAAAAACCCCTTCAAATACTGAGGGGGTTTTTATTTTATAGAATATGAGAAGCTGTTTGAGTTAATTATTATTGGACTGCTCTATTTTCTGCTGAAGGTTTAGTAAGTTTTTTTCCATCAACGTGCCAATAATTTTATCATTCATCATAGATCCGAATCTTTCCCAAGGATACCACTTTAATTGCTGTACAAATTGCCATTGAACTACTGTAATTTGCTCACTAGCATCTGTAATTAATCGAATGGTACTTTGTTGCACTACCCCATTGGCTAATTGCCAGGTCATTTGAAGTGTTGAATCGGTTTTACCCGTAACAAACAACCTTGATTTTCCCATCTGCGCCACGGTAGCAGACTCCACTTTTACGGAGGAATCTTTCATGCCTTCAACCCAACTGTTCCAATTACGTAAATCGGTAATGATTTTGTAAACAGGGGCTTTGGGCGATTTAATATTCACCGCCCTAGACACCAATACGGTGGCTGGAAACAACAGTCCAATGGCAGTAGCAATCACCATCAACACAAATACACTTATAAGCGCTAACTTAATCACTCGCATATTATTCCCATTTAAATGTCTTAAAGGCCACTGCATAAACAACTACAATCCATATACCCATTATTCCCAATTCTTTGGTACAATCCATTAGCCCAGCCCCTTCAAAAGCAATATTACGCATGGCATTATTGAAATGGGTTAATGGTAAAATTCTGGAGATTGGTTGTAACCAAGTAGGGAAATTATCGATAGAGAAAAAAGTTCCAGCTAATAAAAACTGGGGCAATGTTATTAAGTTGGCAAACGGAGGAATTGTACTTTCACTCTTGGCTACACTACTTACAATAAATCCCAAACCCATGAACAAAATCAAGGCTATGAAACTCAATAGCATAATGTTTGCAAATGTTTGAAAGCCGTGAACCAAGGTAAAATTAAATACAAAATGGCCAACTAGAATTATAACTACAGCAGTAATCATCTGAAAAATAACCCTACTCAATGTTTCTCCTAAAATAATATACGATCGTTTGATGGGGGTTGCATAAAATCTTTTCAATACCAGCTGTTGGCGAAGATTAAAAAATAGAAAAGCAACTCCAAACACACCTGCGCTAAGTAAGGAAAAACCCAACTGACCGGGTAATATAAAATCTATGGTTCTATATATTCTACCGGGTATCTTGGTCACCGTTTTATTAACAACAGCAATAGTAGGCGTACCCGGATATTGTTGTTGATTAATCCCACTAATAACGGCATTGAGTATGGACTGCAATACCTGAATATTTTGAGGATTTACAGCTTCTGAACTGGTCAACTTTATTTCATAAGGCACAGTAGGATTGGTTGATTTCTGAATATCAATCAACGCGGTAATTCTTCCTTTTTCTAAATCTGCTTTTAGTGCAGCACCCTCTTTTCTAATTAACTTAATGCCTGAAATACTTTTCATGGCAAGATAAACAGGACTCAATGTATCTGAATTTTTAGCTACAGCCACACTTACCGATAATCTACCGCCACCCCCAATAAATCCAAATACCAATATAAAAATTAATGGGAATGCTATGCTGAATACGATTGCAGAAGGGCTTCTAAAAATGGCTCTTAAACTTGCTTTCGTGATGGCCAGCATTGCAGTGAGTTGACTGTACTTTTTTTCCATATAAATATTCTTTAAATCTTAATGCAATTTGAGTTGTTTTTTAAAAAAAGAGACCACCCAATTATTTTATTCAATATTTAATAAAAAAGGGAGTTTGGCCTGAGTAGTCCCAACCAGTTGCTTAACTTGCTTTAATTCATTTAATAACTTAAGCTCAGAAATATCAAACTGTGTTTGTATAAGTTGAAGACTGATTGATTTTTTATATCCACTCATCAACTCATCAATAAAAGATTTTTTTTCTGGATATTCTTTTAATTTATAATCGCTGCTTTTTATTTTAGCCATTCTAACTGCGCAATCAATAGCATCTTGCAAAGTACCCAAACGATCTACCAATCCTACTTCTTTTGCGTGTGTACCAGTCCACACCCTACCCTGCGCAATATCGTCTACCTGCTGCATATTTTGTTTTCTGCCATCTGAAACACGAGTTTTAAAATTCAAATAAATACTATCTACAGAAGCTTGTAAAAATCTTTTTTCATTTTCGCTCAAAGGCTTGTCTATACTACCCATATCTGCATACGGAGCCGTTTTAACACCATCGAAAGTAATCCCAATTTTATTTTTGAAAAAAGACTGCAAATTTGGTACAATACTAAAAACTCCTATAGAACCCGTAATGGTATTGGCATTGGCAAATACGGTATCGGCATTACAGGCAATATAATATCCTCCAGAAGCTGCTACATCGCCCATACTCACTATTACTGGTTTCACCTTACGCACTAGGCTAATCTCTCTCCAGATCACTTCACTGGCCAGTGCACTGCCACCACCAGAGTTTATTCTGAATACCATTGCTTTTACGTCTTTGTCTAATCGAATCTTTCTTAAAATATTTTTATAACTATCACTTCCAATTTGTTCATCATCACCATTACCAGATACTATATCACCACTGGCAAAAACAACCGCAATTTTATTTGATCCGTTCGGAGCAAAAGAAACCGCTTCCCGGTAAGTAGCTAGATCTACAAAATTGATTTTCACTTTTTCTTGCAACGACATTTTTTGTAGCATGACTGATTTAATTTCATCATCATACTTTAAGGCATCAACAAGTCCATACCTTAGTGCATCATATGCAGTTTGTATGGCTCCAGTAACAGCAAGATTGCGCAATTCAGCAGTGTCTTTTTTTCTGGACCAAGCAACAGACTGTAGAAATTGCGTGTACAATTCACCCAACCAAACACCAGTCTGCAACTTATTGGCTTCTGTCATTTTTGTTTCGCGCAATGGTTCAGTTGCACTTTTAAATTTACCAGCATAAAATATTTGAGGCTGTATTTCTAATTTATCCAACATCCCTTTTAAAAACATTATATTAACGGAGAGTCCATTCCACTCAACCCCACCCTGTGGATTACAATAAATTTCATTGGCGGCACTGCCAATATAATATCCTTTCTGACTAATTACTTCTCCATGAGCGTAAACAAATTTTCCGGTATTCTTAAAATCGACTACTGCTTTTCTCAATTCTTCACTTGCAGCAAAACCATTTGCATTACTAGCACAAAGAATATAAAGCCCCTTTACGGCTGTATCCTTCTTCGCATATTTCAGTAGTTCTATCACTTCAAATAAAGAGGGAGCTTCGGCTTCCCCATCTTTTAGAAGAGCTGAAAACGGATTGTCCTTGTATTGTTCTTTAAAAGACACGGAAAGATCAAGCACTAAAACTGCTTTAGATCCTACAGAAGGTTTATCGGCTGAAGCAGCACTGGTAACAATTCCGACCAACACAAATACGCCAATTACCGAAAATAGAACCAATGCCAGCAAGGTTGCGAATACTATTTTAAAAAATTGCCTCATAAAAATGAATTATCCGATTAATATTTAAAGATATTTGAAGCTGTTTACACCACCAATTTATGCAGATAGCTTATTTACTCATCGGCAGCAATTTAGGCAATAAAGCTTCATATTTAATGCAGGCTAATTTATTGCTTGAAATATATTGCGGTAAAATCATTCATAAATCCGCTTATTACGAGACCGCCCCCTGGGGTTATTTAGATCAACCTGCCTTTCTAAATCAAGCCCTTGCCTTACAAACCTCACTTTCCCCAACCGAATTAATGGCAATATTATTGAGTTTAGAAGAAAAAATGGGGAGAATTAGAATCATCAAATCAGGCCCAAGAATCATTGATCTGGATATTTTGTTCATCGGATCATATATTATCAACACCCCAGCTTTAACAGTGCCCCACCCCGCATTGCCAGATCGTAGGTTCGCATTAATTCCAATGGCGGAAATAGCCCCTTCACTGGTACACCCTGTTTTAAAGAAAACCATTCAGGAATTATTGGTGGCGTGCATGGATGATTCGGATGTGCAAAAAAAAATAATCTGATGGCGGCGGCAACGGTTAATTTTGATAGTCACGTTAAAATATGAAGCATCATTTTATTACAGTAGAAGGAAATATTGGCGCGGGTAAAACTACCCTCACCCACTTATTGGCTCAAAAACTAAATGCAAGGACTATACTTGAAGCCTTTGCCGATAACCCTTTCCTGCCTAAATTTTATGAAAACCCCAATCAATATGCATTTCCGCTAGAGTTGTTCTTTATGGCTGAACGCTACAAGCAATTGAAAGAAATGAGTCATACCAAAGAACTATTTCAAAGCGTTACCATTTCTGATTATTTATTTACCAAATGCCTTTTGTTTGCTAAAGTAAATTTACCAGAGGAGGAATTCAGGCTTTATCAGAAGCTTTTTGATATTATGCACCAGCAACTGGTTTTCCCAGATATACTTATTTACCTACACGCACCCGTACAAAAATTACAACAGAATATTAAAAAGAGAAACCGTCAATACGAACAATCCATCCCTGATGAATACCTATTTAATATCCAGGAAACCTATACCAGCTATATAAAACAGCACCATATCAAAACAATTTTCATTGATGCCAGCAATGCCGATTTTTTAGGTAATGAAGCCCATTTAAAAGTTGTATTGGATGCACTGGAAAAAGATTTTGAAGCAGGACAACATTATTTCACCCTACCCTAATAACAACACAATAATTGAATGGACAATATTCAACAAAAATCAGATCCTTTTGCAGCCATGAGAGTTACAGAATTCAGGCATTTAATGATCGGTAGATTTGTTTATATAATGGCATTAAGAATGCTTGGCACATTGGTTGGATGGTGGATTTATGAATTAACCAACGACCCACTTGCGATAGGACTGGTAGGCTTAGCAGAAGTAATACCAGCCGTTTCCTTGGCACTGTATGCAGGATATATCATTGATATCAGCGAAAAACGGAAACTACTTTTAAAAGGCGTGGTTTGTTATTTTAGTTGTGTGCTATTATTCTTGTTGCTGTCAACTCATTTCACCCTTGCACAATTGGGGGCAAACTGGGTAGCATTTAGTATTTATATACTCCTATTTATCACAGGTATTATTAGGGCTTTTACTGGGCCGCTTTTCAGTACAATGGTGGCAACGGTAGTCCCTAAAAATTTACTTCAAAGTGCCACTACTTGGAACCAGAGTATTTGGTTATCGGCATCAGTAATTGGGCATGCGGCTGTAGGTTTTTTAATAGCGGGAATGGGAAATTTCGGCTCCCTAATTATCATTATAAGTCTCATTGCCATTGGCTTTGGTTTTTTATACTCACTCAGTCCCAAACCTGCCTTGAATGTAAAAGGAGAAAAAACGGGGTTTGAAAGTGTGAAAGAAGGATTGCAATTTGTATTTAAAACGAAGGAAGTACTGGGAGCACTTTCCCTAGATATGTTTGCTGTTTTATTTGGAGGTGTTGTAGCCATGATTCCTGTATTTGCCAAAGACATACTAAATATTGGCCCAATTGGATTTGGCTGGCTGAATGCAGCGTCTGATATTGGTGCAATTTTCGTTATTTTACTGCTCACTTTCTTCCCATTAAAATCTGGTCAAGGAAAAAAATTATTGCTATCGGTAGCAGGATTTGGGCTATGCATTATTGTATTTGCACTTTCAAAATTATTCTGGATTTCTTTTGCAGCATTGCTTATTAGTGGAATATTAGATGGCATTAGTATGATTGTTCGGGGCACCATAGTTCAAATGAAAACACCCGATCATATGCGGGGCAGGGTTATGAGTGTAAACGCCATGTTTGTAAACAGCAGCAATGAACTCGGTCAGTTCGAAAGTGGCATAGCCGCTAAATTAATGGGGGTTATTCCCTCCGTTTTATTTGGGGGTGGAATGACGCTATTTGTGGTAGCTGCCACATGGTTTAAAGCACCCACACTTAGAAAAATGAATTACTAACCCGTTACTTTTATTAATTTTTCTATTACATAGAATGCAGCGGGACAAAAGCTCGTATTTTTCAACGTAATCAGCGGTCTTTTAAGAAAAACGTCCTCATCTGTGTAGGGAAATCTTTGGCAATCCGATGGTCGTTTATCGTAGATAGTACAGAAATTATCTGTGCCTAGGAAAGGGCAAGGCGCAGACTTGGCCACATAATCACCGTCTGAATCCAACGATAAGTAGCGATCAATAAAAGCAGTTTCCTTAAAGCCCAAATGCTTACTGATGCGCTTAATATCAGGCATTTTAAAACGAGGCGAATAATTTTTACAACAATTGGCACAAGTCAAGCAATCGATCTGCTCAAAAGCTTCTTCGTGCAAATCAGGCAATGCTTTAAGTACTTTATTTTTATCGGCACGCTTCAACCATTGAGCATATTTTTTTTGATGCTCTGCCGATTTTTTTTCCCAGTTATTCAGTAATTCTTCCACGTAATTCGTTTAATGTAATCCTCAAAAATTCATTCCAATGGCTTAATTTGCAGTATTATTAGGCCTTTAGTTTCGGTAAAATTATGGATTCATTAAGAGAACAGTGGCTTATTTTACTTTCTGCCCCAACTTATTTAATTATTATTGGAATAGAAATATTGCTTTCGCATATTCAACACCGAAAAAATTATTCAATCAAAGATACCCTAAGCAATATCTACTTAATGATACTGAATGGATCTATTGATTTACTTTTTAGGGTTATTTCCATGGGTATTTTACAATATTTTTATGTGCGGTCAATCATACAAGTTCATCAAGTAATAATGTACTGGATATGCTTGCTTTTATTAGAAGATTTTATGTATTATTGGCTGCACCGTTTCGATCACCATATCAGGTTGTTTTGGGCGGTACATATAACCCATCACAGCAGTAAATTAATGAATTTTACGGTCGGATTCAGGTCGTCTGTTTTCCAACCGCTTTATCGTTTTGTGTATTTTATTCCCATTGCATGGCTGGGATTTAAGCCAATTGATATCGTATTTATATATGCCGCCACCCAGCTATGGGGTATTTTTGTGCATACTGAATTGATTCACAAAATGGGGTGGATGGAATATATTTTTGTAACCCCTTCCCACCACCGGGTTCACCATGGATCAAACCCCAAATACCTCGATAAAAATATGGGTATGTTTTTAATTATCTGGGATAAAATATTTGGAAGTTTTCAAGCGGAGCTAGATAAAAATGAATACGAGCCCATTCAGTACGGCCTCACTACAAATATTGATACTCGCCATCCGCTTAAACTGGTTTTACACGAATGGCAATCGGTTGCACAGGATCTATTTCAACCCGGTATTTCATTCAGGCATCGGTGTAAATATCTTTTCGGACCACCCGGATGGAGTCACGATGGCAGCAGAAAAACCAGTAAACAATTAAGGGAAATAGCAGAAACCAAGGAATAAAATTCAACAAGCTATCCCCAAGCAGAACAAACCGCTATTTATGCTGTTTGAACTTATTACCTTTGCGCCACAAAATCAATTGAGCTGAGTATGAACTTATTTGAGCAACAATCTACCGAATTTCAACGCCGTCATATCGGACCCAATAAGCAAGATTTAGCGTCTATGCTTAACACCATTAAAGAAAACAATATAGAATCATTGATTGGTAAAACCATTCCCGATTCTATTCGTATTAAAACCCCATTGAATATTCCAGATGCCATCAGTGAATTTGAATATTTGACTGAATTAAAAAAACTGGCAGTCAAGAATAAGGTCTTTAAAAATTATATAGGACAGGGTTATTATGGAACCATCACCCCCAGCGTGATTTTGCGTAATATTTTTGAAAATCCAGGCTGGTACACACAATACACGCCCTACCAAGCAGAAATATCACAGGGACGGTTGGAGAGTCTCTTGAATTTTCAGACCATGGTAACCGATTTAACGGGTTTACCCATGGCGAATGCTTCGTTATTAGACGAGGCCACCGCAGCAGCAGAAGCAATGTCAATGCTGTTTCACCAAGTGAATAAAACAGATAATATTACCAAACCAAAATTATTTGTTGACCAGCATATTTTTCCGCAGACCAAGCAGGTATTGATTACCCGCGCCGCGCCCATTCACATAGAATTGGTATTTGGAGATTACAAATCAGCAGCGATTGATGACACTTTCTTTGGAGCAATACTGCAGTATCCGGCGGACAATGGTTCAGTAGAAGACTATCGTTCTTTCATTAAAAAGATGCACAATGCGGGTGGTTATATAATTATGGCAACCGATTTATTGGCACTTACCCTACTCACTTCGCCAGGAGAACTTGGAGCGGATGTTGCAGTAGGTTCAGCCCAGCGTTTTGGCGTACCAATGGGTTATGGCGGACCGCACGCCGCATTCTTTGCCACCAACGATGATTTCAAAAGAGGCATGCCTGGGCGACTAATAGGCGTGAGTATTGATGCGCAAGGAAATCGTGCCCTCAGGATGGCATTGCAAACTAGAGAGCAGCATATAAAACGCGAAAAAGCGACTTCAAATATTTGTACAGCTCAAGCATTACTGGCAAATATGGCTGCCATGTACGCCGTTTATCATGGTCCAGAAGGGTTAAAAAATATAGCGACAAGGGTTCATTCTCTCGCCAATTTATTGGCAAATGGATTGATAGAAATGGGAGTAAAGTTGATGCATCCTCATTTTTTTGACAGTCTACAAGTTGCTGGACTAGATACAGAGAAATTAAAAACTGAAGCAGAAGCACAGGAAATTAATTTCAGGTATTATAAAGATGGAACGGTTGGAATAAGCTTGGATGAAACCAATTCCATCCAAGATCTTAACAAGATATTGCAAGTGTTTGCAACTGCAACCGGAAAAAAATTAATCTCAGTGGATGTAAAAGCGGTTGCGTTTGAATCGGCTGCAATACCCGATTTATTAAAAAGAACCAGTACTTTTTTAACCAACCCAGTTTTCAATATTCACCACAGTGAGAGCCAGATGATGCGCTATATAAAGCAACTGGAGAATAAAGATCTTTCACTTAATACCAGCATGATTAGTCTCGGCAGTTGCACGATGAAATTAAATGCGGCTACAGAAATGATCCCAGTAAGCTGGCCTGAGTTTGGCGGATTGCATCCATTTGTACCCACAGAACAGACCCAAGGATACCAACAGATTCTGTCAGAGTTGAATCAATACCTATGTGCAATCACTGGATTTACGGCGTGTAGTTTACAGCCCAATAGTGGTGCACAGGGTGAGTATGCGGGTTTATTGGCCATTCGGGAATACCATTTACACAGGAATGAATCATTTCGTAATATAGTGCTGATTCCTATTAGTGCACACGGCACCAATCCTGCAAGTGCTGTAATGGCAGGATTCAAAGTAGTAGTGGTAAAATGCGATGAAGCTGGCAATATAGATGTAAGTGATCTTACGGCAAAAGCCGAGTTGTATAAAGACAAGTTGGGGGCATTGATGGTTACCTATCCATCTACCCATGGTGTATTTGAAGAGACCATCAAAGATATTTGTGCCACCATTCACCAAAATGGTGGAATGGTATATATGGATGGCGCTAATATGAATGCGCAGGTTGGCTTAACCAGTCCCGGTATGATAGGTGCGGACGTATGCCACCTCAACCTTCATAAAACATTTGCCATACCGCATGGCGGTGGCGGTCCTGGCATGGGACCTATTTGTGTAAACGATCAGCTAGCTCCTTTCCTACCCGGTCACTTAATGGGATATAAGCGTGAGGGTTTGGAAGTAAGTGCAGCTCCATTTGGATCTGCCAGTATTTTGCTGATTAGTTATGCCTATATTAAAATGTTGGGGGTTGATGGCATTCGCATGGCAACGGAATATGCTATCCTGAATGCGAACTATATGAAAGCGCGATTGGAGCAATACTATCCAATTTTATATACGGGCAAGAATGGCACTTGTGCCCATGAATTTATTGTAGATCTTCGCCCCTTCAAACAAACAGCAGGCGTAGAAGCAGAAGATATTGCGAAACGCTTAATTGATTATGGTTTTCATGCCCCTACCATGAGTTTTCCGGTTGCTGGTACCATTATGATTGAGCCAACCGAGAGTGAGGACAAAGCCGAGCTAGATCGTTTCTGCGACGCTATGATTGGCATTTATGAAGAGATAAAAGCAATTGAAGATGGGCGAGCTGATAAAATTGACAATCCGCTGAAAAATGCACCCCATACCCAAGCCGTAATTTGCGCAGAAGAGTGGAATCATGCATACAGCAGAAAAGAAGCTGCATTCCCGCTTTATTATACCACCCAAAATAAATTCTGGCCAAGTGTTGCTCGGGTAAATAATACACACGGAGATAGAAATCTTATTTGCACTTGTGAACCAGTTTCTGCTTATGAAACCGAATCCGCATAGAAAATAGCTATCAATAGTTGATTTAAGAATGCCTTCGTAAGAGGGCATTCTTGTTGGCTGTCTTTTCTTTTTTCAGCAGTCCAATAATGGCATTCTTATCTTTCACCGTTTGTTGTAGGGCTAAAATCTGACCGCGCAATGATTCAATTACCCACTCATCAGCGTTTCCAGAAAATGGAGTTTGTTCATTCAACTCCATACTTGAATGGTTGCACCATTCCATCCCATAACGAATCATTTTTCCTTTCCCAGTTACCAACCATTGAATATTGAGGTCGGGAAATTTCTCTTCTACTTTTATTAAAATAGCCGATCCAATATTACCCTTGCCTTTAAACTGTTTACCCAAATAGCCATTGGAAAGTTCGCAATGGTGCTCAAATGCGTACGCACTCATAGCTTGGTAGTTTAAATACTGATAAAGCCGGTCAATTAAACGCATGGGAAAAAATTCTTTACAAAAGAACAATATCTCATTGGTAAAAAGATTGCGGTAAATACCTGATTATATGAAATGTAGTGAAATTACTACAAATAGGTGTTTTGTTCGGGACTTGTTCGGGAGAGGGTCGGTGTTTTCCTTTGCTAGCGCGGGTTGTAGTACCCCAACCCCGAAGCAGTCCCGAAGCTGATACGGTAAAACACTTAGAAAAGTCAACAGCTAGAAGTGTGTTAGGGGCGACAATACAAAATGTATAACGGAAACCCATTATCGCTTAAAAGCCCAATTTATTGGAGGGGTGCTTATAATATGCTAAATTCACTTATTGTAAGCCATTTTTACATAAATTATTAAATAAGAAAAGGAACATGAACAAATTTACATTCTTACTTTTTTTTAGCTTAGTATCTCTTGCTTGTCAAAACAACAATGTCCCAAAAAATCAAATTGACACGACTCTTTTGCAAGTATCTCCAAATACGCTTGACTCTTTTTTGTCTACATTTGAGAAAAAAATATAATTTTTAAAACGTTATGGGGAAATTAACTTTAGCTGTTGGATTTATCTGCATGTTTGGATTTATACAGTGCTTTAAAAAACCATCGAAAATAACATCAAAATATAGTGCCAAGCTCCGCATATTTTGGAAAGATAACGTACTTACTATTTCAGATGATAAACTATCTGGTAAAAAAATGGATATTCTTTATCTCGAAGCTTTTTGCAAAACCAAATCAACTCACCGAAACTGGGAAGAAACCACAATTCCACATAAGACAGAATTGATATCTACTGAAGACAATAATACATATATCAAACTAAGAACCATAGTGGAACCGAATATAGAAATTACGCATGATATTCGAACCCAAAAAGACGAAGTAGAATTCAATCTCATACTTCATAATAAAGGAAAAACCATGGTAGATATTGACTGGTTTCAGCCTTGTATTCATGTTGACAATTTTACCAATCGAAAACAGGAAAATTACATTTCACGTTGTTTCATCTTTACTAAATCAGGTTTAACCACTTTAAATAACACACAGCGTACCGAAGAAGCTATTTACAAAGGCGGACAGGTTTACGCACCAAAAGGCATCAATCTGAACGATGTTAACCCACGTCCTCTTAGTCCAGACAAGCCAATAAATGGCCTTATAGGTTGTTTTTCAGATGATAATACTTATTTGATGGCCACTGCTTGGGATAATTACCAGGAATTATTTCAAGGTATATTTGTTTGTATTCATAGCGATCCAAGAATTGGCGGATTAAAAGCCGGTGAGATTAAGAAATTAAAGGGTAAAATTTATATTTTAAAAAATGATCCCGAAAAATTACTTCAGCGATATCACCGTGACTTTTCTATAACAAAATAACCCGCTACAACAGTCTTGCAAATATTGAACTTAGCAACGGTAAATTCATTTAGGTTTAACCTATCTATATACCAACTTGTAGTGATTTTATAAAAAAGAAATTGCTTTATTCTAATACTTCATCTTATTTAAGATGTCAATAAATAATTGTATTATATTGAAAATCAATATAATACAATGCATATTAGTTATTAAAATTTAAATGGATTTTGATTTGAACACCAAATCTAAAAATAAGACTTGTATCAACTTTCACGAAAATGAAGCACATTTACATTCCCTCATATTAATCCAATATGACTATGTGTAACCAAAAGTTATACAAACCGTTTACGGAATTATCTAAGGATATTACTTTAAACGTTGGGTAGAGAATTTTATTTTATCTGACATCAAAAATTTATTATTATGTCTCGTTTATCAACAGGCATCATTTCATTGGGGGTTATTTTACTAGTAAGCTGTTCAGGCGGCAAACATAGTTCCAGTTCTAAAGGTTATTTAAAAAGCAGTTCCCCCCAAAATAACCCTAATGCCAACAATGCATATACCCCTCCTACCAATTCACCAGTAGTGATTGATAAGAGTCAATATGTTGCCTTCTCTCGTGAACTACAAATGCGCTTGGCTGCTTACACGGTTGATATTAAGCGTGTGCAATTTTATATTGATCAGAAACTGGTTCTTACTCGTTTTCTGGACAGTGCTAAAGCCGAAGTTTCTTCTGGTACCGTTCGCTTTATCAATGGGAAATTGATTAATGAAATTATCATACCTGCTTATACGCCTGGTATTATTGAATCAGTTGACGCATACGGCCTTCGCGTAAGTTTTGAGAACGGAAACTCCATGTTATTTGTACCTGCTGAAGGTGAAGAAAGATATGTTGTAGCTGGAACTAATTGGGACAATGGAACCGTTGAAATACCATACGATAAAAGCATTTATCGTGTTGGAACGGGCACCATAAACGGCAGTGTTGCCGATGTAAGATTGGTTGTTAAATTAACCGATGTAAATAAAAGCGATAAGAAAACACGTACCCTTCCAGGTAGAAAACTAGGTTTATAAGATTTTTTTGATTTTTAATCCCTTCCTTGATAAAAAGCACTTTCGGGTGCTTTTTTATTTTTTAATACTGGCCCTATTGTTTGAAATCAAATAATGTAGCAGTAAATATTGCCCTTTCGCGTTTCTTGAAAACCACATCCCAATCGCCTTTGTAACGCAAGGTTTTAGGGACTATTAAATTATTAATACGCGTCATCTCTACTTCCATACTCACGTCAAAATCATACACACCCGCCTGATAACTCAAGGAATAATTTCTAGCCACTACTTCCATGGTGCGCATATTAAACCAAGTTACCATTAGATCTACTACCACTTGGTCTTTTTTTAAGAACCCCAATGTTTCTTTGGGCAAAATGGAAAAAACATAACATAATGCGCCTTTATACTCCTGTACATCTAGTTTATAATTGTATAATTTATGCGCATTATCATCATACAAGTCAAGCTTATCCCCAATAAATGGTATACCTGCAATTTTTTTTCCGGGATTAAAGAACAGCATTTTTAATTGCTCTTTGTGCTTTTCTATTCCCCGCTTATCGGCGAGATTGCGTATCCTGCCTTTTACTATATTATTCTCTCCGCAAATACTTCCTTTTGTAAAAAATAAGCTGGCATACAATTCAGGAGTAGTATAATTATAATTCTTTTTTGCATCATAAAAATCGCCCGTTACTTTCTCTTCCAAAACCTCCATTGACCTACATCCGTTTAATATATTTTGTCGCGTTTTACTGGACAATGAAGCTTGTACTTTCCCTTTTTTATCCATCATCTGGATATCGTTATAGGCACTGAATCCGAGTATGCGTAAGTTTCTAAACGCTTTATAAAAAGTGGTATCTTCTTTAATCTGTGCCAGTAAGCGTTTGTAATCAAAATTATTTCGAACCACTACTTCAGATAAGGTAAACCGCTGTTCATCTATCACCACAGAACTATCCTGCGCCACTAGTGGGATGGCGAAAAAAAATGCAATACTAAAAAATATCAAATACCTCATTTAGCAAAACTCATTTTATAATCTACTTTTACTTTGCCTTTACTAATATCATTTAGTTTCCCTTGCAACATTTTTTTTCTCAATGGCTTCAAATAATCAATAAATAATTTACCTTCTATATGATCATACTCATGCAGAATTACCCGAGCAGTGATGCCAGAGAATGTAGATCGATACGGTTTAAAATTTTCATCCAGATAAGTGATGGTTACCGATTCTCCCCGCATAATATCTTCCCTTATTTTAGGAATGCTGAGGCAACCTTCATTGTAAGCCCATTCCTCACCCTGAATAGATTCTACTTGAGCGTTGATGAATACTTTTTTTATACCTGGTCGATCGTTATAAGTGGTTTTTTCTTCCTCGTCCATATTTTCGAATATCTGTTCGGAGTCCACCACAAATAGCCGTATATCCTTATTTACTTGGGGTGCAGCCAATCCTACCCCATTACTAGAATACATGGTTTCCCACATATCTTCTAAAAATTTAGCCAGATCGGGGTAATCGGCTTCAATGGGTTTACTAAGTTTTCTGAGTACCGGTGCCCCGTATGCTACTATCGAAAGAATCATCTTAAAAGCTTTAATAAAGTTGCAAAACTACCTTGAAACAGGCAATGAACAAGGGATCGACTACCTATTTTGCAAGTATTCTTGTAATATCATGGTAGCAGCTATCTGATCAATATTGCCTTTCTGCCTACGCTGCTTCTGTTTCATTCCCATATCTACCATAGCTCTGAGCGCCATTTTGGAGCTGTATCTCTCGTCCACCGTTTGAATGGGAATATGCGGAAAAATTTTTGTTAAATTTCTAATAGCAGCTTTCACCAAAGGAGTTGCGTGGGTAGGTGTATTGTTTAGATTCAGGGGCTCTCCTATTAAGATCAACGCTACAGATTCTTGTTTAAAATAATTCTGTAGAAACGGAATTAACTCCTTAGTTGGGATGGTGGTTAATGCAGTCGCAATAATCTGTAGTGGATCGGTTACTGCCAATCCAGTTCTTTTTCCACCATAATCAATGCAAATAATTCTAGCCAATTTTTTAATTTATTACCAACCGTACTGTAAAAATAAGGAAGCAAGCACCAGTATCCCAAATACCATACTGGCAATGCCATTCGCCGTCATAAAAGCAATATTTACTTTTGATAGATCATTGGGTTTCACCAGTGTATGTTGGTAAGCCAGCATTCCAATAAATACCAATGCGCCCAACCAGTACAACCAATGGAATAAACCCCAATAGCCCCCTGCAATAATACAAGCAATACTAAGCAAGTGAAGCAATTCTGAAACCCTTAATGCCCGCTTTTTACCCAACTTACTGGGTATTGAATACAATTGATTCCGCTGATCGAATTCAGTATCCTGCATAGCATAAATAATATCGAACCCACTTACCCAAAAAACGACTGCAAAAGAAAAAATAATGGGTAATAGCGCAAATGAACCCGTTACTGCTAGATAGGCTCCGATAGGTGCTAGTGAGAGCCCAATACCAAGTACAAGGTGACAAAGCGCTGTAAATCGTTTGGTATAACTGTAAAATAAAACAACGAATAAAGCAATGGGAGAAAGGTAGAAACAAAGCGAATTAATAAAAAAAGTAGTCGCTATAAACAACAGCGAACAAATAACTGTAAAAATCAGTCCACCCTTAGCAGATACAATGCCAGCAGGTATTTCCCGAACAGCAGTTCGGGGATTGAGGGCATCAAAACGTCGGTCGAGGTAACGGTTAAACGCCATAGCGGCACTACGTGCAGTAATCATACAAAAAATGACCAACATTAATTTTTCCAGTATAAATGGGGAGATTAATCTGCGCATAGTTGCTTCACCTAAAGCATATTCAAGTGTTTCTTTATTAAGATTCAATTGGGGTAAAGCAATAAAAAAACCAATCATTGCAAAAGGCATTGCAAAAATGGTATGGGAGAATTTTATGAGACTGAGGTAATTTTTAAAAGTGGACAAAAGCTTTTATTTAGGGTTAAAAATCATTAGCATAAATACATCAAAACCTGCCCTCTATTAGTTTCCACAGCACAATGCCTACTGCGACGGAAATATTCAAGGAATGTTTTGATCCAAACTGTGGAATTTCAATACAACCATTGCACAATGCAAGTACTTCATCACTTACCCCATCTACTTCATTGCCAAAAACTACCGCCAGCTTACCTGCTTGTTGGGGAAACTGATGGAGTGAAATACTGCCTTCTGCTTGTTCCACCGCAAATACAGTATAACCCTGCTCCTTTAATAGTTTAATAGTGGCAACGCTGCTTTCTGTATAATTCCATACCACGGTTTCAGTAGCACCCAAAGCCGTTTTTTGAATATCTCTATGCGGAGGTCTGGGCGTAACTCCACATAAATAAATAGATTCAATTAAAAAAGCATCCGCAGTTCTAAAAACACTCCCCACGTTGTGCATGCTCCTAACATTGTCTAAAACAATCACCAAAGGCATTTTACCCGCTTCTTTAAAATCGGCCACGGTTTTCCTACCCAATTCCTGCATGGTCCATTTACGCATATGGCAAAGGTAAAACCATCTATTCAATTACGCCTTACTTTTCCACATCAAGGGCAGCAATTGCTTGGGATTGAAGTGCATCACTATATTTGTTAACTATGGCAAAATCGGGCAACGACACTCCACTCATGCAACAGCACAGGGCTATCAAACAAAAATATCCCGATGCAATTTTGCTTTTTAGGGTAGGCGACTTCTACGAGACCTTTGGAGAAGATGCCATCATTGCTTCGAAAGTATTGGGTATTACACTCACCAAAAGAAACAATGGCGCAGCAGCTTCTAGTGAATTGGCTGGCTTCCCCTATCACTCGCTGGACACTTATTTGCACAAACTGGTAAAAGCTGGCTACCGAGTAGCTATATGTGATCAGTTGGAAGATCCAAAAACGGTTAAGGGTATTGTTAAACGTGGTGTTACAGAAATGGTAACACCGGGTGTGGCCACCAGCGATAAATTACTGGAATATAAAAGCAATAATTTTTTAGCCGCCATCCACTATTCAGAAAAATATACGGGTATTGCATTAATGGATATTTCTACTGGAGAATTTTTTGTAGCACAGGGTAATGAAGAGTATATTGATAAATTATTACAGAGCATGCAACCAGCTGAAGTTATTTTTCAGCGCAGCTATCAAAAGCAATTCAAAGAAAGTTATGGCAGTAAGTTCTACACTTATACCATGGAGAGCTGGATTTTTGATGAAGCATTTGCAACTGAGAGTCTACTCAAACACTTTCAAACACACTCCCTTAAAGGGTTTGGTATAGAACACTTAAAAGAAGCCATTATTGCAGCAGGTGCCATTCTGTATTATCTTAAAGAAACAGAGCATCCCAACTTACAGCATATTACCCACCTTCAGAGAATTGAAAGAGAAGATTTTTTATGGATGGATAGATTCACCATCCGCAACCTAGAATTAATGCCAAGCGGTGGAGATCAACATACCAGTCTTCTGCAAGTGATGGATCATACGGTGAGTGCCATGGGTGCCCGTTTATTAAAACGATGGATGGCATTTCCATTGAAAGACCTCAATAGAATTAACGATAGATTAGATGCTGTTGAATTCAGCGTACTTCATACCGATCTGCATCTGCAACTGGCTCAAGCCATTAAAATTTGTGGTGATATTGAAAGAATGGTGGGTAAAATTCCCCTTAAAAAAATTAATCCTAGGGAAGTTGTACAACTGGCAAGGGGACTGGAACAAACAGCCATCATAAAAGTATTGTTAGCCGAGTTAGAGAACCCCTACTTTCGAAAATTATCTGAAGCATTAAATGGTTGTGAATCTATTGTTGAACAAATTAATGCACAGGTAGTTCACATACCTCCCATTCTAATTAATAAAGGAGGAATTATTCAAGCAAATGTGAATGAAGAGCTAGATCAACTCAGAAAAATTGCGAGTGGTGGCAAGGAATATTTAGTAAGCATACAACAACGAGAGGCGGAACGAACTGGCATTCACTCTTTAAAAGTGAGTTTTAATAATGTATTTGGCTACTATTTAGAAGTAACCAATTCGCATAAAAACAAAGTGCCAGCAGATTGGATCCGCAAGCAAACACTTACCAACGCAGAGCGGTATATTACCCCTGAGCTTAAAGAATATGAAGAAAAAATTATTGGGGCGGAAGATAAAATACTCAGCATAGAGACTGCTATTTTTACAGAGTTATTAAATACACTACAATCTTTTATAGCACCCATACAAGTAAATGGCCATACACTTGCTACCATTGATTGCCTGCTTTGTTTTGCTGAAATTGCCTTACAATACCAATACAAAAAACCATCCTTACATGAAGGCTTAGAATTGGTTATTAAAGAAGGCCGCCACCCTGTTATTGAACGCAACCTTGAAGCAGATGAGAGCTATATAGCCAACGATATACAGCTTGATCCGGCAAATCAACAAGTAATTATTTTAACGGGGCCAAATATGAGTGGCAAGAGTGCTTTATTGAGGCAAACCGCCATTATTACCTTAATGGCACATATGGGTAGTTTTGTACCAGCAGCACTGGCATCCATTCCATTAACCGATAAAATATTTACGCGTGTAGGTGCTTCTGATAATTTAAGCGGTGGGGAATCTACTTTCATGGTAGAGATGAATGAAACGGCAAGTATTATTAATAATATGAGCACTCGTAGTTTGATTTTATTGGATGAAATTGGACGCGGCACTGCCACCTATGATGGTATTTCTATTGCTTGGAGTATGGTTGAATTTATTCACAACAGCAACTTCAAGCCAAAGACTTTATTTGCAACGCATTACCATGAATTAAACGAACTAGAAGATCGATTAGAAAACGTAAAGAACTACCATATAACGCATAAAGAACTCAGCAATAAAATTATTTTTCTTCGCAAAATGGCTCCAGGCGGAAGTACGCATAGTTTTGGCATACAGGTGGCACGAATGGCTGGAATGCCCATTTCATTAATTAACAGAGCCAATACTATTTTAGCACAATTAGAACAGCAACACGTAAGGGAAGATGGTAAAGAATCTACAACAAAAGTATTGAAACAAATGAGCGCACCTCAGGTACAGCTCTCCATTTTTGATGCTCATTCCCAAACTTTTGAAGACATTCGGAACAAGCTAAATGCCATTGATATCAATCGACTTACACCTGTGGAAGCATTGATGAAACTGAATGAAATAAAGAGTCTATTAAAATAAGATTAAGCAAGCAAAGCGCACAACACTACTTAGAAATTGCTTAATTTAATTTACAGCGGCATATTCTTTTAGGTATCTAAAATTGCTGGTCACTTTACCTTTATATAGTATAGTAGCATCTTCAATAATAGGAGAACCTCCAATGCGAATATCATTTAGAATATACTTAATCAATTGTTCACCAAAATACCTGCTGGCATCGCGCGGTAATTCATTGGGTAAATTACCAACCGCCATCATATCTATTGAATCTTGAGCATAAGGAATTGTTTTTTTGCCCGTTTTTTTATCAACCCCATAAACAGGGTCCTCAATAGTTGCATCACCTAAATTGCAAGGTATGCTTCCATTTTTATCGTCGGTTATATCAGCAATAGTACTGATGCGAAAATTAGTCGCCTTCAAGTCACCCCAATTAAATAACCTTGGAATTTCAGGAGTCCAATACACCCCATTCATCAACAGATCAGTTTCAGAACAATATTGCTTAAAGAGACAAATATATTCAGTAGGAACTGCATGGAAATGAGCTCTATTATAACTGTTTGAATTTGAATGACGATATAAATCAGCGCCTTTTAAATGGACATAAACGGGATAATCAAATTTTTTTTGGAGGTATTCTTCTGGTTCTACTTCCTGTACATCCATCAGGTTCATAATTTCTAAAATTCCGTGTGCAACCCTCCCACTTCCTGTCACCGCTATTTTTATGGGTGGCAATTTTAGTCCAAAATAAGTATGCAATAGCTCTCTATAATCTTTTACATGAAACACCCGATTCAAACTGAAAGCTCCTGTTCTTTTTCCATAGGCCATTATTCCATTGTGTGCACCAACAATACCAGCAAAAAAACCAAATCCAATAATACGTTGGCCATCTTTGTGAGCCAAACATTCATAATCAATCAAAGTAATTTCTTTTCGCACCATTTCCTGCATCAATGCACGATTATAGGGTTGCTGCTTTTTTGTATGAGAGAAGAATAAATAAGTTTTTTGCTTGATTAACTGATTTATTGGAATTTCTTTTATTCCCAATATTATATCACATCCGCTTAAATCATCGGTTAATTCCATACCAGCCTGCTCATATTCTACATCAGTATAACACCTATGCGGTGAGGGTTGCACAAAAATATGAATATCACTGAAATTTTTAGTAAGCCATTTGCACTGTGCGGGTGTAAGTGCCACCCGATTATCGGCTGGAATTTTGCCCTCTCTAATTAGTCCTATTTTCAGCATCGAAATTATTTCACGCAAGATATGAATTTAGAACCTAGTTCTTTAAGAAGCTATTTGAAATAATTATACTAAAAATAAGCTTTGTAAACAGACAAAAAACACCCAAACCATCACAGTACAACATAGCTAGTAATATAAAATAACTACTTTGAAAAAAATTGCTTGCAAATAGCGATATTGCAAATTCTTAGAAAAATTACTTTATAACCAATTATAGAAGACTATTTTATGTTACTACCAAAGAATAAAATTGATCAACACAATACTGAGTTGATTGGGGCACATAGTAAGAAACTGGACTATTGCAGAGCCACAATAGGAGATTCAAATCAAATCATTGAGAAGCTTTCGCTTTTTCAAATTGGCATACCTAGTTGGGCTTTAGGAGCTGGTGGCACTCGATTTGGGCGTTTCTCTTATGGAGGTGAGCCCAGAAATATTGAGGAGAAAATGGAGGATATTGGATTATTGCATCAATTGAATAAATCAAGTGGAGCCGTGTCATTACATATTCCATGGGATATACCAAATGATATTCCTAAACTTACCAAACTTGCTGCCGAATATGGGCTTCAATTTGATGCGGTGAATTCCAATACATTTCAAAATCAACCATCGCAAGAGTTGAGTTATAAATTTGGCTCCTTACAGCACGTAAATAAAGCGGTGAGACAGCAAGCCATTCAACATAATATTGATGTTATAAAAATTGGGGAATCACTTGGTTCAAAATCTTTGACCGTATGGTTGGCAGATGGATCCTGCTTTCCGGGGCAATTGAATTTTAGAAAAGCTTTTCAAAATACATTAGAAAGTTTAACAGAGATATATGCAGCACTACCGGAGGACTGGAAAATTTTTATTGAATACAAAGCTTTTGAGCCGAATTTTTATTCGATGACCGTTGGTGATTGGGGTCAATCCTTATTATATGCCAATAAACTAGGTTCCAAAGCTTCTACATTGGTAGACTTAGGTCATCATTTGCCCAATGCTAATATTGAACAGATTGTCTCCATATTATTAAATGAAGGCAAGCTAGGTGGGTTTCATTTTAACGATAGTAAGTATGGGGACGATGATTTAACAGTTGGATGCATCAATCCTTATCAATTATTCTTAATATTTAATGAACTCATTGATGGAATGAATGAAAAAGGACTCGACCATGCTACTGGTCTCGCATGGATGATTGATGCGAGTCACAATATTAAAGACCCATTAGAAGATTTGCTGCAATCGGTAGAAGCCATCAAAATAGCTTATGCACAGGCATTATTGGTAAACACATCATCACTTAGAGATGCCCAAAACAACAATGATACTGTACTTGCGCAAGAAATTTTGCAGCATGCTTTTAGAACCGATATCAGACCCTTGGTTGCAGAATCAAGATTGGTTACCGGTGGTGCACTTGAGCCAATTAAACTTTACAGAGATCTAGCTATTAGAGAATCGCTCACGGATATACGAGGATCAAATAACACAGCTACAGGTTTATAAATAAACGATTGTGATCATTCCTATAATTTATTACCCTTGAGCAAGCAGCCCGTTATAGCAGTTATTGATGTAGGCAAAACGAACAAAAAGATTTTTTTATTCGATGAGCAATACCAAATTGTATTTGAGAAGTCAGCTAGATTTAATGAAATAACCGATGAAGATGGTGATATATGTGAAAATATAGACAGCCTTAAGCAGAGTGTTATCAACTCAATTTCAGAAGTAATTCGGGACAAAAATTTCGACCTAAAAGCGGTCAACTTCTCAACTTATGGAGCCAGCTTAGCCTATGTAAATAAGGCAGGAGATCCAATTGCTCCTTTGTACAATTATTTAAAACCATACCCCCCAATATTGCAGCAGCAGTTCTATGATAATTATGGTGGGGTACACGATTTTTCACTGCGTACGGCTTCACCTGCATTAGGCAGTTTAAATTCTGGAATGCAGTTCTATAGAATAAAGCAGGAGAAACCTTCTTTATTTGAACAAACTCATTTTGCCCTTCATCTGCCACAGTACCTAAGCGCTATTTTTACTAAAAAATTTTATGCCGATATTACCAGTATCGGGTGCCATACCAATTTATGGGATTTTAAAGAAAATAGTTACCACGAATGGGTAGAGAAAGAAGGGCTTATAAGCAAACTGGCTCCCATATTAAGTAGTGAGCATACTTTGCAAGTAAATTTTCAGAAGCGCAATTTCGCTTGTGGCATTGGGTTACATGACAGTTCTGCTGCGCTTATTCCCTACCTAGTAAGTTTTCAGGAACCATTTATATTATTATCTACAGGAACTTGGTGCATTAGCCTTAACCCTTTTAATCAAAACCCGCTTAGTGCAAATGATCTTGCAAACGATTGTCTTTGCTTTTTATCTTATAAAGGAATACCTATTAAAGCATCTCGACTTTTTGCAGGTCATGAACACGAACAACAAACTAAAAGAATTGCTGCGCATTTCAATCAAAATATTATTCGTTATCGAACCATTGATTTTGATCCAACACTGATTAATGAGTTTATTGAAAAAAAAGAAAAGAGTACCAATGCGAACCCCATCAAATTCGCAGATCGTAATTTAAATCATTTTACTTCGGATACCGAGGCATATCATCAATTGATTTTAGACATTATTGATCAACAGTTTTTATCTACATCATTGGTAATAGAACCTGGCAAAACAAAAAGAATATTTGTAGACGGAGGATTCAGCAAAAACAATGTATTCATGAATTTATTGGCATTCCGATTTCCGTCCATTGAAATTTATGCTGCATCAATGGCCCAAGCAACGGCTTTAGGTGCTGCAATCGCTATTCATGAATCTTGGAATAAAAACTCATTGCCGAATCATATTATTGAGTTAAGGTATTACGCAATCAATCAAAAAATCAACCCTCTTTTATTACAAATCAGCTTATAGAATTTGCATTCCCTTCTATATGAAAAAAATAATTAAGCATATTTTAAGCCTTTTGTGGCTGCAAAATCTATGAATATGGATCTGAATATTAGGTTTAAATAAGTTTGGCAGATATTTTGTAATGTAGAATGAGAATAAAATCATATTACAAAAAACTTTTCAATATTAAACGCTATTTCTAATATCCAAAACCACCCCCTATGAGAACAACCTTTGCTATATTATTAGTAATGCTTTGCTCAACCCACCTTAATGCACAGATTTACTATTCATTCACTGCCACACAGGGTAACTACAGCAGCTTAACCACAGGAACAACCGCTCCACTCACGGCAGCATTCCCATCTGCAAAGAATTTATTAGATGAATCGTTCTCTAACAATATTCCAATTGGGTTCAACTTTAATTACAATGGAACCAATTATAATACCATTCATATAAATAGTAATGGGTATGCATCACTTGGCGCAGCTTTTTTGGCAAGCAGCAGTTCCAATCCTATGTATGAAATAAATGAATTGAGAAATGGTGTTGGATTAAAAGGCGCTGCGCGCCCGCTGATTGCTCCGTTTTGGGACAATCTTTTACTCAGTTCACAAACTGATATTAGCTATACTACATCGGGTACTACACCCAATAGAATTTTTACAACACAATGGAAAAATATGGTTTGGGAATCTGGAAACCCTGCACTCTCATTCCAGCTTAAATTGTTTGAAACAAGTAATATTATTGAATTTGTATACCAGTCAGAATCGGGCTTAGGCGGAATAAATAAGTCTGCTTCAATTGGAATAACTTCTTCAAAAATAAGGTCATCAGCTTACAACTCCGACTCATTGAGTTTTTTGTGTATCTCCAGCGCAGGAGCAAATGCAACAGCAAATAAATTTATAGAAACAGATACCATCAATAAAAAGCCTGAAAGTGGACAAATATTTAGATTTACACCATTTGCCTGCACGCCTCCTTCAAATATTAAATTAAGTGGCGCTAGCGGCATCAATGCTATTCTCAAGTGGGATCAGCTTAGTACTAACGCTGTTTATGAATATGCCATCAGCAATATTTCAATACCACCTTTTGCGGCTACCAGCACTACTAACAATTTCATAAAACTAGAGGGGCTAACACCAAATACGCAATACTATTTTTATTTAAGGAGTGCGTGTGGAAGTGCATGGAATATGTTTAACTTCAAAACAACAACAACAGCATCGCTGCCTTATCAGGAAGAATTTGATGAAACCATTGATATTGCAATTCCCGAAACTATGACGGCACAAAACAACAGCAATGGTTTTGCAGATATTTACTGGCAAACTTCGGCATTACCCGTTGCAGCCAGCGGAACAAAAGTAGCTGTAAATAGTGCCCCATTTGTGCCAGCCAAAACGTGGATTTTTACCCCAGCTTTTAATTTCATTGCTGGAAACACTTATACTTTATCATTTAAAAACGCTACTTCGGGTGGATTACATACTATGGAAGTAAAATATGGAAGATATGCTGGCGAGGACTCCATGAGCTATACCATTTCAATTGATAGCAGTATTTCTAATACTGTTTATCTGAACAAAACATTCAACTTTGTACCTGAATTATCTGGCGATTATTATATTGGCTTTGGATATAAAGCAGCCGTTAACAACGAACTATTTTTATTAGACGCAATTAATTTAAAATCTATCGCAGTTGCATCTGGTGAATTGGTACAGTTTAAAGCAACTTTAATTAACAACAAAGAAGTACAATTAGATTGGCAAACAAAAAATGAAAGAAATATTTCCCATTTTCTGTTAGAGCGTAGTGCTGATGGAATTAATTTCAAATCTATAGGCAGGGTTAATTCACTTAATAATTCAGCTACAACTAATAGCTATACCTATACAGATAAAACGCCTGATGCAGGTAACAATTATTATAGAATAAGACAAGTTAATACCAGTGCTGGTTTTGTGTTATCGAATATTGAAGTGGTAAAATTAACTAATATTCCTGCGGCTGAGTTATTCCCTAATCCGAGCAGTTCTCAAGTATTTTTAAAAGTAGATAATACAACTGATGCAACCGTAAAACTATTTACAACTGGTGGAATTGAAATTCCAATTACGAATAGTATTGTAAATAGTAATCTCTTTAAAATAATTCCAAAACAAGTACTTGTGAGGGGCATTTATTTGGTGCATCTAATTTCACCTACCAAGACAATGGTTTTAAAATGGATTGTACTATAAAGGAAACAAATCAAAAAAAGAAACACATGAAATATTTACTGCTATTATTATCTTGGGCAATTACTGGTTTTGCATCAGCACAATCTACCAGCACTCCACTTATTAACCAAGTTTCAATTTCATCTTTACAAACAAGCATGAATGAAAGTTGGCCTACCCCAATTACAATTGTTATTAGAAGAACAGGTGGTGTAAAAGCTATTACTGTTCCACTAAAAATTGCTGGAACAGCAACTGCCGGAATTGATTATATTAGTTCTGTGGTTTCTAGTGTAACCATTCCCATGGGAAGCAGGGAAGTATGGTTGCAATTGCAGCCCATTGCCGACAATCTTGTTGAAGGTACAGAGACAGTCGCCATAAAACTACTCCCCAATACAGAATATACCATCTCAGGGGTAGATTCAACGCTGATAAATATTCTAGATAAAACTACTATTCCTACAGACGATGAAGCCAGTAGGTTTTTAATTCAGGCTGGTTTTGGCGCAGACACCGATGAATTGGCATTGGTAAAACAACTGGGATTTGAAGGTTGGATTGATTATCAATTGAAACAACCAAAAGGCTATTTACAACCTGTTATTAAAAAAAGACTCGCAGACGGCAAAGATGTTTTTCATCCTGCCACCAAAATTGCTTTGTGGACCCAAGTAATGAGGAGAAAAGGAAATACAGATACCACTGATATCCTTAGGCAAAGAATTGCTTACTCTTTACTGCAAATTTTTGTTATCTCTCAAAACGTAGATGCCCTTTTATTGAACTCAGAAGGAGTAACCAACTATTATGACAAGCTCATGGATGGTGCTTTTGGTAATTTTAGACAGCTATTATTAGATGTAACCATGCATCCCTGTATGGGCATTTACTTAAGCCATTGTGGAAACAAAAAACCAGATAGTGCCAATAATATTTTTCCCGATGAAAACTACGCAAGAGAAATCATGCAGCTTTTTAGTATAGGACTATGGGAATTAAATCAAGACGGAACCCGCAAACTCCGAAATGCAGAACCTATACCTACTTATACCAATACTGATATTACAGAGTTTGCAAGGGTTTTCACAGGCTTAAAATGGGGTGGCCCGAGCAATTCAAATGCCGACTTTGAATACTCGTATGAAGAGTATAAATTTCCCATGAAACCCTATGAATCCTTCCACGACACCAACCCTAAAAAATTATTGAACGGCACTGTTTTGCCTGGCGGAAGAAATACAATGCAAGACATTAACTCGGCAATTGATAATCTATTCAACCACCCCAATACTGGTCCATTTATAAGTAGATTACTTATTCAGCGACTGATTACTTCAAACCCTAGCCCCGAATATATTGGTAGAGTTGCTGCTGTTTTTGCCAATAATGGCAAGGGGGTTAGAGGCGATATGGGTGCTGTTGTAAAAGCCATATTATTAGATGTAGAAGCAAGAGATATTGAAAAAACAAAAGATCCTAGTTTTGGAAAAATGAGAGAACCCTATATGACACTGATGAATATGGGCAAAACGTTTAACGCTCAACCCGCAAGTGGTGATTATGAAAGTGCTACTTATATGTATGATTTTTATTTACAAGAACCATTTCAATCGCCTAGTGTATTTAATTTTTATTCTCCCAATTTCCGCCCCCCAGGTGAATTAACTACCTTAGGTAAATTTGCACCAGAATTTCAAATACTAACTGCTGTAACAGCAATTGAAACACAAAATAATCTCTTGAATTCAGTAGAAAATCAAATTGCCAGATGGGGGGCATCATCCCCAGCAAATGAGATGAAACTTAATTTTTCACAAGAGATTGCTATAGCCAATGATCCGGACGCTTTAATTCGCCTTTTATCTACTAAATTAACGGGTGGTGCTTTACAACCTAAGGGATTTCAAGTTGTAAGAGAAGCAATTTTAAAAATACCTGCCACAGGAAATACTTGGCAAAGAGATAGGGTAAATATGGCTGCATACCTAATTGCCGCTAGTCCAGAATTTAACATTCAAAAATAAATACTATATGTCAACAAACAATATCAATCGCCGTCGCTTTCTTGGTCAAGCCAGCTGTGCAGCCGTAGGGTCTACCTCATTATTAAGTACCCTTAGCAATTTCTTACTTACAAATTCAGCTGTTGCTCAGAATATAAATAATCTTACTGATTACAGAGCATTGGTCTGCTTCTTTTTACCAGGAGGAAACGACTCCTTTAATATGCTCGTTCCAACTGGTAATGCTTACTCGGAATATCAAAAAGTGCGACAAGATCTTGCACTTTCCCAATCCGCTCTTTTGCCCATCACTCCCCTTAATAATGCGGGAAGGCCACTTGCACTTCACCCTGGCATGGCGGGCATAAAGAGTTTGTTTGACACTGAAAAACTTTCTTTTATTGCAAATATTGGGAGTCTTGTTAGGCCCACTACGCTTATTGATTATAACAATGGGGCTTCACTGCCTTATGGTATTTTTTCTCACAGCGATCAACAAGAACAGTGGCAAAGCTCTATCCCAGATGTACGAAGTGGATTGGGTTGGGCTGGAAAAGCAGCCGACTTACTGATAAGTGCTAATCGTGCATCCAATGTTTCTATGAATATTTCTATATCTGGAAATAATCTTTGGCAGGTAGGCAATAAAGTAGTTCCCTACACCGTAAACGCCAATGGAGCTGTTGCGCTAAATGGATACGAGGGCGATAATGGTTTTAACGCAATTAGAAGAAGTGCTATTGACAACCAACTTGCACAAGAATACAGCAACGTTTTAGAAAAAACATACAGCAATATGAAACGTAATTCTATTGATGCATATCAAGAGTTCAAACTGGCAACTGCAACAACACTTCCATCTGACACACTTGGAACAGGCCCATTGGGTAATTCATTGCGACAAGTTGCAAAAATTATTGCTGGTAGAAATACATTAGGGGTTAAAAGGCAAATTTTTTATGTGCAATGGGGAGGATGGGATTTTCATGATAATGTAGTGAATAATATGTCAACAATGATCCCTATCATTAGTGATGCCATGAAATCGTTTTACGATTTGATGACTTCAATGGGGGTACAAAATAATGTGACACTTTTTTCTGCCTCAGAATTCGGAAGAAGTCTCACCTCAAATGCAGAAGGAAGTGACCACGCTTGGGGTGGACATCAGTTTGTAATGGGTGGTGCGGTAAAAGGAAAAAGAGTGTATGGAAAGTATCCTGATTTATTTCAAGGCAATAGCCTCGACACAGGTAGAGGACGCATTATTCCTACTACTTCAGTTGATGAATTAGCAGCAGAATTAGCACTTTGGTTGGGGGTTCAGAAACGTGATTTACCTATGGTTCTACCCAATATTAGCCGTTTCTATAATTTAAATAGTGCTGATTCTCCACTAGGAATATTTGTGTAGTAAAGGTATTTATTGAATTGTGGTATACACGCTTAACAATGGTGTATTCTGTTTAGAATCTGTTTGATTTATTTATTGGTACTGAAAAGGGATGGCCTTGAAGAAGTGTTTTTAATACTGTAAGGATCTGTTACAGCTACTTCTAATCCCCAGTCATACAAAGACTCAAAAGATTCTGTCTTCGTCATGTCCATTGCGGCACAGTCAGCATTACCTACACCCCAGCTCCAAGCCAGCCAACCAATTTGTTGCTGCTGGCAATATTGCATAATGAATTTATAGGGAATACAACATTTACACTTTACTTCTATGGAAGCAAACTCACCAATTAGCAGGTTAATATTAAGTTTAATGGACGCTTGAATAGCTGTTTGAATGCGAATTTCAGAAATTCCTGAATCCCAAATATGCCATGAAAAAATAAGGTTATGTAATGGATCAGCAGCCACCAGTTCTTTGGCATTGGTTAAAATATAACTTTCGTTTCTACCCCAGTTGGCAGCGTCAATCATAAGTGGAATATTAATTCCAGCAGTCCTCATTTTTTTTATGATTGCACCATAAGTAATTGTAAAATTGCGCTGAGAAACCGTATCGGTTCCAGCTTCATTGGCAATATTCAGTAGTAAATATTTTTGGTATTTTTTTATGGTAGCTACTACGTCTTTTTGTAACCAAAAATTAACGCATTCATCCAGCTTATTCCACTTACCAGTTGCATCATGAAGTTCAATAATAGGTATCATCTGGTGCTTGATACAGTTCCCAATAATGATATCCAACTTCTCTCCCTTACCACCCCAAGTTGCCCACATGATTCTCACGGTATTGGCACCTGTTTTAGCAATTTCCGGAAACGATTTTTCTCCAGAGGGATCGGTCACAACATTCATTTTATTAATTCCTCTTAAAATTATTTTCTCTCCGTTGGGTGCATACAAAAAACGACCTTTAACATAGCAAGTTTTTTTGATAAATTTCTGCTGGCTATTAAAGGATATTGATATAAAAGCAAACATCAACATTAGAAAATAAAATAAAAATTTCAAGGTATAATATATTTATAGTTATGAAAAACGAATGCGATTAATTTCCAAGTGCGTATTGAATTCCACCTAAAAGATGAGTTAAAAATAAAGGTTCTTCATAACTTTCTTTAGTGTGACCAAGTTCTGTATAAAAGACCCTACCTCCATCATAAATATGATACCAAGCCATTGGGTGACTCGCCCCATTTTTTCCACCCTTATAAGATGATTCATCAATTGACAATAATATATTTGTAGATGAACTTAAATTTTTAAAATTGTACCACTCGTCTTTTCGCTCCCAAATAAGCGGTAAAGACTTTGTAGATAAATGTGTGGCATCTTTTACAATTAATTTAGCCATTTGTTGCTCAGGGTGAGATTCAAAGCTAGCACCAACAAGACCAATATACCAAGGCCAAGTATAACCACAATCGGTAGCCGCATGTACCCCAACAAATGCGCCTCCACTTTGAATATAATGCTTGAATGCCTTTTGCCCACTGGCACCTAAAACCTCGCCTGTAGTACTTAAAAAAACGATTGCATTGTATTGCTTTAAATTCCGCTTTGTAAAAAAAAGTGAATCTTCTGTAGCATCAACAGCAAAATTATTTTCGGCTCCTAATTTACGAATAGCGGCTATTCCAGCTTCAATACTTTCATGCCGATACCCATTGGACTTTGAAAAAATCAAAATCTTTTTTTGTTTCAACAAATGAGTTTTGCTTGAATTAGAAGCATGCTGAAATGCTGCTAATGAAACAACTGAAACAAAAAGCAATAAAAAGAACAATAGTTTGTGCATTTTTTTAGATTTAGAATTTTACTCGAATTGTTTAAATAGCCGTTGAATGAATTGAAAATAAAAGCACAAAGTAAGAAATCATATTTGTGACGCTATTCTTAAGGCAAGCATATCTTTCACTTTATTAACCCATTCAGCCCTCAATATACTCAACACAATTGAATTTCGTCTACCGCCCCCAAACTTTATTAAATTATTTCTCAAAATACCTTCCTCAATACAACCAATTTTTTTCATGGCAGCAATACTCCTTGCATTATCAGCATCAGCCCTAAATTCTACTCGTTCCATATTCATTGTATCAAAGGCAAATTGAAGCAGCAAAAATTTACAATGCAGGTTTAACCCCGTACCTTGAAAATCTTTACCATACCAAGTATATCCCAGTTGAAGGGTATCCTGCTGCAACTGAATATCATAGTAACGGGTACTCCCAGCATAAGCCTGCAAGCGCTTATCAAAAACAATAAATGGATACTCTTTTTCTGCCTCCCTTACTACAATTGCCTGCTCAATATATTGCTTTAAGTTCTCTTCTCCAGATGCAGGAATAAGCGAATATTTCCAAATATCAGGTTCATTTACAGCAAAATGCCGCAAGTTTTCAAAGTCGATGCGCTGCAATGGTCGCAGTAACACGCAATCGTTCTCTAAAATAGTTTCTTTAGTAAAAATAGAAATTTTCATTTTTGTAATTTTAACAAATGTAATAATCATTGTTATGGTTGACAAACAACGGTTTATTCATTAAAAATAATTAATCTTGCAACTAAACTTGCTTAAATATTATGTGTGGAATTGTAGGTTATACCGGACCGAGGGAAGCGTACCCCATTATTTTAAAAGGATTGAAAAGATTGGAATACAGGGGCTACGACAGTTCTGGTGTTGCCTTATTGAGTAATAATAAACTCAAGGTCTACAAAAAGAAAGGTAAGGTAGCTGAGTTGGAAGAGCGTGTAATTGGCCTTGACCTACAAGGAACAATAGGAATAGGACATACCCGTTGGGCTACCCATGGTGAGCCTAGCGACAGGAATGCGCATCCACATCAATCGCAGAGTGGCGAATTGGCCATGATTCACAATGGCATTATTGAAAATTATACCCAGATAAAAAAAGAGCTTGAATCTAAAGGCTATCATTTTAAAAGTGATACCGACACTGAAGTATTGTTGAATTTTATTGAAGACATTAAAATCAACAACAACTGCTCCTTAGAAGAAGCTTTGCGCATTGCATTAAAAAGAGTGGTTGGTGCTTATTGTATCCTACTCATTTCAAACGACGACCCTACTACCATTATTGCGGCTCGCAAAGGAAGTCCCCTTGTGATAGGCATTGGTAAAGGGGAACATTTTCTGGCCAGCGACGCCTCTCCCATTATTGAATATACCAAAGAAGTGGTGTATGTAAACGATTATGAAATAGCCATTGTAAAACCCGATGAACTGATTCTTAAAAACTTGGGTAATGAAAAACAAACCCCTTTTATTACCAAACTAGATATGGAACTGGCTGCCATTGAAAAAGGCGGATATGATCACTTTATGCTTAAAGAAATTCATGAGCAACCCAATAGTATTTTCGATTGCTTACGCGGCAGATTGCTTCCACAGAGTGGACAAATAATGATGGGTGGTATTGAGAACAATATGGATGCTTTTATTCATGCCAACCGCATTGTAATTGTTGCATGCGGCACCAGTTGGCATGCTGGATTAATTGCCGAATATTTAATTGAAGAACTTTGCCGTATTCCTGTTGAAGTTGAATATGCTTCCGAATTCCGTTATCGCAACCCAGTTATTCACAAAGGTGACGTAATCATCGCCATTTCTCAAAGTGGTGAAACAGCAGATACTTTAGTTGCACTAGAAAGTGCTAAAGAAAAAGGTGCGTTTATTTTTGGTGTGGTAAATGCAGTAGGCAGTAGTATTGCCCGATTGAGTCACGCTGGCGCTTATACCCACTCAGGACCTGAAATTGGCGTTGCCAGTACAAAAGCATTTACCGGTCAACTTGCTGTACTCATGATGATGGCTTTGAAAATTGGTTTTGCTAAAAAAACCATCGACGAAAAAAGGTATTTACAACTCATGCGCGACCTAGAATCTGTTCCAGAAAAAATAAAAGAAATTTTAGCAAATACCAAAGAGATAGAACGCATTGCTGAAAAATACAAAGACGCCAGCGATTTTCTTTTTCTAGGAAGAGGATATAATTTTCCGGTTGCACTAGAAGGCGCTTTGAAGCTAAAAGAGATTTCATATATTCACGCCGAAGGTTATCCTGCTGCAGAAATGAAACATGGCCCCATTGCATTGGTAGATGAAAAACTTCCCGTAGTTTTTGTGGCCACAAAAGATTCCTACTACCAAAAAATTGTTTCCAATGTTCAGGAAATAAAAGCCCGTAAAGGCAAAGTTATTGCAGTGGCAACCATGGGGGATGATATTATTCCTGGAATGGCAGACGACGTAATGCTGGTTCCAGATATTGATGAAGTAATTGCGCCCCTGTTAAGTGTAGTACCATTGCAGCTATTAAGTTATTATGTTGGTCTCTATAAAGGACTAGATGTTGACAAGCCTCGCAACCTTGCCAAGAGTGTAACCGTTGAATAAACTAAAGATGGTGAATAATATTACTAAAACACCCCTACATTCTTTAGGGTATAATTTTATTAAAGGCCATCATATTCCCAAGGGAAAAGATGAATTCTATCTGCGCAATATGCAGATTAAAAACGGCATTCATTATAGAACCCTTACGGCCCAGGAAATTGAAATGCTGGTACGCAACGGAAATACAACGGACGACTGGAATCATATCCTTGTATCCGATTCTTTCAATCCCGAACTGGTTAAAAATTGTAAATTTCATGGATTGGTACGCATTGGTAAACTAGAACCACTTTACTTGGGCTTTAGCGACCTGAAAGCACCAGTGGGACTGTATAATTCTACCATTATTAGTTGCGACTTTGGAGATAATGTTGTAATAAATAATGTTAATTATCTCTCGCATTATATTATTGGTACTGAAGTAATCATCACCAATGTAAACGAATTGGTTACTACCAATCACGCTAAATTTGGAAATGGTATAGTGAAAACTGATGAGGACGAAGACGTAAGAATTTGGTTAGAGTTGTGCAATGAAAATACGGGTAGAAGGGTAATGCCTTTTAATGGTATGTTGCCCGGTGATGCTTATTTATGGAGTAGGGATAGAAGCAATAAAGCACTTCAAGATAAATTCAAAGAATTCACAGAGAAAAAATTCGATAATAAAAGAGGTTACTATGGTAAAATTGGCGATCGCAGCGTTATTAAAAACTGTAATATTATTAAAGATGTTTGGGTAGGCAGCGATGCCTATTTTAAGGGTGCCAATAAATTAAAGAACCTGACTGTAAATTCTGGCCCCGAAGGTAGAACCCAAATTGGTGAAGGATGTGAAATGGTAAATGGAATTGTGGGTTATGGATGCCGTATTTTCTATGGTGTAAAAGCGGTTAGATTCATCATGGCCGATCACTCACAATTGAAATATGGAGCGCGACTTATTAACTCTTACTTGGGTCAGAACGCTACTATTTCTTGTTGCGAAGTACTGAATTCACTTATCTTTCCTGCACATGAACAGCACCACAATAATTCTTTTCTCTGTGCTGCACTGGTGATGGGTCAAAGCAATATTGCCGCAGGTGCCACCATCGGTTCCAACCACAATAGTAGAAGTGCAGATGGTGAAATCATTATGGGCAGAGGCTTCTGGCCTGGCTTATGTGTAAGTTTAAAACACAATTCTATTTTCGCCTCTTTCTGTATGATTAATAAAGGCGACTATCCCGCTGAATTAAATATCCCCATTCCTTTTTCTTTAATCAGCAACGATGTGAGTGAAAATCAACTCACCATTATGCCTGCCTACTGGTTTCTGTACAATATGTATGCACTGGCTCGTAATGCTTGGAAATATATTGATAGAGACCAACGCACCGATAAAACACAGGTTTTAGAATACCACTATTTAGCACCCGATACCATCAACGAAATTTTTATTGCACTCAACAAACTTGAACTATACACTGGCAGGGCTTATTTAAAAAGCCAACACCAACCTAGTAACGACGCAACTGAAGCAATTTCGGTTGGCAAACTTCTGTTGAAAAGTAAAAATAAATTGGTAAATCAATTAGAGATCAAGGCTGATGATATAGAGAATAGTAAACGAAAAACGGTGCTGGTAAAAGTACTAGCAGCTTACCAAGTATTTGAAGATATTTTATTGTATTATGGTGTGGAACAACTAATTGACTTAATACAAGAAACAAACCCGACAGATTTAACTGCTTTACGCAATTCTATACCCGTTAAATTGGCAAGAAACAATTGGGTCAACCTTGGAGGGCAATTAATGCCTGAAACTGATGTGGACGAGCTGAAGAAAAAAATCATTGGCAATAAAATTAAAGGCTGGGATGATCTCCATCTTCAATACGCTAAAAAAGGGTTACTGTATCCTTCACAAAAAAGAGCAGATGGTCTCGCTACTTTAAAAGAAATAAGTGGACTGAATCTTCGTACAATTGATGAGCACCAGCTCAGCTATTTGCTGAACCATGCAATTGCCACAAAGGAGTGGATTACCAAAGGAATTCACGATGCTAGAGCCAAAGACTATTCAAATCCATTCAGGAAAATGGTCTACGAAAATTTTGCTGAAATGAATACCATAATTGGTAAGTTGGAGAACAATAGTTTCATCAATCAACAGACCACCGAATTAATGAACTTCAAAAATAGCATTCAACAAATTAAAAAGAAGTTGAATCTTAAATAAGAATGCCGCGTATAAAAATTTATACACGGCAATTCGTTCGTCATAGGTAATTATTTACAGTCGTATTCCAACTCCTAATTGAATTTGTTGATTGGTCCACTTATTTTTATCACCATAATCGTTTATATTCTGTAACCCAATATTGTATCTGCCATATACCCTTAGCATTTTTAAATTAAATTGTCCCCCCAGTACCATAGCAAAATCTCCTTGTTTAAAAGCGGCTTCACCATTTTGCAATAAATTGTTTTTGTGATTTACCAATACACTGAATTGAGGGCCTGCCAATAAAGTAAACATATTATTTACGTTATAACGAAGTAAAATGGGTATTTGTAAATAGTCCAGTTTTACATCATTAGGAAGTGTTTGATAAATAGCATCCAATCCGCTTGCTTTAGAAGTAGTTGATTGGCTCCAGAGCAATTCTGGTTGAATTCCTATCTTTTTGGTTAAATCAATTTCTGCAAAACCTCCTAGATGATAACTTAGGTTGTAACCTTCTTTAAATGCTTGTCCCGAAATTTTATCGCCATTCGCTCCGGCTTTAATACCAAATCTAAACCCAGCTTGGGCATGTAGTGTTGTGGTTGCGATGACTAAAAACGCAAGAAACAAGATAACCTTATTCATAATAATTATTTACAGTAGATAGTCAATATGTATGCCAAACTTTTAAACAGCCATCAAGTTCCTACTTTCAACGTTATAAGGGTAATTTCAGGCAATACACCCACCCTACCCGGATAACCAATAAAGCCAAAACCCCTATTAACATAAAGTTTCTGATTTCCATCTTCATATAAGCCAGCCCACTGTTTGTACATCCATTGCACGGGGCTCCATTTAAAATAGGGGTTTTCAATACCAAATTGCATACCATGTGTATGGCCACTCAGCATCAAATCAATGGTTGGATACAAAGTTTTCACTTGGGCATCCCAGTGACTGGGATCGTGGCTCAACAATACCTTAAAAGGAATTTTTTCTGTGCCCGCATAAGCTTGATCCATCTTACCATATTTAGGGAAACGGCCTTTTGCTCCCCAATTTTCTATGCCAATTAATGCCAGTTGTTCTTCTTCTTTCCCAAATACAATATGCTCATTCATGAGTAAATACCATCCCATTTCGGCATGAACCTCTTTTAACTGGTTTAAATTAGCTATTTTTTCTGCTTCAGTTGGCCATGATACATAATCACCATAATCGTGGTTGCCCAATGTGCTGTAAACGCCCATAGGGGCTTTAAGGCGTCGAAAAATGGCTTTATATTCATTCATTTCGGTGGCACGATCGTTTACCAGATCTCCTGTAAATAAAATCAGATCTGGGTTTTGTGCCAGAATAAGGTCAACCCCTTTATTCACCGCTTTACGGTTTTGAAAACTACCGCTGTGGATATCACTGATATGCACCAGTTTTAGTCCATCAAACGCCTTCGGCAAGCTATTGAATTTAAGGGTGATTTTTTTCAACTGGTAATTGTATTTATTACCAAAACCATATAATAGGGTTCCAAAAAGGGTTCCGCCCAAAGCAAGACCCAGCCAACTCATAAAAGTGGAACGGGAAATGGCTTGCCCATCACCTAAAAACTGGCCGCCAGTATTGCGAGAGAATTTGGTGATTGCCCAAAGTACCAATCGCCTTAAATCATCGGTAAGGAATAAAACAGACGCGGTTAATTTGGCCAGAAATAGTCCCGCTAATATGGCAAAAACATAATTGCGGAAAATTTTGGAAGCTTGCAATACAGGAACAAAGGGAAATGCGAGCAAAGCGAGCAAGCTAAGAACCGAAATCACCCAGAAAGCCGCATAAGTATAGATTCTAGCCCGCTCGGAGAGCGGCTGGGTTACAGTTTTAACGGCCTGAAAAACATAGCAATCCAGTAAAAATAAGATTAAAGCGATCACCCAAAAAGCACCTGTACTTCGCATAAAAAATAATATAATTGGTAAAGATAGAGTTTGCAGCTAAACCAGCATAAAAAGCCTAAACAAGCATTGATGTTGAAAACTAAGGCTCATTATATAACAGCTATTAGATAATATTGTTTGACAGCTGTGATTGATGCCGTATTTTTGACAACTAACCCCAAAGGAAATATATATTATGGCGAGAATTATTGGTGTTGCCAATCAAAAGGGAGGTGTAGGTAAAACTACCACAGCCATTAATGTTGCTGCAAGTTTGGCTGTATTGGAATATAAAACCTTACTGGTTGATGCTGATCCACAGGCAAATAGCACTACAGGTGTAGGTTTCGATCTGCACAATATTACCAACAGTCTCTATGATTGTATGGTAAATAGTGTGACTGCCAATGAAGTAATCTTAAAAAGCGACGTCCCTAACCTAGATATTATTCCTTCGCATATTGATTTGGTTGGTGCTGAAATTGAAATGATTAATTACCCGAACAGAGAAAATGTAATGAAGGGTATTTTAGAGGCAGTAAGAGATCGGTACGATTTTATTATCATCGATTGCTCTCCTTCTCTGGGCTTAATTACGGTAAATTCTTTGGTTGCGGCTGATAGTGTTATAGTTCCGGTTCAATGTGAATTTTTTGCTTTGGAAGGTTTGGGGAAATTATTAAATACCATAAAAATTGTTCAGAACAGGCTAAACCCTGCTTTACAGATTGAAGGTATTTTAATGACCATGTATGATGGTAGACTTCGTTTGTGTAATCAAGTAGTAAGTGAAGTAAGAAGGCATTTTGACGATATGGTTTTTGCTACCATCATTCATCGGAATACCAGATTAAGTGAAGCCCCAAGTGTGGGCAAGCCCGTTATTTTATACGATGCTGAAAGTAAGGGATCGGTAAACTACCTCAACCTTGCAAAAGAAATTTTGCAGAATAATGGGATGACTAAAATTTCTAATCAGGAAAGAATGATTCAATAAATTTTGACCTAAAAATTTATTCCTGTCAATGATTAATTGTTATTAAAAAATGAGTACGCCCAAACAAAATAAAGATTTAATTGGTAAAGGACTGCGCTCTTTACTTCAGAATATAGATGAGGATCTGAAAAATACGTCTGGCAGTTTAAAGTCCGCCGTTGTAGACCAAGCAACTACCAGTAACAGAATTAGTTTAACGGATATATCGGTAAATCCGAAACAGCCACGCCGCGATTTTGATGAGCAAGCACTGCAAGAATTGGCCAGTTCCATTAAAACGCATGATATTGTTCAGCCTATAACAGTGAGTAGACTGCCTTCTGGAAAATACCAGTTAATTGCTGGTGAAAGAAGGTTCAGGGCTGCAAAACTGGCTGGCTTAAAAGATATGCCTGCCTATATTCGTCAAGCCAACGACCAACAACTACTTGAGCTTGCCTTATTAGAAAACGTGCAACGTGAAAACCTGAATGCGGTTGAGTTGGCACTCAGTTTTAAACGGATGATGGAAGAGTTGGATTATACCCAAGAACAGGTTGCAGAGAGAATGGGCAAAGAAAGATCTACTGTTACCAATTATATCCGTCTCTTAAAATTACCCCCAGATATTCTTGCAGCAGTCCGAAGCAATAGCCTTAGTATGGGACATGCACGAGCGTTGGTAAATATTGATACCATAGATAAACAACTCTATGTATTTAAAGAAATTCAACAGAAAGAACTAAGTGTTCGGCAGACTGAAGAATTGGTAAGAAAAATGTACAAGTCAGATAAGTCCGCTGCCACCCAAGTAAAAACTGATTTGCCACCTGCCTATCAAAAAATTGAAGATAATTTGGCTTCTCATTTCAGCACCAAAGTAAAAATGGTACACAATAAAAAAGGTTATGGAAGTATTAATATTGAATATTATTCATTGGATGAATTAAACAAGCTGCTAGATTTGATGAATATTACCGTTAGTTGAGTTTATGATAAAAAAACAATTGACCATATTATTATTGTCCTTAATAGGAACATTATTTGTGCAGGCACAGACCAATATTGACAGCCTCAATAGAAGCAAGTTTGTTGTTTCAGTTGATCAAAATATAGCCCCTTTTTTTGATTCTTCTAGTTACAAAAAGAAAATCAGGGATTCTGCTAGGCAAGCCAATCACAAACCCAAAATTGCAACCAGAAGATCCGCAATGATACCCGGATGGGGACAAGCTTATAATAGAGAGTATTGGAAAATTCCGATTGTGTATGGTATTTTGGCAATTCCAACAGTGGCTTATTTCTACAATACAACCTATTACAAAAGAACCAAATTTGCTTATGAAGCCCGATTCAAAGCGCAAAACGGTAATTTTAGTGATACCGCAAATATTCACCCAGAATTAAAAGGTTTGAGTATTGGATCATTACAGAATTATAGAAATTCTTTTCGGAGAGATCGCGACTATTCCATTCTTTGGTTCATTTTAGCTTGGGGGCTACAAGTGGCAGATGCTACTGTATTTGCGCATCTAAAGCATTTTGATGTGAGTAATGATCTGAGTATGCAAGTAACACCACAGTTTAATCCAGCAACCAGAACTCCAGCCATCGCATTAAACTTTAACTGGAGAGAGCGCGCAAAGAAGCCTATCAATATCACCCGCTAATTATCTATATATCTAATTTAAAATTCTATGAACATCGCTTTAATTGGTTATGGCAAAATGGGTAAGGCAATAGCGCAAATTGCATTGGAAAAAGGCCATCAGGTTGTATTAAAAATTGACTTAAACAATGAAGCCGATTTAACAGCAGAGAACTTGGCAAAAGCAGACGTAGCTATTGAATTTACGGGGCCACATAGTGCCCCTGCCAATTTAAAAAAATGTTTGTTATTGGGCATCCCAGTAGTATGTGGCTCAACAGGTTGGCTTGATCAATGGGATGAGATAGTGGCACTTTGCCAAGAAAAAAAAGGGTGCTTAGTATATGCAAGTAATTACAGCATTGGGGTTAATTTATTTTTTGAAGTAAATAAATATTTAGCCACTTTAATGAATGGTTATGGTGAATATGATGTAACGCTGAAAGAAATTCACCATACGGAAAAAAAAGACGCCCCTAGTGGTACTGCTATTTCATTGGCAGAACAGGTATTGGAGAGAATCAATCGAAAAAAAGGATGGAGTAATACGGTAAATATCAATAATACTGTTCCATTGAATATTATTTCGGAGCGAATAGATCCTGCCCCGGGTACACATCATGTAAAATACAGCTCTCCAATTGATGATATAGAAATAATTCATACTGCTCATAATCGCATTGGCTTTGCGGGCGGTGCAGTGAAAGCTGCGGAATTTGCTTTTGACAAAAAGGGGATTTTCAGCATGAAGGAGGTACTGGGTTTATGATTGTACCATAAAAATAAATACCTTAGTATTGCAAATAGGAAACTTTATTGTAATAGATGTTCAATTGTTATACCTAAATTATGCTCTCAAAAAAAACCCAGTACGCATTTAAAGCGCTCACTTATATGGCTGAGCAAAAAAATGATGGGCCTTTTTTAATTGCTGATATTGCTTTAAAGAAAAGAATTCCCATCAAATTCTTAGAGACCATTTTACTGGAATTGAAAAAAGCTGGTTTACTTGCCAGCAAGAAAGGAAAAGGTGGAGGTTATTTTTTTAATCAACCTCCTGCTACCATTAAATTGTCAGCAATTATGCGATTGATAGAGGGACCAATTGCACTTCTCCCTTGTGTAAGCCTCAATTTTTATGAGAAATGTGCTGATTGCAATGAAAAGAGATGTGGCCTAAATAAAATTATGAAACAGGCAAGAGATAGTACCCTGAATATTTTAGAAAATAAAACCATAGAAGATTTAAAAAACCATTAATCACTTTACAATCAATCAAATGAAAAAAATTATTTTACTGGTATTATGCTTCCCGATGCTGATAGCCAATGCGCAAAAATTAATAGGCGGAAGCAATATTATAAAAATGAATGTGGCTTCTTTAGCTGCCCGGAATTATCACTTTACTTATGAGCGTCATATTTTTAAAAATATATCATTCTCAGTAAGTTATAGAACCATGACTAAAGGTCCTATTCCTTTTCAGGCTCAATTTGAAGAAGCCATTAACAGCAATGAAATAAATTTCAGTAAGTTTGAAATTGGCAATACGGCCATCACTCCGGAGCTGAGAATTTATCTGAGTCTCGGAAAAATGAAAGGCTTCTACCTAGCACCCTATATGCGTTTTGCCACTTTCGATTTAGGCGCACCCATTAAATACACCAGTAACCTAGGTTCAAAAGAAGCGGTATTTAATGGCAAAGTAACTTCTACCAGTGGCGGATTAATGATTGGCTATCAATTTCAACTGTTGAAAAAATTAGTCCTCGATTTTCAAATCATTGGTGCGCATTATGGTACCAGCAAAGGCGACTTAGATTTTGCTGCCACGCTAAATAATTTTGAACAACAGAGTCTACGCGATAATATCAATAATATTCAAGCAGAACCATTCAGGTTTACAAGCACCGTAAACGGAAATGGTGCTCAGATAAAAACAGATGGCCCTTGGGCTGGCATTAGAGGTCTCAATCTTGGTCTTGGTTTAAGGTTCTAGTAGTTTTAAGGTTATTGAACATATCATCCGTCATTTTTTGCAAATCGTATTGGGGCTTCCAACCCCAATCTTTTTTAGCTACTGTATCATCAATGCTTTGTGGCCAACTATCGGCAATGGCTTGTCGCGAATCTGCCTTATAATGCATATTAAAGTTTGGCAAATGCGTTTTAATACTCTCAGCAATTTCATTAGGAGAAAAGCTCATTCCCGAAATATTATATGCAGTTCTAACCGATATATTTTCTGCGGGTGCATTCATTAGTTCAAGCGTAGCACGAATGGCATCGGGCATATACATCATGGGTAAATAAGTATTTTCGCTTAGAAAACAGTTGTATTTGTTGTGATCCAATGCTTCTTGATAAATTTCAACCGCATAATCGGTAGTGCCGCCTCCAGGCGCAGATTTATAACTGATTAAACCGGGATAGCGGATACTTCTTACATCTACCCCATACCTGTTAAAATAATAATTACACCAAAATTCACCCGCATATTTACTAATACCGTAAACAGTAGATGGTTCAATAATGGTTTGTTGGGGACAATTTATTTTGGGTGAAGTAGGGCCAAATACGGCAATACTACTAGGCCAATATACTTTATGTAATTTTTCCTCCCGGGCAATATCTAATACATTCAATAGCCCTTGCATATTCAAGTGCCATGCCAAGTTGGGATTTTTTTCGCCTGTTGCAGAAAGCATCGCTGCCAATAAATAAATCTGGGTAATATTCTGCCGAATAACCTGAACGTGTAGCATTTCTTTATTCATCATATCGAGGCTCACATAGGGCCCAGTATCTTTTAACAACGCGTTCTCTTCACGCAAGTCAGAAGCAACCACATTGTTATTACCATACTGTTTTCGCAATGCTAGAGTTAATTCAACCCCAATTTGTCCCGAAGCTCCAATTACCAATATTTTATCTTTTCGTAAAGGCATACCCATTTTTTAGTGAAGCAAATATAAGCAGCTGTTCGATTATCTAAACTAGAATAGATTGCCAATAGCTGCTATTTGGTTATTTTTACAATTCATATAATAAGCTAAAAATAATTCTACATGCTACCCTCCTATTTACAAGATCTTTTCAAGCACCAGCAATACAATCCCGATACTTTTTTTTTAATAGCTGGCCCCTGTGTGGTAGAAAGCGAAGAGCTGGTAATGGAAATTGCGGACAAAGTCTACAATACCTGTAAGCAATTGGGAATTCCCTATGTATTTAAAGCCAGTTATAGAAAAGCAAATAGAACCAGTGCCAGTTCTTTTACTGGAATTGGAGACTACAATGGCCTCTCATTAATTAAAAAAGTAGGTGATACTTATCTACTACCAACTACATCGGATATTCATGCACACGAAGAAGCTGCCATTGCAAGCACTTATATTGATATACTTCAGATACCTGCTTTTTTATGTAGGCAGACCGATTTATTGGAAGCTGCTGCCCTTACTAATAAAATAGTAAATGTAAAAAAAGGTCAATTTTTAAGCGGTGCTTCTATGAAATTTGCAGTCGAAAAAATTCAGCAGGCTGGCAATCAAAAAATACTACTCACCGAGCGTGGAACTACATTTGGCTACCAAGATCTGGTGGTGGACTATAGAAATATTCCCATCATGCAAGCACATGGTACTCCTGTAGTGATGGACTGTACGCATTCGCTTCAACAACCCAATCAAACCAGCGGCATTACGGGTGGAAACCCTCAAATGATTGGTACCATTGCAAAAGCGGCGATTGCCACTGGGGCAAGGGGGCTATTTATTGAAACACATCCCAACCCTGCTATAGCCAAAAGTGATGGCGCAAATATGTTACCACTTCATTTATTACCAGCGCTACTTGAAAAATTAGTGGGCTTACGTGAGGCCGTAGTAAAATACGGAAGCTGATACTTTTGTTAAAGGATGTTTTATAAACTGTTAAGATATGCGGCATAATGATTGCTTATAATGATCAATCAATTAATTTTATTCAAATTCCATTTATGATAAAGTATTTGTTTATTGGATTATTTAGTTTTTTTATGGCTGGAGCAATAAAAGCACAGTCGCTAGAAGGGTTATTGAACAAGTCAAAAAAAATATTAGCTCCTAAATTGGCAGATAATGGTTCCAATGAAATTGCAGCTGGGTTGAAGCAGGCTTTATCTATAGGTGCAGAAAAAGGAGCCAATCTTTTATCTCAGAAAGATGGTTTTTTTGCAAATGCTGCGCTTAAAATTTTACTTCCACCAGAAGCGCAGAAAGTAGAATCTACCTTGCGCTCCATTGGTATGGGAAAATTGGTAGATGATGCCGTACTCAGTATGAACCGAGCCGCGGAAGATGCTTGCAAAAATGCAGCTCCTATTTTTATAAATGCCATTAAAGATATGAGCGTAACGGATGCGCTTGGCATTTTAAAAGGAAGCGATACAGCGGCTACAGCGTATCTGCAACAAAAAACTACCGCTCCATTAACGAGTGCATTTAGGCCAGTAATAGAAAGTTCATTGCAGAAAACAGAAGCAACAAAATACTGGAATACATTGGTTAGCGCATATAATAAGGTAAGTTTTAAAAAAGTAAATCCAGATTTAGCGGCTTATGTAACTGAGCGATCTATGAGTGGTGTATACCAGCAGATTGCAGTGGAGGAAAAAAATATTAGGAAGAACCCTATTGCAAGAACCACAGATTTGTTGAAAAAAGTATTTGCCAAATAACTAAATCAGCTTCTACGCTTTAGAAAAAATACCGTCCAGATTATTGGTCTTCTTTACAATGCTTCTAATTTGCATATCCAGCTCATTGGCACTTTCAATGAGGTGATCGAATATTTCCTTATTGTGAATAGAGTTACTACCATTCAACACTTCAATTACACCCAATATATTGGCAAGAGGGCGGCGTACTTCATGAGATTGAATAAAAGCAATATCTCTTAATACTTTATTCTGGGTTTTTAATTTTTCTTGAACCGCAATATCATCGGAAATATTCCTATTGGTTCCAATTAAACGCAACACTTTTCCAGAACGAGATTTTTTTACAATGGCATGAGATTCAATATGCCTAGTCTTACCATTCGGCATGGTGATTCTATAAATTGCTGCATCAATATCTTTCTTGCCAGCAGTTAAATCGCCAATAATATGTTCCATCATTTCTAAGTCGTCTGGATGCATGGCGGTTTTCCAGATTTTCTGCGGCGGGAAGGGTGTATTTTTTTCAAACCCATAGAGTTCAAACATTTTCTCATCCCAAATTATTTTTTTATCCTTGAGATCAATTTCCCAAATACCAATTTGAGCAGAATCTGTTGCCAATGTTAAACGCTGTACCAGTTCTTGTTGCACTTGCTGAGCTTGCCTTCTACGTGTAATATCGTTCTCAATACTCATGAAACCAATATGCGTATTTGTTTCATCAAAAAGCGGCTGACAATCTACTTCCAGCCAAATAGCTGTTCCGTTCTTGGTATGTGTTAAAAATTCTTCTTTAAAGGCAAGTTTATTTTGGAGTGCATGTTGGAGCCTAATTTTTGACCGCTCATCTGCTTTTGGATCTTCCAGTGAATAGCCAATTTTGTTATTTTTCACGTCCTCTAATGCATAACCAGTAATTCGGGTAAACCCTTCATTCACCCAAATAATATTTGCGTCTTTATCAGCAATGGATACGGAGTTGGTGGTATTCTGCGCCACCAATGCGAGGCGTTTTACTTCATCTTCACTTTTCACTAATGCAGCCTGCATTTCTTTCTTCTCATTTTGAAGAGAATGCATATTTGCAGTAAGCTCTTGGGTTTTATTGGTATTGCTATCGGTAGTGGTAATATCGTGACCAACAGACATAATTCCTACTACATAACCTTGCTCATTTTTTAAGGCTGATATTTCCCATTGCGTCCAAAAATAATCGGCTTCATCACTTGCTTTTCTAACCACAACGGTGGTATGTTTTTCTGGGTGGCGAATGCATTCGCGAGCCGCTTGATTGCATAAGCGAATATCATCAGCAAAAACGGTATCGGCAAAATGTGTATTGGAAAGATTACCTGCTATATTAGAAAACTTATATTGGAATAATGGATTAACATACTGAAACCTCCCCTCAAGGTCGGTGATGACCACGGAGAATATTAATGAATTCAATAACTGCTCTGGAAGCAGATGATCTACTTTCAAAAGAGGCATAGTTGTTTACAATTATACCAATACACAATTGAATTACCCCAATTGTATAAGGGACGGATTAAGATTGAATTACTAAATTAGGGAGATTCAGTAATTAATAATGTAAGATATTACATTTCTTTCATCTACATTCATTCAACACCATAAATACAAGCTAGTTGGTAGAAAATAAAAAAGGCCCAAATGGGCCTTTTAAACAGTATTTATAATGATTAAATATCAATTGCTTCGCCATAAGCTGCGGCAGTTGCTTCTTTCAAACCTTCACTCATAGTTGGGTGTGGGTGAACAGCATTTAAAATTTCATGTGCGGTTGCTTCCAATTTACGAGCTACTACAGCTTCTGCAATCATTTCGGTAACATTGGTACCAATCATATGGCAGCCAAGAAACTCACCATATTTAGCATCGTAAATTACTTTAACAAAGCCTTCGGTTGCACCTGCTGCACTTGCTTTTCCGCTGGCCATAAATGGAAATTTACCGACTTTAACTTCATAGCCTGCATCTTTTGCTGCTTTTTCAGTATATCCAACGCTGGCAATTTCTGGTATGCAATAAGTACATCCTGGAATATTATTATAATCCATTGCTTCGGGAGCATGGTGGAATTTCTTTTCTATATAACCAATATGTTCCGCAGCATTAATACCTTCTTTAGCAGCTACGTGTGCAAGGGCTTGGCCAGGAGAACAATCTCCAATGGCATAAATACCTGGCACAGATGTTTGTTGGTATTTATCTACCACTACTTTGCCTTTTTCGGTCTTAATACCACTCTCTTCCAGTCCAATATTTTCAATATTAGCAATCACCCCCACAGCACTTAATAAAATATCTGCTTCCAAAACAATGGTAGAACCATCTTGTTTTTTCACGAGTGCTTTAACGCCAGTACCACTGGTATCAACGGATTCAACAGAAGCATTGGTCATGATTTCAATCCCTTGCTTCTTGTATTGCTTCTCTAGTTCTTTAGAAATGTCTTCATCTTCAACAGGAACAATGCGCGGCATGAATTCCACTATGGTAACTTTGGTACCCATACTATTGTAAACGTAGGCAAATTCTACACCAATAGCACCACTACCCACTACAATCATACTTTTGGGTTGATCGGGTAATACCATCGCTTCTCTGTACCCAATTACTTTGTGACCATCTTGTTTCAGGTTTGGCAATTCACGGCTTCTTCCACCCGTTGCAATAACAATATGTTTTGCTTCTACTAGTTGTTTAGAACCATCTGCGGCAGTTACTTCAACTTGACCTTTTGCTTTAATTTTACCGTAGCCCATCACCACATCTATCTTGTTCT
>JANMOT010000016.1:0-1795 GCA_031369485.1 Sphingobacteriia bacterium
AAAGTCTAAAATCAAAATCTAAAATAAATTATGGCTCGTATTGCCGGTATAGATTTACCAAAAAACAAAAGAGGCGAAGTTGGCCTTACCTACATTTACGGAATTGGCCGTTCTACTGCCCGTTATATTTTAACAAAGGCAGGAGATATTGATCATAACAAAAAAGTTAATGAGTGGAACGATGATGAGCAAACTGCCATCCGTAACGTAATCAATAACGAGTTTAAAACCGAAGGTGCTCTACGTAGTGAAACCCAGATGAACATCAAACGTTTACTGGATATCGCTTGTTATCGTGGTTTACGTCACCGTAAAGGTTTACCAGTTCGTGGCCAGCGTACACGTACGAACAGCCGTCAAAGAAAAGGTAAGCGTAAGACAGTTGCAGGCAAAAAGAAAGTAACTAAGTAATCAGCTAATGGCTAACAGCTATTAGCTGTTAGCTTTTAATATGACTTCATCAATTTGAAGCAATACCAGATAGCCCCGAAGTCGGCAGGAGGATTGGTTCAGTCCAGGTTAAAACCAGGATCTATTTTTTAAAAGATTACCTATCTAGAACAAATTATGGCAAAAGCACAAGGCGCAAAAGCAGCCGCTAAAAAAAGAGTAGTAAAAGTTGACAGCTACGGAGATGCACACATTACTGCAAGTTTCAACAACATCATCATCAGTTTAACCAACAAGCAGGGCCAGGTAATTAGCTGGAGCAGTGCAGGTAAAATGGGTTTCAGGGGTTCTAAAAAGAATACGCCTTATGCAGCCCAGATGGCCGCAGCAGATGCAGCTAAAACTGCTTTGGATGCAGGTTTAAAAAGAGTTGATGTATTTGTAAAAGGACCAGGAAGCGGCCGTGAAGGTGCTATCCGTTCTTTATCTCAAAATGGTATTGAGATCAATATGATCAAAGACGTTACACCATTACCACATAATGGTTGTCGTCCTCCAAAGAAAAGAAGAGTTTAATTCGATTTGGTATTTTAGATTGGCGATTTCAGATTTGGGTGTTCAATAAAACAAACGTTGCTGAATTTTAAAAAAATCTAAAATCTACAATCCGAAATCTAAAATATTAACAGGGTGCTAGATTTATTTTTACCGTTTTTACCGATCAAAGCACCATCACAAAAAAGCGGAACACATTTATAAACTATGGCACGTTACACAGGCCCAAAAACAAAGATCTCCAGGATATTTGGAGAGCCCATTACAGGTAATGGAAAATGGTTAACCAAGAACAGCAACCCCCCGGGTATGCATGGCGCTAACCGCAAGCGTAAAACTTTAGGTGAATATGCTTTACAATTAAGAGAAAAACAAAAAGCAAAGTATACTTATGGTTTGCTGGAAAAACAATTCCGTAAAACATTTGATGAAGCTGCACGCCGTAAAGGTGTTACCGGCGAAAATCTTATAAAGTTATTAGAAGCCCGTTTGGATAATACCGTTTTTCGTATGGGTATTGCACCAAGCCGCCAGGCTGCACGCCAGTTGGTATCTCATAAGCATATCACCGTTAATGGTGAAGTTCTTAATATACCTTCTTACAGCTGTGTGGCAGGAGATGTTATTGGTTTAAAGAATAAAAGTGCTGCAAACGCTTCTATTGCTGGTAATTTACGTGGCAAAAATGCCAAGTTTAGCTGGTTAGAGTGGAACGAAACTGCATCGCAGGGTACTTTTATCACTTATCCTGAAAGAGAAAGTGTTCCTGAAAATATTAAGGAGCAACTGATCGTGGAATTGTACTCTAAGTAATAATGGGAGGGGCTGAATAAAGTCTAACCGTAACAAG
>JANMOT010000045.1:0-36996 GCA_031369485.1 Sphingobacteriia bacterium
AAAACAATTTATCGTATTACGATACAAACTAACCTCTCAAATACAATGCACTCAAGGCTTTATATAGATAAACAGGAACAACAATACCTAATCCAACTATTTAATCTTTAAGCTTGGGTGACCCAGTGAGGAAAACAGGAAGAATTTAAAAAAAGGCTGATTCCTTGTTTCAAGTAAATTTTATTAACGATAGGAGACATAGCTCTAGTTCAGAATATTTTCGAATGTTAATGGACAATGCACCTACACCTACTGATTTAATTAGCTCCAATTTATTGCAAAAACTGTTGAGTGAAAAATAATGCTGTGAAATTTAACCAAGGTTAACCCACTTTCTTAGGCTTCTTAAATATGGCATACACTTCAATCAACAAACCCACTACAATCAATATGGGCGCTATGGTGATTCGGGTGGTACTGTACACTTCATGATTGGCAAATACATTCGGATCTGCACTCTTGCCCCCACTCATTAAAACCATTCCCAGTGCCATCACCACTGCTCCAATAATCATCCAAGTATAATTTTCTTTTGTAAAAAGGGTCTTGCTCATTATTTTTCTTTTATTAATAATTTTAATTGGAATATTATTCTTGCCTAGTACAGCTCATCCAATTTCATCTTCAAATATTTCAATACACTCCTATGCGTACTAAATACCGATATGCCCACTCCCAATAATATCAATCCCCCAAATAATAATAGGGTGTGGTTGATATTGCGAATGGCTTTTAACTGCGGAAACTGGCTCTCTGCCCAACCTATCAATGTGAATAATAACGCTATGGCTATGCCCGAACTTACCAACCCATTTACCACCGCCTTTATATTTAATGGCCTGGCTATAAAGGATTGCGTAGCTCCAACCATCTGCATTGTCTTAATTAAAAATCGGTTGCTGAACATCGCCAGCCGAATGGTATTGTCTATACTGAATATTACTATCAAACAAAGCAAAATGGCTACTACTAAAAATATCAAACCAATCTTAGCCGCTCGCTCATTTAAGCTGGTCACCAATGTTTGTGGGTATTGTAAATCGGTAATTTGACTACCATACGCCGCCATCAAATCATCCGTGATCTTTAACAGACTATCCTTGTTTACATATTCAGCCTTGGCATAAAAATCAATACTTTCTGGTAATGGATTTACGTCTAAAATCTTGGCCCAATCTTCATTGTTTTCTTTGTTCCATATTTCTTTGGCAGAATTCTTATCTACATACACCACATTCTTAGCGTATGGCTGCGATGCAATAAACTGTTGTATCTGGGCAATCGTGTCTTTATTTAAAGTGCGCATATAGGCACTAAGGCGAATATCTTCCTTAAAAGTATTGCCTACCGAATTTAGGTTTAAGAAAAACCAACCCATAATGCCCATGATTAATAATACCAATGCCACTCCTACAATGGTGTATATATAATTGGGCTTGCCCCTTTTAAGTGATGATTTTCCTGCTTCCGCCATATTTTTTATTTCTTTTAAATCAACCGTCTTTACTTGCAAATTAACCCCTCTATACCATACAAATGTACGGGTTTGATGGCTAATGACTTACATTTGCAGCCATTTTAACGCAGATTCCAATGGTGAAAATAACGGTTTCACGGCAGGCTTGCGTTAAAGAAACGCAAATTAAATAAAACGGGGCTTAGATGGACTATCAATTCAGATCAATTGAACAAAAATGGCAGAAACACTGGAAAGAATCTGGTGCTTACCAAGTGAGTAATGATTTCAGCAAACCCAAATTTTATGTGCTGGATATGTTCCCTTATCCCAGTGGCGCGGGTCTTCATGTTGGTCATCCTTTGGGATATATTGCTTCTGATATTTTCAGTCGCTTCAAACGGCTAAAAGGCTTTAACGTATTGCATCCCATGGGCTATGATGCTTTTGGTTTGCCCGCCGAACAATACGCTATTGAACATGGGGTACATCCCGCTATTAGTACCGTTCAGAATATTGATAATTTTCGCAAGCAGCTCGATAATATTGGATTTAGTTACGACTGGAGTAGAGAAATTAGAACCTGTGAGCCCCAATATTATAAGTGGACCCAATGGATTTTTCTCCAACTATTTAATGCTTATTTTAATAGGCATACCCAAAAAGCTGAACCAATTGATGGGTTGGTGAAAATATTTGAAACCGCTGGCAATGCTACACAGGTTTGCCCCGCCAACGATAAACTTATTTTTACGGCGGATGAATGGATTGCTTTTTCAGAAAAAGAACAGCATGATATTTTAATGCAATATCGCCTTGCTTTTTGCGGATATGGGGAAGTGAATTGGTGTGAAGCATTGGGTACCGTTCTTGCCAATGATGAAGTAGTAAATGGGGTGAGCGAACGTGGTGGACATCCAGTGGTGAAGAAAAAATTACGCCAATGGTACCTGCGTATTACCGAATACGCCGATCGCTTAATTACTGGTTTAGATCAGATTGAATTCAGCGATGCCATGAAGGAAATGCAATGCAACTGGATTGGTAAATCTTATGGTGCTGAAATTAGTTTTGAAACGCTTTCTGATCAATCTAAGCAGGCTCTTACGCTCACCGTTTATACCACCAGACCCGATACCATTTTTGGGGTCGATTTTATGGTGGTTGCACCCGAGCATGAGTTGATTGAACAAATTACCACAGCGGAACAAAAAGCAGCAGTAGCAGCATACATTGATTATGTAAATAGTCGCAGCGATCGGGAACGCCAAGCTGAGAAAAAAATTACCGGTTGTTTCACAGGAGCTTACGCTATCAATCCATTCAACGGAAAGCAAATACCCATCTGGATTTCGGAGTATGTACTTGCGGGCTATGGTACGGGTGCCATCATGGCTGTGCCTTGTGGTGATGAACGTGATTTTAAATTTGCTCATCATTTTAATATTCCCGTTACCAATATTATTGGGGATGCCTTCAACGGATCTGAAGCCAATGCTACCAAAGATGCGGTACTCACTAATAGTGATTTTTTAAATGGTATGGTGATGCGCAACGCCATTGCTGTAGTGATTGATAAATTGGTTGAATTGGGCATTGGCAAAAAGAAAGTGAACTTTAAAATGCGCGACGCAGCTTTTAGCCGCCAACGCTATTGGGGTGAACCTTTTCCCATCATCTGGAAAAATGGATTGGCTTATCCTTTGGCTGAAAATGAATTGCCTTTGTTGTTGCCTGAAGTGGAGAGTTACAGTGCTGGCCCAGAAGGTGAAGGCCCTTTGGCCAATATTCCTGAGTGGAAAGAAAAAATGCTTGAAACCAATACCATGCCCGGTTATGCGGGTAGTAGTTGGTATTTTCTGCGCTATATGGATCCACAAAATAATGGTAATTTCTGCGATAGAAAAATAAGCGATTATTGGAATCAAGTTGACTTATATATTGGTGGAACGGAGCACGCTGTGGGGCATTTGCTCTATAGCCGAATGTGGACCAAAGCCTTGTACGATTTGGGTCATATTGGCTTTGAAGAACCTTTTAGAAAATTGTTGAATCAAGGAATGATTCAAGGAAGCTCGCGGTTGGTATATCGCAATAAAAACAAGCAGCATGAATTTATTTCTAGCGGATTAATTCATCAATACGAAACTGATCCAATACGTGTTGATGTGAATTTTGTGGATGGCTATGAATTAGGTACGGAGGCTTTTAAAAAATGGAGAAATGGGGAGTATGCCAACGCTGAATTTATACTTGAAAATGGCAAATATATTTGTGGTAGTGAAGTAGAAAAAATGTCGAAAAGTAAATTCAATACTGTTAATCCCGATCTATTGGTTGAGAAATACGGTGCTGATACTTTTAGAATGTATGAAATGTTTTTAGGACCTGTTGAACAAAGCAAACCTTGGGATACCAAAGGGATTGAAGGGGTGCATCGCTTTCTTAAAAAATTATGGCGCTTATTTTTTGATGAACTAAAAGGAAAGGTCTGGAACCTTGATACACCTACTGAAGCCGAACTAAAAGTATTGCATAAAACCATCAAAAAAATTGAAGAAGATACGGAGCGTTATAGCTTTAATACCGCTGTAAGTGGCTTTATGATTTGTGTGAATGAACTGGCCGATCTAAAGTGTAATAAAAAAGAAATCCTTGAACAGCTTCTGATTCTTTTAACGCCTTATGCACCGCATATAAGCGAAGAATTATGGGCTGCCATAGGAAATACCGATTCTATATTAGTTGCAAGTTTCCCCGTTTTCAATGCCGCTTTTCTCACTGAATCTGCTAAGGATTATCCAGTAAGCATCAATGGTAAATTAAGAGCCAATATTACCCTTCCTTTGGATGCAACAGAAGAATATGTAAAAGAAACGGTGTTGAGCAACGCTTCCATTCAAAAATGGATCAACAATGAGCCAATTAAAAAATTCATTTTCGTAAAAGGAAGAATGATCAATGTTGTTATCTAAATTATTATTGGGTATTTCCCTCAGCCTATCGCTTGCGTTAGCTGCTCAGGATTCCATTCCGTATACGCCTAAGAAAACGCTGAAAAATTTCATCAATCCAGATTCACTGCCGTTGATGAATTTAAGAATAGTGCCCATACCAATACTCACTTCTAGTCCCGAAACAGGTATAAAATTTGGGGGTGCATTGGAATATTTTTTCAACGCCAAAGAAAAAGGAAAAAGTACAGAAGCCCGCGGATCTTATATCCATGGACAACTTACGTATAGCACCCTTGGTCAATTCGAAATCAAAGGAACCTGGCAGGTATTTACAAAGGGCGAACGTTTTGTATTTAGGGGCTCTGCTGGATACAGTACTTACAACGATAGATTCTGGGGGCTAGGTTATCAAACCGCAGCCGAGAAAAATTTCTTAGCAATGGATTATCGGCGAATTTTTTTGGAAAGCCGCATGTATCGCTTGTTGAAAAATAATTGGTATGCAGGTATTAGGCTAGATTATAATGATATTTTTGAAGTAAAGTTTAAACGTGGGCTCACTGTACCAGAATCGGCTTTATCTGGCATTAATGGCAGCAAGGTTTTTGGCTTAGGACCTGCCATTTTATACGAGGGAAGAGACTATCCTTTTGGTGCGCACAAAGGGGCTTATGCAGAACTATATTTTGCACACAATATACCAGTGGGGGGAGATCAGTATGCGTTCAATCATTGGCTAGTAGACTTGAGAAAATACTGCCCAGTTGGAAACAGTAATACCCTTGCATTTCAGTTCTTAACGCAGGGCAATACAGGCAATGTACCCTTACTCGAAATGGCCAAAATGGGAGGAGCACAAATCATGCGCGGCTATTTTACAGGTCGCTTTAGAGACCTCAGTTATACGGCTGCACAGGGGGAGTTTCGCTTTCATATATGGCGCTGGATAAAAGGTGCTGGCTTTGCAGCAGCGGGTGTAATGGGCGAATCAATCAATCAATACCAACTGAATCAAACCCGTTATGCAGTAGGGGGAGGGCTTCGCTTTCTGGTGAATAAAAAGAACCGTATGTTTTTAAGACTAGATTATGCTCGAAATAGTACCTCAGGGGGTGCTTATTATATTCGACTGAATGAAGCTTTTTAATTTATTAACCCCATGGAATCTGTCCAACGGCTGTAGGATAAATTGATAAAACTGTCGAGTAAATCCTCTCTCATGCATGGGATTATTAAGCAGCTTTCTTTAGCAGAAACAAATGCTTAAATTTCGATTTTGTGTTAATTCATTAGTAAGCCACACTTAATTGTAAGTTTCCGCCAAGTCCCTGTTTGATTATACGCATAAGTGTTGAGAGGCGAATGTCACTCGCATTATTTTCAATTCTTGAAATATAAGATTTTGTGGTGCCAAATTTAACCGCAAGTTGTTCTTGTGTCATGTTTTGCTTTTCTCTCATTTCTTGAATAAGAACACCAAGTTTAAAAGCCTCAAAGCCTTGTTCGTACTCATCTCTTTTTTCCGTACTAATTTTTCCATAGTGATTGTCAAGATGGTCAGCAAATGAAGTGGTGTAAGGCATGATTTTGTTAATTTAGAACAAATATTTGTTTTATTTTAAAACAATGGTTATTTTGCCCTTTTAACTGTAACAAAAAATTGATATGAATATAAGCCTGTCACAAAAACAAATAGGTGAAAGGATATCTGAACTTCGTAAAATGAAGGGGTTGTCTCAAGAAAATTTGGCGAAAAGTATCAAGATTTCGAGACCTTCTTTGGCTCAAATAGAGTTGGGGAACAGAACTGTTGATGTTCTTGAATTTCAACGATTGTCTATGGCGTTAGAATTTTCTTTAGATGATTTTGTATCGAAAGGGTTTTCTGCTAATCTAGATTTGGAGGGCAAAGCGGAAACAAAATCAAAGAAAGCAACCGAACGAATTTCAGTCCCGTCACTACAAATCAACAAGTTTAAAAATGTATTGCTATATATTCTTGAACGCTGTGCTGGCAAACCGAATATTGGTGAAACAGTGCTTTACAAACTGCTTTATTTTTCTGACTTCAATCATTATGAGTTGTACGAAGAACATTTAACTGGTGCAAAATATCGCAAGTTGCCTTATGGCCCAGTTCCAAAAAAGTTTGATAATATTGTTTTACAAATGATTAATAATGCTCAGTTGCAAAGAGTGAAAACTGAATATCATGGCTATCCTCAAACTCGTTACTTACCTTTGGTGAAAGCCGATTTAACTCAATTGAAGGCAAGTGAAAAAGAAGTAATTGATAAAGTGATTCAACAAATGAGTGATTGGAGTGCTACTGCTATAAGCGATTATTCCCATAAAGATTTGCCGTGGGAAGTTACTGATGAAGGAAAAGAAATTAGCTACGAATTGGCCTTTTACAGAGAAATGCCCTACTCTGTTAGATTTTATGATGAAACCAATGCATAATCTATGGAATTCATTACACTGCCTGAGTTTGACAAAGATTTAAAACAACTACTAAAAAAGTATAGCAGTTTAAATGACGATTTGCTAGTGGTTAAAACAATTTTGAAAAAGAAACCCCAAGAGAGACCACCGTTTAGTTTTCGTATTGATAATCTGGGTTTGGAAACATGTATTATTAAGGTGAAAAAAATTGCCTGTAAAACATTAAAAGGTAGTGGAGTAAATTCAGGATTTCGATTGATTTATGCTCACTTTGAAGCAGAACAAAAAATAGTATTTATTGAAATTTATCATAAAAATAATAAAGAGAATGAGGACAGGCAAAGAATTATAAACCACTTTAAATAAGAATATCATTGGGTCTGACTAGCCTTCATCCCTAAAAATGATTCAGTAACTGATTGTATGGATCCTAACCCCAATGTATAAACAAAACCCTCTTTTTTGCACTGTAATCAACTGTATATTGTATTTTCAATCATGCATTTTGAATTTAACTGGCGCAGCGGTCTCCTCTTGGTGTTTTTTGTACACGGGCTAGTATATGCCTTACTTTTACTCAATAAAGGCATTAAAAAAGAAACCCAAAGCGATTTTTGGTTGAGTGCTTTCTTATTCTTTTGTATTTTATACATCTGCCCTTGGATGTTGGGATATGCTGGCTGGTACGATGGTAAAAGTTGTATGGAATGTAGAAATTTTATGTTCTATATGCCCATGACCCACCCGCTCATAATGGCTCCTATTATTTATTTCTATATTAAAAGCCTTTTAAACCCAAAATTTGTTTTTTATAAGAAAGACCTACTGCATTTTTTGCCCGGCATTTTATGCATCATCTGGAATATTATTGTCGCGGTGGTTGACAACCTCCTGCTAAAAAAATATTACCTCATGGATGGTGAAAATGATCCTGACTTTCAAAATTGGTATATTGGCCTTGGCTTGCTCAGCTTACTAAGTTATTTATTGATCAGTTTACGCTATTACAAACAATACCTTGCATTTATTGTAAATGAATTGTCTTTTGCTGACAATGTACAATTCAAATGGGCGTCTAATTTTTTAATTGCCTGCTTTATTTATTTTTTCTCAAGTTTAATTCTCCACCTACTTAATCTATTGGGCTTCTCCATTGAATACACTACTGCTTGGTGGTATTACCTACTATTTGCGCTTTTATTTTATTATATAGCCATCACAGGATACAGCCACTCCATTGTACAAAAAAAGAAATACAGCCTCGATTTTAATAGGTACACCATGCCCCCTCAATTACCCAATTCATCTGGTTCAACAACAGAAGATATTGTATTCGAATTGATTCAAAACCCTATTGAATTGAATGCTGAACCCAATAATGCCATACCTGAAATCTGGAAAATCAAGGTGAAAGAAGCACTGGAAATAAAAAAGTTGTACCAAGATCCTGAACTTACCCTTACCGATTTGGCTACTGAATTAGGCACCAATGCCTCCTTACTCTCTAAAATTATCAACCGAAGTTTTGGAATGAATTTCAACGATTATATCAACCAATACCGGGTAATGGAAGTAAAGCTGAAATTAGAAAATCCAGCCAATTCCAACCTCACCATCATGAGTCTCGCCTATGATGCTGGCTTCAATAGCAAAGCTACTTTCAACAGAGCGTTTAAAAAACACACGGGAGAAAATCCTAAAACGTATCAAATTAAAGTCTAACTAGTTGGTAACTGGTTGATAATCAATCTGTCATTATTTGAGACCTGTCTGCCAAGGCTCAAATAATGATTTGAGGCGGTATGCGCATGGCAGCAACCCAAATTGCAGTCATAAACGCAAACAATGAAAAAACTGCTTATCTCACTTTTATCGTTCATCAGTTGTTCTATCGCCGAAGCTACCCCACAAAGCGATACGCTTATTGCTAAAACCATTTCTGCTGTTACCGTAGTGGCCGCCAAACCCTTTATTCAGACCATGGTAGATAAAACAGTATTGAATATTGCAGCCCGCCCTTCGCTGGGGGGACAGAACGCATTGGAACTATTAAAGTCAGCACCTGGTGTTGTAGTAGATCCCAATGAAAATATCAGCATGGGCGGAAAATCGGGTGTTACTGTAATGATAGACGACCGAAATACCCAATTATCTGCGCAGGACTTGGCGCAATTACTCAAGAGTATTGATGCCGATAATATCAAAGAAATTGAAATCATCAGCAATCCATCCGCACGTTTTGATGCTGCTGGAAATGCTGGCATCATCAATATTAAATTAAAGAAAAGTATTAGCAACGGATTAAATGGGTCTGTTTCAAGTAACTATACCCAGAGTACACACGCAAGGGGAAGCGGGACTGTAAACTTTAATTACAGAAAAAATAAATGGAATTTATTTGTAAATGGAGGCGCTAATAAAGGCTATCAAATTACCACTGCCAATAACGAGCGACTAACACCTACCAAGCAATTTTTACAGCGCGGATTTGAAGGCGATGATTTTAATGGAGCCAATTTTAGAACGGGTATAGATTATAACCTCAATAAAAAAACCACTATTGGTATATTATGGATGCACAACAATAGGTTTACCCAAATGGATAATAACAATTATACCCTCGTTAAAACCTTCAACTTATCCGATACCAATGTATTTACAAGAAGTATTGCGCCATCCACTACTGCAAGAGATAATTTTAACTTCAACTATAGGTTGTTGGAAGATAAAAAATCGGAATTAAATATTGATGCAGATTATACTAAATTTCAATCGGCTTTAAACAATAATATAGCTACTGAAAAGCTCAACCAAAACAATACCAAGTTTGCCACAAGTGGCTTAGAAAACAATTCCGCAGTTCGTATTGAAATAAAAAGCCTTAAACTAGATTACTTGCATCATTTTACAGAAAAAACACAAATAGAAACTGGGTTTAAATCGGTGTATAGTAGTGCCAAAAACCAAATAAATATAAGGCAATTAAATAATACCAACTGGGTTGATGACAGTAGCAAATCAAATAGTTTTAATTATAATGAATTTATACAAGCAGCTTATATTAGTTTTCAAACCAAGCTCAATAAATTTACGGTACAAGCAGGGTTAAGAGGGGAGTATTCGCAAGTAAAGGGACAATCCACCGATTTAAAGAATACAAAAATAGAAAAACCCGATACCAGTTATTTGAATTTATTTCCCACCATTTTTATTCAATATGCCCTGAATGAAAAACACCAGTTGGGATTTTCTTACAGCAGAAGAATTGATAGGCCATCCTACCAAGATCAAAATCCTTTTATTTATGTATTAGATGCATTTAACAGCGAACAAGGAAACCCTTATTTAATACCACAACTAACCAATGCAATTGAATTGAATTATACCAATAACAACGCACATAGTATTAAAATACAATATGCAATAACCAATCAATATATTGAATCATTGACTTACCAAAACGGCTCTCAAACCATTTTAACTCCACAAAATGTGGGCAAAAGAAAGGTCTTGAATATTGCCTTGAGTAGTTCATTCTCTCCAAAAAAATGGTGGAATATTTATATGAATGCAGAACCATTCTTTCAACAATACGAAACGCTTTTAAATGGATTTGGAACCAATGAGTTGGTAAAACAAGAAAGCTGGGGTTTTAATGGCTACCTCAGTAATACACTCAATTTAACCAAAGGATGGAAAGCCGATTTAAGTGGTTGGTTTAATTTTCAGAATGCCACTACCATTTATAAAAGCAAACCATTGGCAAGTATAAATTTGGGTATCAGTAAAAAAATTCTCCAAGATAAAGCAAGTTTAAAATTGGGTATCACCGATCTATTCAATACCCAACGCTGGGAACAGAATGCTTTAACGAGTAACCTGAATTTACGAACCTATCGTAAATGGGAAAGCAGAAATATATCCATTAGCGTTAGTTATAGATTTGGAAATACTAAAATTAAATTGGCGCGTAATAGAGAAACAGGAGCCAGCAGCGAAATAGTCAGAATCAAATAAATGCAGATCCTCATTATTTTTTTATTGTCCTCAGCATTTCTTTTACGGCTGCCTCCAGTTGTGCATCTTTTCCTTTGATAAATTCTTCATAAGGCAAAAGCGCTTTAATATCTGGCTCTACTTGTAAATTCTCTGTAGGCCTGTTTTCTTTTCCTATTGAAGCCACCATTGGAATACCAAATACAATAGTAGGATCTATTTGCGTTTCCCACCAAACGGCAGTACCTGTTCCTGCAACTGGCATACCAACCAATTTGCCAAACCCATTTTGCTTATAACTATACGGAAACATAAATGCATCTGAATAATTTCCTTCACTCATGATTACGCAACTTGGTTTTTGCCAACGATTGAATGGCTCACCTGCGGTTACTCTATTTCCTTGTGGTGCAAAATCTAAATATCGTTTACCACTTAAGAAGGTGTTTAACTCATCGTGTAACCATCCTCCACCATTAAAGCGGGTGTCTACTATCAATGCTTCTTTATCAATATTCTTACCCAGCACTTCGTCAAGTACTACTCTAAAACTGCCATCATTCATTCCTTGTACGTGCACATAACCAACTTTTCCACCGCTTAATTCATCGGTCATTTTACGCATTTTATTTACCCAACGCTTGTACATGAGGGCAGCTTCTTCACCATTGCTAAATGGTTTAACTATTTCTTCAATTCTTGCGTTTGAACTAGGGTCGAATAAACTAAGCAATACATTCTTTCCTGCTTTTCTGTTCAATAATTTTGCCCAATCATCTGATGATAGAATTTCTTCACCATCAATTTTTTCAATGATCTGACCCGCTTTAACTTTTGGCGTAGCTTTATCTAAAGGGCCACCTGCAATTACTTCTGTAATTTTTAAACCATTGCCTGTAAATGGTTCATCATATAATAAACCCAAAGCTGCTGTGGCATCACCTCCAATTGGTTGAGGTGAAAATCTTCCTCCTGTATGTGAGCCATTCAATTCACCCAATAGTTCACTTAATAATTCTTGAAAATCATAACCGTTATTAATATGCGGTAAGAACCTAGCATAATTGGTTTTGTACATGGGCCAATTGATACCATGAATTTTTGGGTCGTAAAACTTCTTTTGTACCTGCCTCCAAGTATGTTCAAAAATATAAGCTCTTTCCGCTCCTGCATTTAATACCATTTCGCCACTAATGCCTACGGGACTAAGCTTCCCACTCTCAGTTTCTATTTTTAAAATGGAGCCATTGTTTACGATGAATAAAGTTTTTCCATCTTTACTGGCTTCAATGCTACTGGGTGAGCCGCTTAGTTTAGCCAATATTTTTGTTTCTCTTGTTCTAGGTTCAGTAACCCATAAATCATACCCTTTTTCAAAAGCAGATAAATAAAATACTTTAGCTCCATCTGCGGCAATATAGTAATCAGCAATAGAAGAACTATTTATAGTTAACCTAATTACCCTGTCTTCAAAGCCGTTTAATTCTGGACTAAAATTTACTTTTGCCAAAGAATCTTTTTTGGCTTTTGTAGTGTCTGTTTTTTTATCTTTTTCTTCTCTTTCTTTCAACAGCGCAAAATCTTCCTTATTTAAGCGCATTCGATCATAACTGTCCTGATCTAAAAATCCTGCATAAATATCTACTTCTCTACTGCCTTGATTGGCAATTGACTTTCTACCCAATCTTTCATTTACCCAAGTAATGGTTTTGCCTTCCATTCCCCATTTAATATTGTTTTGACCAAACCCAGATCGAATTGGTTTTTCTATTGAGCCAGTTCCATCTGCTTTTATTAATGCTAAATTTCCATATTGCCACGACCCTTCTTGATCATCACAAATAATCCATTTAGAATCAGGGCTCCATTGAAAATCCCAATCACCATCGCTGTAACTATAATTTCTTCCAGCGGGTAATATGGTTTTTATTTTTTTATCAGCTACAGTAAATACTTTCAAAATATTTCTTTCCCCTATATAGCCTATTTGTTTTCCATCTGGAGAAAATTTGGCACCAAACTCTTCTTCATTTGTTGCAATTAATGCTTCTTCTTTTAAAACAGTAGCTGCATAAAAATACGGTTCCTCTTTTCGTACTATGCTGGTTTGAAAAATATCCCAGTTGTCGTTTCGTTCTCCTGCATAAATTAATTTTTTACTATCAGGGCTCCAACTCACCATTCTTTCTTGTTGAGGTGTATTGGTAATTCGCTTGGTAATACCGCCTTCTACACTGGTGACAAAAACTTCACCTCTAAAAATAAAAGCAATTTCTTTACCATTGGGTGCCAATGAAATTTCAGTAGCGCCTCCATTAATCGGGACTATTTTTTCTGCATTATTTCTTGCGTCAGCATTAATTGCAACCGCTACTTTTTTAGCTTGTTCACCTTCTTTCATGGTATAGATTTCTCCATTCCATGTAAAGCAAAACTGATTATTATTAGAACGAGATAAATGTCTTACAGGATGATCTTTGAATTTGGTTAACTGTACCATTTTACCATCTTCTGTTTGCTTGAATAAATTTTGGTCGCCATTCTTTTCACTCAAATAAAAAATGGTTTTATCATCGATTCCAAAAATCGGCTCTCTGTCCTCACCTTCATAATTACTTAGTTTTTTATAAGTGGCTGATTTTATATCCATTACCCATATATCTCTGGTAACGGATGAGGTATGGTGTTTTCTCCAAGGGTCTTCATATCCCTTTCTATCTTGATAAATCACTTGTGTGCCAGTACTATTGTAATGAGCTGATTCAACACCGGCTTCACTCATTAATATAGCTTTGCCACCTGTTGCAGTAACACTGTATAAATTCATGAATAATCTCGGACTATAAAATCGAATATTGTTATTACTGATTTGTCGCGGAGATCCAAATATCACTTCTTTATTATCTGGTGAAAAATCAAATGGATAATCAGGAGCACTATTGAAAGTGATTCTAGTTGGATTGCCTCCTGCTGCTGGAATGGTAAATACATCGAAATTACCATAGCGATCGGATGCAAATGCAATGGTTTTACCGTCGTGACTCCAAACCGGATAGTAGTCCTGCGCTTCATGCATGGTAAGTGAAGTAGCGGTTCCGCCCGAACTTGGTACGGTATACAAATCGCCTTTATAGCTAAAAACAATGGTTTGCCCATCGGGTGAAATAGCCGAATAGCGCATCCACAAAGGGGTATTTTGTGCTTTAGCAGAAACAATTAATACAACAAAGCATAGCAAAGTGCAAATTCTCATCATAAAGGTTGATTTTTAAATAATTTCAAGTATAAAAATAGTTGATTATTCCCAGTTTTTAATAATATCTGATGGTATGGTATGCGCGCCAATATTGGCATTCTTGGCAAAATGCAACATAGATTTTGCAATAGCGTTTGCCGTGACTGGCAGGTATTTTTTAAATTTACCTCTTAGAATGGGACTCACAAATTTGGCAATTGAAATGCCAAATTCTTCCATCCTTCTTCTTTGTTTTCTTTCACCTAAAATAAAAGATGGCTGAAAAATATAGAGTGAAGGGTAGTTGAGCTGCTTTAATCCTTGTTCTAACTTCCCTTTTATTTTATTATAAAAAACACTAGACTTAGCGTCTGCACCCGCCGCACTCATTACTAAAAAACGTTTACTTCCCGCTGCCAGTTGAAGTTTGGCAATATGAAGGGGAGCCAGTAAATCTACTTTTGCAAAAGCTTCTTTGGTTTTAACCGTTTTAATGGTAGCACCTAGGCAGCAAAAAATATCATCTGCTTCTACCCAGGTTTGCAGGGTATTAAAATCTACCAATTGCTCTACCAGCTTAGGGTGTATTTTGCCGGTGGAACTGCGAACGTAAATAGTGACTTGACTGTAAACCTCGCTATTCAATAATTCATCCAATAAAAAACCACCTGTAAGTCCCGTTGCACCCAACAGCAAAGCTTTTCTTTGAGCCATATTTAAAATTTTACCAAAGATAGGGACTGCTTTTTTTGTATTTTCGAAGAGTTATGCCAAATGATAGCCTAAATAGTGAAATGAATGGACTCAATCCCGTTGAAAAGGAGTTTGAGAATACCATCCGTCCCAAAGAAATAGATGATTTTTCTGGGCAGCCGCAGTTGGTGGAGAATCTGGTAATTTTTATAAAAGCCGCCAAACTAAGGGGTGAGGCTTTGGATCATATTTTATTTCATGGTCCGCCCGGGTTGGGAAAAACAACCTTAAGCCGTATTGTGGCCAATGAATTGGGCGTAAGTATAAAAGAAACTTCGGGCCCTGTAATAGAGAAGCCAGGAGATTTAGCCGGATTACTCACCAATCTTCAGCCCAATGATGTGTTATTTATAGATGAGATTCATAGGTTGAGTACGGTGGTAGAAGAGTATTTGTATGCGGCTATGGAAGATTTTAAGATTGATATTATGATTGATACTGGCCCCAATGCCCGCAGTATTCAAATCAATCTAAATCCATTTACGTTGGTAGGGGCAACAACAAGAAGCGGATTGTTAACAGCACCATTGTTATCGAGGTTTGGTATTAAGTCGCGACTTGAATATTACACCGCAACTGTATTACAGAAAATCATAGAAAGAAGTGCAGGCATTATGGGTACTTCTATTACCAAAGACGCAGCAAAAGAGATAGCAGGCAGGAGCCGCGGCACACCACGTATTGCCAATGGATTGTTGAGAAGGGTAAGGGATTTTGCACAGGTGCTGAATGATGGTAAAATTGATATAGGTATTACCGAACACGCATTAAAGGCATTGAATGTAGATGCTTATGGATTAGATGAAATGGACAATCGTATTTTATCGGCCATCATCGGAAAATTCAAAGGAGGTCCTGTAGGTATTACTACCATTGCAACAGCGGTGGGTGAGGAGCCTGGTACTATTGAGGAAGTGTATGAGCCATTTTTGATTCAGGAGGGATTTTTACAAAGAACCCCGAGAGGAAGAGAAGCTACTTTGAAAGCTTATAATCATCTCGGGATTGTAATGAAACGTGGTGAAGCGGGGGACTTGTTTGGTAGTTAAGATGCTACCAATCTAAATCCGTTGCCGTGAATATTTACTATTTCAATATTGGTATCTTCTTTAAGGTACTTACGAAGTTTGGCAATATAAACATCCATGCTGCGACCGTTGAAATAAGTATCACTGCCCCAGATTTTTTTAAGTGCGCGTTCGCGGGGTAATAAATCGTTTTTGTGTTCGGCCAACATTTTCAACAACTCATTTTCTTTTGGAGAGAGCGTTTGCATATTATCACCTTTCTTTAATTCCCTTAATTTAGGGTTGAAATGATAGCTGCCTAAGTCGAACTCAATATTATCATTGATTCTATTTTCTTCTTCATTTCGTTTGAGTATTACTTTTATTTTAAGCAATAATACTTCACTGTCAAAAGGTTTAGTGATATAATCGTCGGCACCCAATTTATAACCCTGAATAATATCATCTTTCATGGTTTTAGCGCTCAGGAAAAATAATGGAATATCTGGATCAATATCGCGAATTTCTTCTGCCAGTGTAAAGCCATCCATATTGGGCATCATCACATCAAGCAAGCAGATATCAAACTTTTCTCTTTGAAAAGCAGCAAGACCGAGGCGGCCATCTCTCTCTAGAATAACATCGTATTCATTTAATTCCAAATAATTTTTTAAAACCATACCAAGGTTGGTATCATCTTCACAAAGCAAAATCTTGTACTGTTTCTTTTCGTCCATAATACTGTGTTTTCAGTGAAATAAGTATAATTTACGACTAAATTAGGTAGAAGCGGGTGCAATTTTTTGTTAAATATAGATAAAGGGAATTTGTGGACTTCATCAGCTGTAAAATAGTTGCTCTAATTTCCTTGCTTTTACTATTTTGCATCAAATACCATTTATGATGAATACAGAACAATTTTTACAGGCCGTTAGCAATGGTTACAGCTTTAAAGGCGAACATGTTAAAATTGGGACTGGTATATTCAATGGCGATGTGGTGAGTGGTGCCGATATTTTTATTCCGCTTAAAACCATGAATCGTCACGGTTTAATTGCTGGTGCTACTGGTACCGGTAAAACAAAAACCCTACAAATGATGAGTGAATGCCTTAGCAATAACAGCGTTCCTGTATTGCTGATGGATATTAAGGGTGATCTCAGCGGTATTGCCGCTGCTGGCACTCCCAACGATAAAATAAATGAACGCGTTGCCAAAATTGGCATCAACTGGAAGCCCGATGCTTACCCTGTTGAACTAATGACCCTCAATGCTGGGAAAGGTGTTAAACTCCGTGCCACCGTTAGTGAATTTGGTCCTGTATTGCTTAGTAAAATTTTAGGCCTCAACGATACGCAAGGTGGCTTGGTTGCCATGATTTTTAAATACTGCGACGATAAAGCAATGCCCTTGCTAGATCTTAAAGACTTTATTAAGATTCTCCAATTCATTGGTGCAGAAGGCAAAGTAGAGATGGAGAAAGATTATGGTAAAATTTCTACCACTTCTACGGGTACCATTTTACGCAAAGTAATTGAACTGCAACAACAAGGTGCAGACACTTTCTTTGGCGAAAAAAGTTTTGAAATTGACGATCTCATGCGCATCAGCGATGATGGCCGTGGTATCATAAATATTTTGCGTGTTACCGATATGCAAGATAAACCCAAACTGTTTTCTACATTTATGCTGCAACTGCTAGCTGAACTTTATGCTACATGCCCCGAAGAAGGCGACCTCGATAAACCCAAGCTGATTTTATTTATTGATGAAGCCCACCTTATTTTTCAAGAAGCATCCGATGCCTTACTACAACAACTTGAAACAGTAATTAAATTGATTCGCTCTAAAGGAGTCGGCATTTTCTTCTGTACACAAAATCCACAAGATATTCCGGCTTCCATATTGAGTCAACTCGGCCTTAAAATTCAACACGCGCTGCGTGCTTTTACTGCGGCTGATAGGAAAACCATTAAACAGGCTGCCGAAAATTTCCCCATTTCAGAATTTTATCAAACCGATGAATTGCTTACCCAGCTTGGTATTGGGGAAGCATTGGTTACATTACTGAATGAAAAAGGTATTCCCACCCCACTTATTCATACCATGCTGAATCCACCACAAAGCAGAATGGATATTTTAAATGATGATGAAATTGATGCCCTTACCGCTAAAAGTAAAATGGTTGCCAAATACAACCAGATTATTGATACAGAAAGTGCGTATGAAATACTCACTGCTAAATTGGAAGCTGCTCAAGAAAAATCAATGAAACAAGCAGAAGCAGTTGCTGAAGAAAAAGCCGATAAAGTTGCTAAAAAAGAACCCGGTTTTTTCGACAATCCCTTGGTGAAACAAGTGGGTAGAACTGCTGCCAGTATTATTACCCGTAGTTTACTGGGCGCGCTTGGCTTGGGTGGAAGGGCTTCGGGGAAAAGAACGCGTTAACGCCTTTATAAACACCAATTTATTTTTTTAGATTCAGTAATATTTATTTTTTGTTCCGACTGTAAGCAGTTGAGTACCGTCCATATTTTTTCTTTTGAATAGCATGCATTCAAGTGCATAAACTGCTCTAGGTCTATGTCTTTTTTTTCTTGTTGCTCCAGTGAATTTGTGATGGCTGTAAATTCCTGCTCTGTTATTACTTTTCTTTTTGCTTGAAGGCAATTGTCGCATACGCCACAATTTTTTACACTACTGTCTCCAAAATATTTGGAAATTAATCTACTTCTACATTCATCTGATTCAACCGCATAAGTAACCATCTGCTGTATCCGCTCTGCATGCCTTTTTTTTCTTTGTAAATAAGCATCTTGCGCTATGGCTAAGTGTGCTGCTGGTGCTCTATTCAACAAAAAGTACAACTGCGGTGTTTCTTTCTTAGGCATATATTCAATAATACCATGCAAGTACATTTTTTTTAATTGCTCGGTAATCATTTCAGTGTTTAACCTGCAAATTTTTGCTAAAGTCTGTTCGTACACCGAAACACGATTGTCAAAAATTCCCTCGTAAGTTCTTAACAATGCTTTTATCAGTGGCTCCATCTCTGGAAAAGCAGCCTCAAATATTTGTATGCCTTCTCTATTCGTAATAAAACCAATTTGCGTAGGTAAAAAAATTTGTTCATTAAATTGTACATGGCCTTCCTGCTCCAATACTTTTAATACATTTATTACCAATAGTGGGTCTAAATTAAAATGCTGAATAAATATTGGAAAGTCTAAATCATAGTAATTACCTTGACCACTACCTACTGGAATCTGTAAATAATCGGCAATGGATTGGTACACTTGTTTGATCACTGGTATGGGTGGAAATTTTTTATCGGTTTGATGGGTTAATTCAACCAAATCTTTCTGCTCATACAATAATACTGCAAAGGATTTTTTTTCATCCCTGCCAGCTCTGCCAGCTTCTTGGTAATAATTCTCTATGCAATCTGGTATATCATGGTGAATTACGGTTCTTACATCAGGTTTGTCAATCCCCATACCAAATGCATTGGTACAAACCATCACCCTTGTTTTATTTTGTATCCATGCATTTTGTTTAGATGCTCTCAGTTCTTGCTCTAATCCTGCATGATAATAATCTGCCGATATGCCTTGTAAAAGTAAAGCTTCTGCTATTTTTTTTGTTAGTTTTCTGGTATTGCAATACACAATACTGCTACCACTTATATGGGTAAGTATCTTTAATATTTTATGAATTTTACTATCCACTAAAAAATTGCTGTATGAAATATTGGGTCTTTCAAATGATTGCCTGAAAATAGCGGTCTGCTTCAGTTCTAGCTTGCTGATGATATCTTCCTGAACAAGGGGCGTTGCAGAAGCAGTAAGCGCAATCATGGTAATATTTTTCAACTGATTTCGCGTTGCAGCAATACGTAAATATGGGGGTCTAAAATCGTATCCCCACTGCGATATACAATGTGCTTCATCTATTACCAATAAACAAATTTGAAGCAAGGGTAGATAATCTATAAAAAGTTTGCTCTCCAATCTTTCCGGTGAGCAGTATAGAAATTTATATTCGCCATCTGCAGCATCCAACAATATTTTTTTTACTTCCAACCAATGAAGGCCACTGTGCAATGCTACGGCAGGAATTCCCTTTTGTTTCAAGTGTTCTACTTGGTCGCGCATGAGGGCAATGAGGGGACTAACAACCAAGCAGATTCCTTCCATCATCATGGCGGGCACCTGAAAGCAAATAGATTTACCGCCACCCGTAGGCAATAATGCCAACGTATCATTTCCGCCTAAAACAGATTGAATAATATTTTCCTGTAAAGGGCGAAATGCTTTGTGTTTCCAGTATTGTTCTAATATTTGAATGGGTTGTTGCAAATGCTAAAATACTTTTTTAAAATTCAGTCGCACAGAATTAATGGCCAATACCACATCACTCAAACCCATTACCAATGCGCCAATGGGGGGACTTAAAAATCCGAATGCAGCAATGGGAATGGCGATTACATTATAAATCAATGCCCAAAATAAATTCTGTTGAATGGTGAGATAAGTGTGTTTGCCCAAACCCAATGCAAGGGGTAAATTTTTTAATCCATTGTTCATTAATATTACAGCAGCAGTTTGCACTGCAATCTGTGAGGCGTCGCTCAATGAAACCCCAACTGTTGCCTGTGCTAACGCAGGTGCATCATTAATTCCATCACCCACCATTGCAGTTGGTGTAATGGCAGAAAGTGCGCTTATTTGTTGCAGTTTCTGTTCAGGACTTTGTTCTGCAATAACCGTATCAATACCAATAGCCAGAGCCACTGCATGGCATTTTGCTTCCCTATCTCCACTTAGTAAAATGGTTTTAATGCCTTTGCTTTTTAACTGATTCACCAATGCAGCAGCTTCGGGTCTTACCTCATCCATTAAATCTATCCAGCCCAGTAATATATTGTTTTTTTTCAAGTAGATATTATGCGTATCATCGCTCGTAAATGCTGCCGCTATTCCATAAGAACCTGCTGCAAATTCATTGCCTTCTTTATCAGTAGCAATCATACCCAAACCTTTGTGCTCTGCTATCTTATTCCATCTGATATCATCATTGGTCTTCCAGTTTTTGGTAATGGCTTTTGCGAGTGGATGATTGGAATATTTTTCGAGTGAATAAGTAATTCTTTTGATTTCGGTTTCTCCCACTGCTTGTCCCGCTTCGGTCAACACCATACCAGCAATAGCGAAATTGCCGGTAGTAAGGGTTCCCGTTTTATCAAAAACGACTTGCTGAATATCCTTAAAAATTTCGAGTGTTTCTGTACTTTTAAATAAAATCCCATTTTTTGCTGCACGTCCCAATCCCACTGCAATAGCGGCAGGTGTGGCAAGCCCCATTGCACAGGGGCATGCAATTACCAGCACCGCAATACTCCGCATGAGGCTCTCTGTAAAACCGTAGTTGCCCACGCTAAAATTAAGTAAGAAAGTGAGTAAAGAAATGCCGATCACAAGGGGTACGAATACGGCGCTAATTTTATCAGCCATTTGCTGTACTGGAGGTTTTGCTGTTTGTGCATTTTTTACCAACTTAAGAATACTGCCCAGCACCGCATCTTCTCCAATAGCGGTTATATAGGCTTTTGCAGAACCGTTTACCAGTAAAGATCCGCCAATCAGCTTGTCGTTCATTTTTTTCTCAACAGGAATAGATTCACCAGTGATGATGGATTCATCTACCGATATATCTCCAGATAATATTTTACAATCCATAGGAACGGCTTCACCGCTTTTAATCAATATCAGATCACCTACTTTTAAATGGGTACTTTCAACTGGAAAAATATGCTCTATTTTTTCGGCATCATAGGCAATCATATTGGCCATGGTTTTCTGCGAGCGAACCAATTTATTTAATGCAATTTGAGTTTGTTGAACGGACTTGTCTTCCATCCAATTGCCTAAAAAAACTAGGGTAATAATGGTGGCAGTGGTTTCAAAAAAAAGATAGTCCGCCGCCTGATTGGTGAATATACCATAGAGGCTATAAACGAATGCGGACAAAGATCCTAGGGCTACCAAAACATTCATATTGGGGACGCCTTTGAGTAGACTTTTTAATCCACTTCTTCCAAAAAAATCCATGCCAAGCAGCAATACTGGAATGGTAAGAAAAAGTTGTACGTAAGCATTCATTAGCCAATGAATATGAACGCCGGGAATCATATGTACCATCAGAGGTAACGTAAAAATAGCACAGAATATAAATCGCTGTAAGTGAGTTTTAAAAATTCTTTTGCTGGGTTTTGAAGATCCGTCTTCATTTTTTATTTCATAACCCATTGCATTAATTCCTTGCTGAATAGTATTTTTGTTAACTCCATCGGGTAAATCAAAACTAAGGTCGCCTCCTATAAAATTTACCCGAATATCGGCCATGCCTTTTTCTTTCAAATATTTGTCAATGCTGAGTGCACAGTTGGTACAACTCATGCCCGAAACCTTCCAATTCACTTTCTCCATAGTAACCAGCATTTGATGGCTGTTGGTACAAATTTACAAAAGCAATGTTGCAACAGCGGGTCAGTTTGCAATAATATTCGCCAGCTTGCAATTATCTTTGTAGCATGGATGCAATTTTTAAGTTAGAGCAGATTGGTGAAGTAGCTGCAGCCTTGTGGAAAAGTGGTAAAAAGCAGCGAGTATGGGCTTTTCATGCACCTATGGGATCTGGCAAAACAACTTTTATAAGTGCTTTATGCACTTATTTGGGGGTGGAGGCGGCCACTAGTAGTCCCAGCTTTGCCATTGTAAATGAGTACAGCAGTAAGGAAGTGGGTAGATTGTATCATATGGATTGGTATAGACTGAAGGATGAGTCGGAAGCCATTGCTGCAGGAATAGAAGATTTATTGCAGTCCGGTTCATACTGTTTTATTGAATGGCCAGAAATGGCGATTGGATTATTACCCGAAGATACCCTTTATATTGAGTTGGAGGCATTGGATGAATTTACCCGTCGTATATTTATCCTCCCAAATTCTTAACTTCACCCCACTTTAAACCCTTCGCCCCTATGGCCAGCAGCAGACCCAGTATCAGTCCCTCTCTTTTGTATGAAGCAATGGAAGAAACATTGGATGTGAAAACACCGGGTGCTAAACTATTAATTGGTATACCCAAAGAAATTGCTTTTCAGGAAAATAGAATTGCACTTACACCAGATGCAGTGGGTGTATTGGTGGCGAATGGAAACCAAGTTACGGTTGAACACAATGCAGGGGAGGGGAGTCACTATACCGATAAAGAATACGCAGAAGCAGGAGCTCAAATTGTGTACGATAGGTCAGAAATATTTAAATGTCCCATACTGGTAAAAAGTGCGCCACCAGTGGAAGAAGACATGCCTTTATTGCAACTGAACCAGACCATTATTTCTCCCATTCATCACGCAGCATTAAAGAAAGAATGCATTGAGAAAATGATGGAAAAACGTGTTACTGCATTGAGTTTTGAAAATTTTAAAGACGATAGTGGCACTTATCCCATTGTGCGAAGCATGAGTGAAATTGCGGGTAGCGCTGTGATGTTGATTGCGGGTCAGTACCTCAGTAGTTTCAATGCTGGAAAAGGTGTTTTGTTGGGAGGTATCAGTGGCATTCCTCCAACCAAAGTGGTAATTATTGGAGCAGGTATTGTAGGTGAATGTGCAACCCGTAATGCACTGGCATTGGGTGCATCGGTGAAGGTGTTCGACAATAATGTATATCGTTTAAAACAACTTCAAAATAATTTAGGCCAACGTGTATGGACCAGTGTTTTAGAGCCTCGTATTCTGGCCAAGCAATTAAAAACTTGTGAAGTAGCAGTAGGTGCGTTGAGTAATGAATATGGAAGGGCACCATTAGTAGTTACAGAAGAAATGGTAGCAGCCATGCGCCCTGGAAGTATTATTATTGATGTTGCCATTGATAGAGGTGGTTGCTTTGAAACCAGTGAACTTACGAGCTATGAAGAGCCTACTTTTTTAAAGCATGAAGTGATTCACTATTGTGTTCCCAATATACCCAGTGGTTTTGCAAGAACTGCCAGTCAAGCCATTAGCAATGTACTTATGCCTTTATTTCTAGAGATCAGTGATGAAGGTGGATTGGAAGAAATGGTTTGGCATAAATTTAATTTGAGGGGAGGGGTTTATCTCTTTAAAGGATCGCTCACCGATATTTATATCAGTCAGAAATTCGATTTAAAATATACAGATCTGAATTTATTAATAGCCAGTAGAAGATAGCAATCGTTTATTTATAATCGGCTATATGAATACGTTCCTTACAGCAAGCAATTTCTGTTTCTTCATTGCTACAGATGATTACCAGTTTTTCTTTGCAATACTCACTTATCAGTGATTGATACAATGTATAACCTTGTTGATCTAGGTTGGTACAAGGCTCATCGAGCAATAAGATGGGGGTATCAGAAAAAAAAGCCTGTGCCAGTTTTAATCGCTGTTTCATTCCGCTGCTGAAATAACGAATTTGTTGGTGAACAGATTTTGTTAGTCCCACTATTGCCAATATATCTTCCAAAGAAAGAGATGCCATAAAAGGTTTAAACCGATGGTGAAATTGCAAATATTCTAAGGCAGTCATCTCTTCTACCAGCTCTAAATATGGGGTGCAAATAGCAAGGTATTTGTAAGTATTCTCTGGGGCAATAATGACTTTAATATTGTTGTGTATAGCGGTGAATTGTATGTTTCCTGTATTTAAATTCATACTGGTACAAATGCATTGCAGCAGAGTGCTTTTGCCAGATCCATTACTGCCAGTTATAGCATATGCATTACCCGATTCAAAGTGTTGGGACAGGTTTCTAAATATCCATTCTCTGTTGAATCTTTTACCTGCATCAGTCAACTCAATACAGTATTTATTCATCATCGTTAGCACCCTTGGTAAATCGCTTTATAATACCCCTTCCGCTTTCTCTTATAAAAGTCACAATTTCATCGCGCTCATCGGTTGCAGGCAATTCTTCTTCAATATATTCCAATGCTTGTGTAGTGTTTAGTCCTTTACTGTAAATGGTTCTATAAACATCAAGAATATGATTAATTTGTTGCAAAGGGAAGCCCCTTCTTTTTAGCCCCACACTATTTACACCACCATAACTGAGTGGGTTGCGAACTGCTTTTATATAAGGAGGAACGTCTTTACTAACGAGACTACCACCGGCCACAAATGTATGCTGACCAATACTTACAAACTGGTGCACCGCACTAACACCGCCTACAACCGCCCAATCGCCAATGGTAACGTGACCAGCAACTTGTACGCTATTGCTCATAATTACGTGATTGCCAATGATACAGTCGTGCGCAATATGACTGTATGCCATAATGAGACAATGGTTACCAATTACGGTTTTACCCCGGTCTTCTGTTCCCCTGTTAATGGTAACAAATTCGCGAATGGTGGTATGGTCTCCAATTTCAACCGTTGTTTTTTCACCCACAAATTTTAGATCCTGTGGAATAGCACCCAGCACGGCTCCGGGAAAAATGCGGCAGTTTTTACCAATTCTGGTTCCATCCATAATGGTAACATTACTACCGATCCAAGTGCCATCACCCACTTGTACATCACCGTGAATTACCGTAAATGGATCGATCTTAACATTGGGTGCAACACGTGCATTGGGATCGATATAAGTATATGGGTGCGTCATAATTCCGATTTGTACTTGATAGTGATATTGGTTAAAGTGAATTAGTTGTCTGACCTTCTTACTACCTGTGCAACAAGATCGGCTTCTGTGGCTACTTTGCCGCCTACATAAACCGTTCCATGCATTTCGCAAATACCCCTTCTAATGGGACCCGTTATTTCCATTTTTAATAATAGCGTATCACCGGGCCTTACCATTTGTTTGAATTTGCAATTGTCAATTTTTAAAAAATAAGTATCATATTTCCCTTCAGGCATAGAGTTAATACAGAGAATACCGCCGGTCTGTGCCAAGGCTTCTATCTGTAAAACACCAGGCATAACAGGGTTTCCAGGAAAATGCCCTGGAAAGAACCACTCATTGAAGGTAACATTTTTAATGCCAATAATATAACTGTCAGTAAGTTCAATAATTTTGTCGACCAATAAAAAGGGATGCCGATGTGGGAGTGTTTTCTCAATCTGCTCTAGCGTAAAAATGGGCGGTATGGTTGGATCATACAATGGCACCCCTTTAACGTGTTTGTTTTTTTTGATATACTGCTTTATTTTTTTTGCAAATGCTACATTGGAGCTATGACCGGGCCTATTGGCAATAATACGTGCTTTAATGGGATAGCCAATCAATGCTAAGTCGCCTATTACATCTAATAATTTGTGCCGAGCAGGTTCATTTGGAAACCGGAGTTCTAAATTATTGAGATAGCCTTCGCTTTTTACTTCAATTTTATCGCGTTTGAAAACTTTGGCCAATCGAGTCATTTCCTTATCGGTAACGGGCTTGTCAACTACTACAATTGCGTTGTTGATATCACCACCTTTAATCAAGTCGTTGTCTAACAACATTTCCAATTCATGCAAAAAACAAAAAGTACGACAAGGGGCTATTTCAGTCTTAAAGTCTTTAATGGTTTTTAAACCAGCATGTTGGGTACCTAAAACGGGACTATTGAAATCAATTAAGGTAGTAATTTGGTAGTCCAACGCAGGCAAAGCCACCATTTCTACTCTTTTTTCATCGTCGTAATGGTAAATATTTTCATCCAAGCTGTACCAAACTTTAGTAGCGTCTTGTTCTAATACACCTGCTTCTTCAATCAATATAATAAACGGCGTAGAACTGCCATCCATGATGGGGATTTCTGGTCCATTTACTTCAATCAAAACATTGTCAACACCCATGCCAACCAATGCTGCCAGTACGTGTTCCACTGTGCTTACTTTGGCGTCTCCAATTTGTAAGGTTGTACCGCGACTGGTATCGGTTACCAGATCACAATCAGCTTTTATAATAGGTTGGTTGGGCAGATCGGTTCTTTGAAACTGCATACCGAAACCGGGATTGGCGGGCTTTAAAACCATATCAACCAAAACGCCAGTATGCAAACCGGTACCACTGATATTAATTTGCTGTTGAAGGGTGTGTTGTTTGTCGGGGTTAAAATTCGTATCCATATTCCGCGCTGTTTTAACATGTATTCAAGCTGATGGGGGTTGTTGAATACACCTGTATATTAAATAATTGTGCGAAAATAAGCCTTAGCCTTGGTTTATGGTTAATTTTAGCTATTAACCCGCTCAGAAAGGAGTTGTTGCACCATTTTTTCCAGTTCTTTAACTCTTTTTTCCAGATCGGGTAAGTTTCTGCTCATGGCGTGTACGCGCATAGAAGCTGAAAAATCAAAAGCCGGATTTCCATTAAAAGATTTATTGGGTTCTTTGATGGTCTTTGTAACACCACTTTTTCCATTGATTTTTGAACCGTCTGCAATGGAAATATGTCCCGCTACACCAGCTTGACCCCCAATCTGTACATTCTTGCCTATTTTAGAACTACCGCTAACGCCTGTTTGGGCGGCAATAACCGTATTGATACCAATATTTACATTGTGTGCAATCTGAACCAGATTATCGAGCTTCACCCCTTTTTGAATGATGGTAGAGCCCATAGTAGCCCGGTCGATGGTGGTATTAGCGCCAATTTCTACCCAATCGTTCACCACCACATTACCCAATTGGGGAACTTTATTATAAGAGCCATCGGCTAGAGGAGCAAATCCAAATCCATCACTTCCCAAAACCGCGCCTGCATGAATAATTACTTGGTTGCCAATAATGCAATCAGCATAAATCTTAACACCTGCGTGGATGGTAGTATTGCTGCCAATTTTCACTTGATTGCCGATGATTGCACCTGGATATATTTTGCTACCATCACCAATTACTGCCCCAACACCTATATAGGCAAATGCACCTATATAAACATTTACACCAATAACAGCAGTAGGTGCAATAAAACAGGGTTGTTCAATACCTGAAACTTGGGTAGTAGATAGTTCTTGGTATTTGGTCATCAACATCGCAAAAGCGGCATAAGGATCCTTTACCCTAATAAGTGTGGTGGTAACTGGAGCTCTCAACTGCAACGATTCATGTATAATAACAATAGATGCGCTGGTAGTATATAAATATTCTTCGTATTTAGGATTTGCAAGAAAAGACAACTGGCCTGCAATGGCTTCCTCTATTTTACCAAATGATTGTACAGCGGCAGCAGCATCTCCTTCTATTTTTCCCTGAAGCATCAGGGCAATCTGTGGGGCAGTAAATTGCATATTAGCTATTTAGGTTAACTGACAAATGTAGAATTTTTTTATGGTTGATGAAAGATTTTGCTGAATCATGGTATTGTCCACTTCGGTTATATCTTTTACTGTACCATCTTTATATAGGATATTTATTTTTTCTTCTTTACTTTGATAGGTAGTGTTGGTGGCAATGCCTGTAAAGCAGAGGTAGGAAACATCTGCTTTATCAATACCGAACGCATCCATCACTTCCTGTTCTTTGGCCTCAATAAAAGTAGGGTCAAAAGGTTCAGCTTGAATCCTCGATTTGTACAACGAGCGATTAAGAAAACGATTGCAAAGTAAAGCCAAAATTTTATCGCTGTGAAAGCTCCACTTTTTAATGGCGCTGATTACATCAACATCATCAAGAAGACAAAATTTAGCCAAATTAGTATCATCCATTATTCCATTATACGATCCCAAAAAATAATCTATCTGAGAGCCTGTTATTAAGGTCTCCCGATGAGATGGATAAATGAATCTTACTCGCTCCATTATTTTCACCAGCATTTTTTCGGCTGATAGTACAGTCTTGTGCAGATACACTTGCCAGTACATTTGCCGCCTGGCGACTAAAAATTTTTCTACACTATAGATGCCTTTTTCTTCTACCATTAATTGACCCTCTCTAATGGTAAGCATTTTCAGAATCCGGTCGTATCCAATTACGCCTTCGCTTACGCCAGAAAAAAAACTATCCCTGCTTAGGTAGTCCATTCTATCCACATCAAGTTGACCGCTGATGAGTTGGTGTAAAAAAGGCTTATGGTATTGATTGGTAAAAATTTGGATGCATAAATCAAGTGCCCCATTGAAATTTTTATTCATCACCTTCATAATCTGAAGCGATAATTGTTCATGCCCTATATTGGGAATCAATACCTGTTCTAAAGCATGCGAGAAAGGGCCGTGACCGATATCGTGAAGTAAGATGGCGGCTTTAACGGCAATATCTTCTGCTTCGCTGATATCAAAACCTTTGTTCCTGAGTTCGTTCACCGCATTGCCCATTAAATGATAAGCCCCAAGTGAATGGTGCAATCGGGTATGAACGGCACCAGGATAAACCAATTGAGCCATAGCCATTTGCTGAATGCGGCGAAGGCGTTGATAGTATGGATGTTCAATGATGGAGAAAATTAATGGATGTTGAATGGTAATAAAACCATAAACCGGATCATTGATAATTTTTCTTTTGGTAGCCAACATGCTGTTGATGAATTAGTAAATCAGCCTATTTTGCTGTTTGCAAAGGTAGGGGAATAGATGGCAGGGTATTGCTTTATGCCCTGTTTGTAAAATAGGTAATTTGGAAAAACTGGCTATTTATTACAAGGGAGTATGGTATAAATGAAGCAGAATCAAGCCAAATTATACAAATTCATGAAATAAAAAGTAATTGCATAATGAATGATCTAGGCTGGTTTGTTCTTTATTTCTATGTATTAAGATCTGTTACAGTTGATTGAAAATTATTTTATTCGAAGCTAAAAAAATATATAGATTCAAAATCATAAAAAATCCAGCAGGTAAAGAAATCCAAATACTATCTTTTAATTTTATTCTTACTATCAAACCACACAACATTAGTAGGCTAAGTCCCAAAGAAGATATTGTTAAAATCAGGTTGAATTCTAGTCCTATTAACAACCCAGTAGCCCCAAAAAATTCTAAGATTATTGTGAGCAGGCCTAGCTTTTCTAAATTAAATCGTTTGAATTCTTCTTTCATATGCGCTGATATGAAATAGGAAACTACATAAGCATAAAACGACAAACTGGATATTAGTACACAAATTGTGTTTAGCGTCATTTTAAATTATTGAATTGAACCTAATGCAATAATTGCAGACAGTATTAAAAGAATTAGAGAGGGTAGATGTTTAATAAATGGATTTTTTATCTTGAAATGGAAATATTGAGCAGCTATCATAAATATACCCATAAGTAGAGCTGGAATTAGGATCAAAGATGAATGCCAAATACCAGCAATAAGCAAAGTAGCCATTGCAATTTTAGATGCTCCTACAAAGTTTCGGGTTAAATCGTTTATGCCAAATTGCTTAAATTCCGTGACTACATTATCATACCTAAAAATCCAAACATAAACTACAGATAGTCCTAAAATGATTTGCGTAGAGCTTAAGAAGATATTTTCCATTTTATTTTTTTAGAAGCTTTTTAAAATCAAACTGTTTTTTTGAAAACCCAGTATTCACATTTGTAATAGGTGGTGTAGGTTCTTAAACTTACTGTAAACTAGCGTTTGTGAAAAATCTTCCCCACAATCAAATATACATACAATGTTTATATTTTAAATCATTACTGTACCATTATAATAAGCAACAGCTGAATGGGTAAAATGCCCCAGCATCTTTCTAGATACTAGGACATAATTATATGGCATTTATTTTACTTCTCTTGTTATTGTTTCAAAATTACATCCAGCATATAAATTTAGGATATTAGAATCAACCCTCCAAAAAATCAGACCTCTTGAAATAAAATGTCTCCCGTTAAACTTGTGGTATTATTATTGCATCCATACAGCAGGTTATATATTTGGTATGATTAGTAATTTCCGCTATTTCAAATAAATTTTTATTTCAATTAATTTTAGATAGGTTTACAAGGGCATCGCCGTTTTCCATACACAATTAATTCGCTATTATGTCTATTGCAACTATACTTTGGGTGGATGATGAAATTGAAAGCCTACAATCGCAGAAGATTTTTCTGGAAGGTAAGGGTTATCGGGTTCACACCCTTACGAACGGATTTGATGCCATTGAATTCATTCAAAATAATCAAATTGATGTGGTGTTGATGGATGAAACTATGCCTGGCATCACTGGCTTAGAAACGCTTACACGGATGAAAGCTTTGCAACAACAATTACCCATTGTTTTAATTACCAAAAATGAAACAGAGAACCTGATGGATGAAGCCATCGGTAGCCAGATAGCCGATTACTTAATTAAGCCCGTGAACCCCAACCAAGTTTTGTTGAGCTTGAAAAAAATCATTGATAATAAACGTCTCGTTGCTGAAAAAACCACCACTTCTTATCAACAGCAATTCAGTGAATTGTTCATGGCATTGTCTGGAAATCCCGATCATCGAGAGTGGGTTGAGCTGTATAAAAAATTGGTCTACTGGGAACTGGAGATGGAAAAAAGTGATAGTCCCGAAATGCGCGAAATTTTAAGCAATCAGAAAAAAGAAGCCAATGCCGCTTTTGGAAAATTTATTAGCAGAAACTATGAAGAATGGGTGAGATCAGCAAGTGCTGATGCGCCCATTATGAGTCACCAGTTGATGCAGTTTAAAGTATTGCCTCACTTGGAAAAAGATATTCCTTTGTTTTTTATTTTGATTGACAATCTGCGCTACGACCAATGGAAAGCCATTCAACCTATTTTTTCAGAAAGCTTTAGAATACTAGAAGAAGACGCTTTTTATTCCATTCTTCCGACCGCCACACAATATTGTCGCAACGCCATATTTGCTGGCATGATGCCCGCAGAAATTGAAAAAAAATTCCCTCAACAATGGAAGAATGATGAAGAAGAAGGTGGTAAGAATTTATTTGAAGAAGATTTTTTAATAGCACAGCTTAAACGGTTGAAAAAAGAGCCTGTGAAACATAGTTACCATAAAATAGTGAATCACCAAGATGGTCAATACTTGATGAATAATATTCACAACTTGTTGGGTAACGACCTGAATATTATTGTGTATAATTTTGTGGACATGCTTAGTCACGCCCGTACCGAAATGGAAGTACTAAAAGAATTGGCCAGTGATGAAGCCAGTTATAGAAGTCTTACCAAAAGTTGGTTTGAACACAGCCCACTTCACCAAGCATTAAAGAAAATTGCGGGCAAAAAAATCAGAATCATATTGGCTACTGATCATGGAAGCGTTCGGGTTAAAACTCCACATAAAGTAATTGGAGATAAACAAACAACGGCCAATTTACGCTATAAACATGGGCGTAACCTAAATTACGAAGAGCGAGATATGCTAGCATTTAAAGATCCGTTAAAAGCGGGACTACCCGTACCTACTATTAACTCTTCTTTTATTTTTGCCCGGGAAGACGGGTTTCTTTGTTATCCCAATAATTACAATAATTACGTTAACTATTACCGCAATAGTTTTCAGCATGGTGGTATCAGCCTCGAAGAAATGATTGTGCCGTTGATTAAGATGGAGAGTAAGTAGTAGGATAGACTGTAGACCGTGGAACTTAGACGGTTGATCACTTTGTGGATAAATCACACCCCATCACTGGATTGCTAAAGTTATTTTTGTGCTATATATAAATTCCATTTAGAATTTAAGAAGATGAAATACACACAATCAACTGTAGACAAATTAGAAGATGTTCTGGGAGAATCTGGATATGTAGTTCGCTACGAACGAGGTACTTTTCAGAGTGGCTGGTGTTTGCTAGAAGCCAGAAGGGTAGTGGTATTGAATAAATTTTTGAATACAGAAGGACGCATCAATACCTTGATGGAAATCATACCCCAACTGGCAATACAATACGATAAACTTACACTGGAATCACAAAAACTTTACGAATCGGTGGTGAAAAAATCCGTTACCGAAGCTTAATAATTGCGGTATATACCTGTTCTATTACCCACTAATTCACTTAATTTTATTGGGTGAATACGCCCCCTATAAAAATACAATTTCTTGGAACTGGCACCAGCACTGGTATTCCAATGATTGGCTGCGACTGTTCTGTATGTACTTCAAATGATCCGAATGATAAAAGACTGCGCAGTAGTGTACTGGTACAGTCGCCCAGCACAACCATTGTAATAGATACCACCCCTGATTTTCGTTACCAAATGCTTCGTTCTAACACCAAACATTTAGATGCTGTGATATTTACACATCCACACAAAGATCATATGGCGGGGCTTGATGATATTCGTGCCTTTAATTTCTTTTCAAAAAAAGCGATGCAGATTTATGCAAATTCATTCACAGAACAAGCAATTAAAAGAGATTATTACTATGCATTTTCCGATACCAAATATCCAGGTGTGCCAGATTTGCAACTCAATATCATAGATCGAGCACCAATTACTATTGGAGATATACCCATTATTCCCATTGAAGTATTGCACCATAAAATGCCAGTACTGGGCTTTAGAATGGGTGATTTCACCTATATCACCGATGCAAATAAGATAGAAGATATTGAATTGGAGAAAGTGAAAGGATCATCAATATTGGTGCTTAACGCACTTAGAAAAGAAAAACACTTATCGCATTTTACCTTGCAGGAGGCAATGGCAATTGCTGAGGCAACCCAAGTACCTAAAGTCTATTTTACCCATATCAGTCACCAAATGGGTAAACACGCCGAAGTAAATCGCGAACTTCCTTCGCATATTCAACTGGCTTATGATGGACTGACTCTTAGTTTGTAACTCCTTAACAAAGTTTAAGGAAATGAAAAAATGGTTAAATGAATACCTACGCTTTACGCGTAAAGAACGCATGGGTATTTTTATCTTACTAGCAATCATCATGGCATTTTTATGGTTGCCCCAATATTATGGTGCAAAACCAGATCCAATAAATATAGATACAGCGTTACTGAAACTATTTCAAGTACCCGCAGTGGTAAATCCAAAGCCAATGGTAGAAGGAATCACTGCATCCATGCACAATATCCATTACTTTTATTTTGATCCCAATACCATTGGCGAGAAAGATTGGCAAGCATTGGGATTAAGGGAAAAAACCATTCAAACCATACTCAATTATAGAAGCAAGGGAGGAAGATTTAAAGTGGCAGAAGACCTCAGGAAAATATGGGGACTGCAAAAGGCAACTGCCGATGTGCTGATTCCGTATATTCGGATTCCGCAAACGAAGGCACCCAATCTTCACTCGCCCAATGCCAGTAAATATACCCATACCATTCAACCATCCAAAAATACCATCTCGCCCATTGATATCAATACAGCAACAGCAATGGATTGGGAAAAATTACCGGGTATTGGCCCCGTACTCGCCGCTAGAATCATTAAGTTCAAGGAGAAACTGGGAGGATTTACTGATATTGATCAAGTGCAAAAAACTTACGGCATCAAAGATTCGGTATTTCATATTTTACGCCCCTTCCTCAAATTTAGCGGTACTGAAACAGCCGTGAAATCAGAAAAATTAAACCTTAACCTAGCTTCTGCAAAAGCAATGAAGGCGGTAGGAATTAGAAGTGATATAGCAGATGCCATTGTGAACTACCGTAAAGAATATGGTCTTTTTATGGAGCTGGGCGACTTAAAAAAGATTATATTTATTAATGAAACCATCTTCAATGAAATACTGCCTTTTTTTAAACTCTGAGTATTAAGCAATAATACCATGCCCAATTAAAAAATAATAATGGATGATTCCACAAAATGCATTATTATTGGGTATTGAACTTTGAAAATTCAGACTTAGCTGAAATTCTAAGGTCTGATTTATTCCTTTTTTCGATTGCTTGCATATAATTGGAGCTCTTTTATAAGAGCTCCTTTTTAATGATTAAAACTTTGTAACTTAACATCCAATATGAATGTTCTACAGAAATTCATCCCTCAGTATACTGTAGTGCGCTTATTTTTTTGTTGCGTATCAATTATATTGATAAACCCAATTGTTGCACAAAAAAATTTCCGTACTACCCGCTTTGTAGATTCATTAAATGAATTGGCTTTTCAACAAAAACGTTTTAACGTTTCAGAATCTTTCAATAGTTTAATTGTTACCCAGAATACTGCCACACAAATCAACTACAAAAAAGGACTTGCTGTTTCCTATTTATATGAAGGTGGTATTTATCAGCAACAGGGATTTACCAAACGAGCTATTACCGATTATTATTTAGCTCTGGATATCTTCAGGCGTATTAAAGACACTTTTAATATTGCTAAAACCAACTATCAAATTGCATCTGCACTGCTATTAGAAGAAAAACTAACAGAAGCTGCTTCCTTATTTAGGAAGTCCTTTGATATTTATACATTGTTAAATAAAGAGGAAGAACTTGCTAATATTAAAAATGGATTAGGGCTTGTTAATCTTAAAAAAGAACGCTTAGATTCTGCTATAATATTTTTTCGTGACGCCTTCCGCATTAGTAAAAAAATAAAATATCAATATGGTGAGAAGAAAGCATTGTATCATTTAGGAATGGCAGCATTTATAAAGCATGAATATAGTATTTCAAAATCATTCCTCAACCAGTCACTCGATATTGATATTCAATTGAATGATCAATTTGGGAAATCATGCAACCTACTAAAACTTGCAGAGATAGATTTGAAAGGAGATAATTTTGCAAGCGCACTTGCATTGAGTAAACAATCGTATTTCGCTGCAAAATCAATCAATGCATATGGCTTAATTGAGACCAGCATTAACCAGATTATTGCCAATTATCGATTACAAAATAATACAAAAATGGCCATTATTTGGCAAGACAGTGCTATACTAGAATTAAATAAGCGTAGAAAAACTGAAAATGAATATGCTGCTAATTTTATAGAAGTAATTAAGAAACAACAAGTTATTAGACTTGATGGTGAAAATGCAATGATTCGAGCAGAAAAAGCTTCTGACGAACAACTTTCCATTCTTACTGCTGCAACATTTACTTTTATTGTAATGGGAACTTTGTCTGTTCTAGTATTCATTTATTACCAACGACAAAGAATGATGTCCATTGAATTGCGTACAAAAAATGTACAAATTGAAAAACAGATTGTGCATGTTAAAAGTTTAAATGAAGAGATATTTGAACAAAATAAACTACTTGAAGCTGATATCAAAACAAAGAATAAGCTACTTTCTATTATTTCCCACGATCTTAGAACTCCACTCGTTAATACCAAAGGGATATTGAACCTAGTGAATCAGGGAATCGTTCCAGAAGACCAGTCCAAACAACTGTTGATTCAGTTGGAGTCGCAATATATGGGCACCACTTCTCTTTTAGATAATTTATTATTTTGGTTAAAGGGGCAAATGGCTGGAAAAAATATTGAGAAAAACCAAGTTCATATTTTCCAATTGGTGAAAGGACTTGAATCGGAACATCATATGCTTTTGGAACGGAAAAAAATAAGTTTCAATATTGCCATGGAACCAGAGTTGCAAATAATAGCAGACAAGGAAATGACTCGAATCATATTGAGAAATCTAATCAGTAATGCAATTAAATTTACGCCAATCAATGGTATTATTAGTGTATCTGCTATTCATGAGGATGGAATATCAGTTTTAAAAGTTAGCGACTCAGGAATTGGCATGTCACAAGCAACCATTGATAAAATAAATGCAAAACAATACTATACCACTGCTGGTACAAATATGGAAAAGGGAAGTGGGTTTGGGCTGATGTTGTGCAGTGATTTAATAAATAGACATGGTGGTAGCATGTCTATTACCAGCGTAGCAGGTACTGGTAGTACCTTTATTATTACCTTACCATCCTAATAATAACAATACAAACAGATTTTAATCGTCGCTTTTACTCCCAACCGCAAATATCTGATCTACAGCACCACCCAACATTGGAAATTTTTCTTTTACAAATGCCGCTATGGTATTGATGGCTTGCTGCGCTTGATTAGCGTCTAGTTTAGCTTCCGCCATTAATTTTTCTAAAAGTTCATTCATACAATTATATTTATTGGGTTTGCCGAATGGCATTCACGAATCGATAGTTTATTTTCTAAGCTACTTTTAACGCACTAAGTTTACTCTTTCCGAACATTTTTATGGCATAGTCCAGCGTAACCCGCAACTT
>JANMOT010000008.1:0-2022 GCA_031369485.1 Sphingobacteriia bacterium
GATGGAGAGGAAAGAATAAATTTCCCTGCTTCTACCCACTGCTCCACTTTCTGCTTTTCTTCTCTTGCTATCTTCGTAGCTAGGTATTGTGAATAAATGATTGTACCGCTTACAATAAGTATAGCCACTACAGCCAGCAATGTTCTCCAGTTTAATATTTGCCTGAACATTCACAAATTTAAGACTATCCATTGCAAAATGCCTACTGACAATTGCCAACTGTTTTGCTTACCTTATTTTTGAATAAATATTTAACCCACATTGAACCAATCACCCAAAGTTGCCATTGTAATATTGAACTGGAACGGAAGAAAGTACCTCGAACAATTTCTTCCTTCGGCACTGCTTACCAGTTATGCGAACTATGAAGTAATAGTCGCTGACAATGGTTCGACTGATGAATCAATTTCCTTTCTTGAAACTAATTATCCGGGTATCCGTCTTATCCGCTTTACCGAAAATTATGGTTTTGCCAAAGGATATAACGAAGCATTAAAACAAGTGCTGTCGGATTATTATGTGTTGTTGAATTCTGATGTGGAAGTACAAGCTGGTTGGTTGCAACCAATGGTTGACCTATTGGAAGCTGATAAAAATATTGCTGCTTGCCAACCTAAAATTCTTTCGTACAAAAACAAAACAACATTTGAATATGCCGGTGCTGCAGGTGGCTGGTTGGATAAATACGGCTATCCTTTTGCCAAAGGAAGAGTGTTTGATATAACTGAAGAAGACAAAGGTCAGTACGATCAGAGTGAACCTATCTTTTGGGCCAGTGGGGCAGCATTATTTATTCGTCCTGCTGTTTTTCATGAAATGAAAGGGCTTGACGAATATTTTTTTGCCCACCAGGAAGAAATTGATTTATGTTGGCGCATTCAATTAGCCGGGTATAAAATTTACTCCTGTCCATCATCTGTTGTTTATCATGTAGGTGGCGGCACATTGCCAAGAGGCAATTCATTAAAAACATATCTCAACTTCCGGAACAATCGAATAATGATGTCGAAAAACATGCCCTTATCAAAAAAGATATGGGTCATGCCGGCAAGAAATTTTCTTGACGCCGTGTCGGCCTGGAAAGGATTGTTGACTGGCGACGCTGGTTATTTTGTTGCTATACTACGGGCAGAACTGGCCTTTATAAAATGGTGGCTATTTTATCGAAAGAAAAGTGTGTTTCCGGCAACCAAAAAAGGAACCCTGTCTGGCTACCTGCAAAAGAATATGGTATGGCAGCATTTTGGTAAAAAGAAGAAGTCTTTTGATGAAATAGTGGGAAAAACTAAGTGATTTTTTGCATTGAATCCTTATTTTTGCATCACAAAATTGGACTATGACTAATCCACAGGAATACAACGAGGAAGTGCAAAAAATTCAGGACAAGGATTTTACGCATAACTGGGTATCTTCTTCTGCATTTCTTTTTTACCTACAAGTAGCATGTATTGTTGCCTTTGTGTTTGGCGGCTGCTTTATGCTTTATACTAAACGCTTTGACAAGCCGGATGTAAAAGTTCAGGAAAGCTCATTATATACTCCCAAGTATAAATAAACTACTGTAAAATTTTTTTAAAAAGGGTACATGCCCTATTTTTGCAACCCCGCAACAGAATGGCGGATGTTGATTTAAGTTCTTTAACTGCTTGTTTTTAAGTCTGGCAAACGACATGCGAAAGTAGCTCATTTGGTAGAGCACGACCTTGCCAAGGTCGGGGTGGCCGGTTCGAGCCCGGTCTTTCGCTCCAAGAATCCTTCCTCCTTTGGTGGAGGGATTTTTTTTGATAGTATTATAATCTTGTAGCTCAAAACAGATTTTTGAAACTTTTTGATTTTGAAGGTTTTTGACACTGAGGTTCAATTTGTTCTTTAAGAACATTAAACTTCAAACCTTAAACTTTTTGCCCTGGTGGTGGAATTGGTAGACACGCAGGACTTAAAATCCTGTGACCCGCAACGGTCGTAACGGTTCAAGTCCGTTCCGGGGCACTCTTAAAAGGCGATTCAGTAAAATGAGTCGCC
>JANMOT010000020.1:0-54425 GCA_031369485.1 Sphingobacteriia bacterium
AAGTAGAATTGAAGCTCATATTTGCATAGCATTTTGTGCATATAAGATTTATAAAGAGCTAGAAAGACAACTGAAAATAAAAAAGGCACAAATAAGTCCCGAAAAAGCGATAGACATCGCCAAAACAATTTATCGTATTACAATACAAACTAACCTCTCAAATACAATGCACTCAAGGCTTTATATAGATAAACAGGAACAACAATACCTAATCCAACTATTTAGTCTTTAAGATTGGGTGACCCAGTGAGGAAAACAGGATATCGGTTGCAAAGTGGTAGGCATTACTTTAAGCGAAAAAAAAAAGAAAAAGCGGAAGCTTTTGCATCACAACTGAATTTTTCAGATAAAGTTAGTTTCATGCAAAATGATTTTACTAATACGGGTTTCCCCGATGCATCATTTGATGTTGTATGGGCTATTTTACAATGCATCTTCACTTTCTAAACACCATGCGAACACTAGGTTAATTCAATATCCAGCCTTAAAAAAGGCCTGTGGAAGTATTATCTTTTTCTGGCTGAAAAATCAATCAAAGCTTTGTGAATAAGAACCTGAAAATTAAATTGAGTATGTATATGTTTTTGATTGAAGTATAGTTAGAAATTATTAGCGTAAAAAAATACCGACTGAGGAAGAAAGAAAAAATTGAGATTGAAAAAACCGTCTCACTAAAAATGAGACGGTCAGGGGTTTTGTGGAGCCGACCGGATTCGAACCGGTGTCCAAACATCGCAACCATTAGCTTTCTACATGCTTATTTCTTTATTAATTGTAGGCGGTAAGCCGGAAAAGAACAAACCAATTCACCACTTAGCTGGATGGTCTTAAGCAATAGTCACAGCCTTCCATTGCAGCATCTTCTTTTGATTTGAGTCGGCGGCGGTACATGGAAAGAAGCGAACCTGTACGGCGGCCCAAATGGTTACTTAATCACTGATTAAGCAGCCATGGCATACTGAGTATTGCCAGTTGAGTTTTGAATATTCAGATTAAAGTGCTAATTATCCAACGCACTGCATGCTTACACCAACCGTAGACTATGCTGTCAAAACCAACACGGCCCCATATAACTATTTAAACAATCTCCAAAAATCTAATCCCAATGCATAAGCCATTAACCCCATCAACAAGATCATACCGGCCATTTGTGCATATTCCATAAATTTATCGCCTGGTTTTCTCCCAGAAATCATTTCATACAAAGTGAATAAAGCGTGACCGCCATCGAGTGCAGGAATCGGCAATATATTCATAAATGCAAGTACAATGGAGAAAATACCAGTAAGCGTCCAAAATCTTTCCCAATCCCATACACCTGGAAAGGTATTACCAATACTAATTACACTACCCAAAGAATCACTGGCATTTACTTTACCTGTAAACAGTTGTTTTAACCCAGTCACATACCTGTCTAAGGTTTCAACACAACGGGTTACTCCAATAGGAATGGACTCAATAAAACCATATTTAATAGTGACTGTACCCAGAATTTTAAGTGGATTTTTTTGAAAAAACCCAATCGACCCTTTGTCATTCACCAATGCTTTTACATACACAGTATCATTTCCCCTAATTGCAGTTAGTACCACCATTGAATCTGACTTTGCTTTCTTCAAAATATCAAATTCATTGTAATATTTAAATGCATTTCCATCTACGGCAATTAATGTATCACCTTTGCGCAGTTCACCACTTGTAAATGTAGCTGATTTGCTCACTGAATCTACTATAACTGGATATCTTGGCAGGAGCATTCCACTGAATTTCTTTTGCTTCACAATAGATTTCATAAAGCCAACAGGAATACCAATATTCATACTTTGTCCATCCCTTACCACTTGCAATTGTTTGGCTTCTGTTAATACCATTTCAGATTCAATGGTTCCAAAATTTTCGATGATTTTACCATCCATTCCTACCACATTATCGCCATCTTGTAATCCAATACTTTTTGCAAGTGAATCTACAGATACTCCATATTGTAAGTGCTTAACGGGCAATTGTTCATCACCCCAAACCCAAGTGATGCCAATAAAGATAACAATGGCTAATAAAATATTCACCACTACCCCACCAATCATAATAATTAGTCTTTGCCAAGCTGGTTTAGAACGAAATTCCCAGGGTTCTGGAGGCAGTTTCATTTGCTCCTTATCCATACTTTCATCAATCATACCGGCAATTTTTACATAGCCGCCAAAGGGAATCCAACCGAGACCATATTCAGTTTCTCCTTTCTTTTTTTTCCATAAACTAAACCAGGGGTTGAAGAACAAGTAAAATTTTTCTACCCTGCACCCAAACCATTTAGCGGGCAAAAAATGTCCCAACTCGTGTAGTACTACTAATATGGAGAAAGACAAAATAAACTGTCCCGCTTTAACACCCACACTTATCCAATCAATTGCTAATAGACTCATATAAAAATATCTTCTGTTTAATAATTCAACATTACATATGCAGCAAAGAAGCTGCGAAGTTACGCGCCTCAGCGTCGCTTTCAAAATACTCTTCTAAGGTTGGCTTTTCAATAAATGAAATTTTATTCATTGTTTGCTCCACCACTTCAGTCATGTCTAGAAACCCAATCCTATTTCTTAAGAAGGCAAAAACGGCCATTTCATTGGCTGCATTCATTACACATGCTGCATTTCCGGCCTTGTACAATGCATCGGTAGCCAGTGCTAGGTTTCTAAAAGTTTTTAAATCGGGTTCTTCAAATGTAAGGGTATTGGGCTTTTTAAAATCATAACGTGGAAAATCATTGGCAATCCGCTGTGGAAATGCCATTGCATATTGAATGGGCAATTTCATATCGGGCAACCCCATCTGTGCTTTAAGGCTTCCATCTTCAAACTGCACCATGCTGTGAATAATACTTTGAGGATGTATTACCACTTGTATTTGGTGTGGATCTAAGTTAAACAACCACTTGGCTTCAATCATTTCAAGCCCTTTATTCATCAGGGTTGCAGAGTCAATAGTAATCTTTGCTCCCATGCTCCAATTGGGATGTTGTAAGGCATGATCTCTTTTTACATTTACCAAGAAATTAGGTTTTTTTCCCAAAAAAGGCCCTCCACTGGCGGTAAGAATAATTTTCTCGATTTTATTTCTACCCTCCCCTACCAAACATTGAAATATAGCTGAATGTTCACTATCAACAGGAATAATAGGAATGCGTTTCTCTGCTGCTTTGCGCATAACTAGGTCGCCCGCCACCACTAATGTTTCCTTATTAGCCAGCGCAATAGGCTTTCCCAATTCAATTGCGTTGAGTGTAGGTTTTAGTCCCGCATAACCCACAATAGCTGCCAGCATCATATCATAACAATCCATAGAAGCTGCTTCTGCCAAGGCAGTTTCCCCTGCAAATACTTTAACATTCGTATTTGCTAAAGCTGCTTTTACGGTCAGGTATTTCTTTTCGTCTCCTATCACCACCATATTGGGATTAAACAAGATGGCCTGTTTAACCAATAACTCATCGTTACTCTGTGCAGTTAATATTTCCGCCGAAAACAGTCCCGGATTGGCTTTAATCACTTCCAAGGCCTGGGTTCCGATAGATCCAGTTGAACCAAATATGGCGATTCGTTTTACACTCATAAAATCAATGACTCCTTTTAATTGAGCATAGTTACACAATATATTTGAAAAAATATCCTAAGCCGCTTAGCGTATTAACATATCATTTCTATTCAGCACTAAAGCTGCTTGATTTGAAAGAAATATTAGGGTTAGATAAAATACTGCAACTCATCTGCTAGCTTTCTGTCGTTGCTGAGTCTAGGCACTTTATTCTGACCGCCCAATTTCCCAAGCGACTTCATACAATCAATAAATCCATTTTTACGAACCACCGATATTTTCAAAGGCAACAATATATTACCCTGAATAAGATCATCGTAATAAATATTTTTCATTCGCATAAATTCATTCAAAACATCTCCAAAAGCGGCTAGATCCTGCGGTTGTTGATCGAATTCAATAAACCATTCATGGTAGCTTTTTCCCTCCCCCTGTTGAATCATAGGAGCGATGGTGAACTCCGTAATTTTTGCCAGATGCTGTGCAATAGTAGCTTGCATAGCCGCTTCTACTTCTTCGCCAATAACGTGTTCGCCAAATGCAGAAATAAAGTGTTTGGTTCTTCCAGTTACAATAATTCGGTAGGGGTTTAGGCTCACGAATTTAACCGTATCACCAATATTATACCCCCACAAACCGGCGTTGCTATTAATGATTAACGCATAATTTTCACCCAACTTCACCTCTTTAAGCGATAATCTTAAAGGATATTCATTAAAAATTTCATTGGCAGGAACAAATTCAAAATAAATACCGCTATTGGTATTGAGTAACATTCCTTCTGCCGTTTGTGAATCTTGAAAAGCAAAAAAGCCTTCGCTGGCAGGGAATAATTCAATCGTATCTATTTTTCTTCCAATACTTTCAAAAATGCGGGCTTTATAGGGATCAAAATTCACGCCGCCTTGCACCATTACACTGAAGTTTGGAAACAAATCGCCTACTTTTTTCCCACTCTTCTCTATCAATCTATCAAAATACATCTGCATCCAAGGGGGAATGCCGCTGATTAGGGTCATGTCTTTCTGAATGGTTTCTTCAACAACTTTATCGAGTTTGGTCTCCCAGTCCTCAATACAATTGGTTTCATATTTAGGCAGTTGATTGGATCTTAGATAGGCAGGTATATGGTGATTTACAATTCCACTTAGGCGACCAGTAGGTATATTTCCTGTTCTTTCCAATATGGGGGAGCCACTTAAAAAAATCATTTTGCCGTTGGCAAAAGCGGCGTTACCCGTCTCGGCCATATAACAAAACAGTGCATTACGAGCAGTATTAATATGGTTGGGAATGGAGTCTTTGGTAATGGGAATATATTTTGCGCCACTGGTTGTACCACTTGTTTTGGCGAAATAGATGGGCTTGCCCTTCCATAAAATATTGTCCTTACCCTGCTTTATCAATTCTATATATGGTTTCAACTGCTCATAATCTCGAATAGGTATTGCTTGTGCAAAGCCTTGCTGATCGGCAACTTGCAACATTTTATGATCTTTCCCAAACTGAGTAGCACTGCCAGTTTTCAAGAGCAACTTTAATATTTGCTGTTGATGCTGAACAGCCAATATCATCCCTTTTTGGGTTTTATTGTAGATTAGGTTGGCAAATGGTTTTGCCAGTAATGATTTAAGATTCATATGATTTGAATAAGCTTCAATGAACAAAAATAGGTTCTTACAGTTGGCTTTTATAAAGGTGGGGACTAAATTTCTGATAATTTATTTCAAAAATCATTATGTTATATGGCTGTTTAGCCTTACCTTCGCCGTCCTAATTTTGGACAGCTATGTTAGCAATAGTAAAAATCGCAGGACAACAATTTAAAGTACAAGAAGGTCAAAGTTTGTACGTTCCTCACCTGCAAGGTAAAACCGGAGACAAAGTAGAGTTTAACGAAGTACTGTTTGTTGACAACAGCGGTACTATTGCAACAGGTTCGGCCGTAAAAGCCACTGTAAAAGCAGAAATCGTTAGCGCCCTCGTACAGGGGGAGAAAGTGATCGCCTTTAAAATGAAAAGGAGAAAGGGCTTCCGCAAGAAGCACGGTCACAGAACTCATTATACTAGAATTAAAATTGAAAGCATCGCTTAGTAAAAAACGCGCTGAATACTTAATTGTAAACAGGGCTAAATCAAACAATTATGGCACACAAAAAAGGAGAAGGTAGTGTAAAGAATGGTCGTGATTCACACAGCAAACGCTTGGGTGTAAAAATCTACGGTGGTCAACCTGCACTTTCTGGAAACATTATTATTCGTCAAAGAGGTACCGTATATCATCCCGGAAAAAATGTTGGAGTTGGAACTGACTTCACTTTATTTGCACTTACTGATGGTATTGTACATTTCAAAAAAGGCAAGGAAGATAAGAATACAGTATCTGTTTTACCTGCTGTGGCGACTGCATAAAAAAAATTTTTTGTAGTTCCAAATAAGATTTTTATTTTTAATGTATTATTTACTAACCATTAAATCTAAAAACATGGCAATTGCAAAAAAAGCTGCTCCTAAAAAAGCTGCAAAAAAAGCCGCTCCTAAAAAGGCCGCTGCAAAAAAAGCTGCTCCTAAAAAAGTAGCTGTTAAAAAAGCTGCTCCTAAAAAAGCTGCTAAGAAAGCCGCTCCTAAAAAAGCTGTTAAGAAAGCTGCTCCTAAAAAAGTTGCAAAAAAAGCTGCTCCTAAAAAAGCTGCTAAGAAAGCCGCTTCTAAGAAGAAGTAATCTTATTTCTAAAGCAGAAATAGATTTGAGTCCCGCCTTATGGCGGGACTTTTTATTTGCAATATCCCCCACATCTTACTAATTTTCCACCATGATACACAATGATGAGATTGCACATAATTTTTCGCTACTAGCAAAGTTGATGGATATACATGGAGAAAACTCTTTTAGATCTAAATCCTATGCTACAGCCGCTTTCAGCATAGACAAACTCACCACTTCTTTAGCAGATATTCCTGCTGAAAAAATATTCAGCATAAAAGGTATAGGAGAAAGTGCAGGCAAAAAAATTATAGAGCAACTAGAAACAGGAAAATTATTGGCACTAGAAACCCTATTGCAAAATACACCCAATGGCATTTTAGAAATGCTTCGCATAAAAGGCATCGGCCCAAAAAAAATTTCTACTATTTGGAAAGAATTAGAAATAGAAACAATTGGTGAATTATTATATGCATGCAATGAAAATAGACTCACACTTTATAAAGGCTTTGGAGAAAAAACGCAAGAGAATATTAAGCAGTCCATCGAATTTTACATGGGCACATTGGGTCGGTATTTATACCAACAAGTAGCAGATTTTACAGTTCAATTGCAAACCCTTTTAACCCAATCTATCTCCCACCCTTTCCTCCTAAGCGGAGAAATGCGGAGGCAAATGGAAATAATTGATAGCATTAACTGGGTAACAACCGCTTCTGCAGAAGAATTAAAAATATTTTTTTCGGCGCATGAATTTATATTGACAGAAGAAACTCCTTCACTACTGATTTTTAAAAGTGTACAGAATATTACCATTGGTTTTCATATTACCACCTCACAACTACTACAATCAATATTATTCGAGACCAGTTGCAGTAATGATTTTTTAACTGAATGGACTGCTTCCACAAATTGGAACAATCAATATCCATATTCAAGTGAAGATGAAATTTTTAGTCGCCATAATATTTGCCCCATTCCACCTGCACTAAGAGAAGCAGCTTCCATTATTGAACTTGCTAGAAATAATGAGCTCCCTTCATTGATAGAAACAGAAGATATCAAGGGTATTATTCACGCACATAGCAACTGGAGTGATGGCACAAATACTCTAGAAGAAATGGCTATTTCAGCCGTAGAAAATGGGTATGAATACTTACTCATCACCGACCACTCTAAATCTGCTTTTTATGCAAAGGGACTGTATGAAGATCGTATTGAAGCCCAACATAAACAGGTTGATGAAATCAATAAAAAAATAAATCCATTCAGAATTTTCAAAGGTATTGAAAGCGATATCCTTAATGACGGTAGTCTCGATTATGCCCCAGAGATACTCAAAACATTCGACTTAGTAATTGCTTCGATACATTCAAACCTAAAAATGACTGAGGAAAAAGCAATGGGTAGGCTTATTAAAGCCATAGAAAATCCCTATACATCTATTTTGGGACATATGACGGGGCGACTGCTTTTAAGCAGGGCTGGCTATCCAGTAGATCACCAGAAAATTATTGATGCCTGTGCCGCCAATAATGTGGCAATTGAATTGAATGCACATCCTAGAAGGCTAGATATGGATTGGCGCTGGATACACAAGGCAATTGAAAAAAACGTTTTGATTTCTATCAACCCAGATGCGCATCATTGCGAATGCTACGAAGATTGTAAATATGGTGTATTGGTTGCACAAAAAGCAGGACTTCCCAAAAGCAGAAATTTAAGCAGCTTTGGCCTTATGGCTTTTGAAACATTTGTAAAAGAACAACAAGCAAAGCGACCATAAACTAAACAGTACTATAAGGAAGTACAATGGTGAATATGGTACCAATACCGTCGGTAGAATGATAACTGATTTTGCCATTTGCTTTTTCAACAATGCCTTTGCAAATTGCCAATCCCAGTCCCGTTCCTGAGGTTTTAGTGGTAAAGTTGGGACTAAAAATATGTGGTTTCATAGCATTGGGAATACCTCCAGACTGGTCCTGAATGCTAATCAGTATGGTATCTCCGTTCAACAATACTTTGATATCAATTACCGCATTTCCAGAAAGCGCTACGCCAGCTTCAACACCGTTTTGTATTAAATTGGTAAACAGCCTGCTCATTTGTATTCTATCGGCAAGAATATAGCAGGGCTTGGCTGATTGATGCCATTGAATATAAACCCGATCATCTGCCATATATAAATGCACCATTGATTGAATCACTTCGCCAATATCAAACCTTTCAAGCGATACATTCCCAATGATGGCAAATTGACTAAAATCACCTGCAATTTTAGCCAATTGATCAATCTGCTCAATTAAGGTAGTAACCATTCCGCTGGACAATGCTTTTACATTTGGAGCGTCTTCCTGAATAGCTCTTTGCAGGTATTGAATACTCAGCTTCATGGGTGTAAGTGGATTCTTAATTTCATGTGCAACTTGACGAGCCATTTCGCGCCATGCGCCTTCCCGCTCATTTTGTGCCAGTTGCTGCACACTATGCTCCAATTTCCTCACCATGGTATTGTACTCTTTTACCAATACCCCAATCTCATCATCTCGCATCCAATTGATCTCTTCGTTCTTAGCACCTAGGTTCATTTTCTGCATTGTTGCACCAATTAAACTAAGTGATGCAGTAATGCGGCTGGTGATAAAGAAGGCTATGGCACCAGCCAATAAAAATATAAAGGCATTAAGATTGATTAAAGTGGCCAAAAAACCAGAAATTTCTTGGTTCAATTCTAATTGTGAATTAAGGTAGGGAATATTGAGGTAGCCATAAGTTACACCTGCATTATTTATCAATGGAATATAAATACTCAGATAACCAAACCTGCCAATACTTTCTTTTTGAATTACCCTAATGCGATGCTGGTTACTCAGTTTTAAAAAGGCCAATGGCTCCATTTGTTCACTCAACAAATGTTTGTTGTAGATATATGGCTGGGTAGAAATAAGCAATACCCCATCACTATCGTAATAGTTAATGTCTACATTGTGCAAATCAGATATTTGTGCAACCACACGCTCCAACTCATAAATCACACCCGGATTATTGGGCATATCATCTAGCGCTACAAGGCTCTCTACTTGGTCGTTAAACTCATTGGCCATCACTTGTATTGACTTTGACAATCGCTCTTCATTAGAGGTATTATACCGATAAATGAAAAAAGAAATAGTAGCAATACCAATTACAATAAAAGAAAATACACTTACAAAAATAATAGTAGCCTGAATTTGCGAGCGAATATTCAATCTTAATAACTGCTGCAAAGGCCTGAACCTAAACCTAGATTTAATGAGTAAATTACCAATATGAAAAATAGAAATAATGAGCAAGAAAGAACAAAATAAATAGGCAAATAAAGTAATGGCCTCAATTACCCAAGTATTTTTACGAACCAATACAACCTGTCTATTATTACCCGCATTGTACCAAAGCTCTGTATAATCGCCTTCTTTACGATAGCTGAATTCAAACACAGGGACTTTTGAAGTGGACAATTCCGTCGGAAAATTGTAATTGTTGAAATGATTAATGATTTTTCGGTTGCTATAAATAGCATAGGCATAATTACTATTTAGGTCGTTAATAACATCCTGTGTTTGGTTAAAAAGTTCAGGATAAAGTGCTTCACTTTTATAACGCTCCGATTTTAATACAATGAACAGATACCCTAAAACGGTTTCTCCTTGTTGCACCGTTTTCTGGTAAATATAATTGAACCCGTCTTTACTACTTTCATACGTGAACAAATCAGGAATATCAGTAGGCTTGGATTGATTTAATACAATGGTTTTAATAGAAGCATAGTTCAAAGAATCCTCATTAAAAATGGGATGAAACAGGCTGTCAAAAGTATAAATACGGGTATCATATTTATTCAAATAGCCTGAAAAATTCTGGTTGGTCAAGCTATCTTTAATAAACTTATTGGTATACTCACTTTCTTGGAAACGACTAAAATTTTTCTGTAAAAAAGAATTGTCAAAATTTGTTGCTGCTATATATAGTAAATTTTCGCCAGAAGGATCTGTTTGTATAGCAAGCTTCTCTGCAATGCGCTTACGCTGCTCAAACTCAACTTCCCTATTTTGATAAATTACAAAAGAAGCAATTGAAAGTGCAAAAATCATGACCCAGAAAATAAAAAAAGAAGATCGAATAATGGGTAATCTCATATCTGCTTTACGATAATAAAGCAATAATAGGTATCCAATTAGCCAAGCAATTAAGCAAAGTTGCATGGGTATATCAACCGCTTTATAAAAGAGAAGCATATTTAAAAATCCACTTAAAACAATACAAGTAATTATTTTAAGTTTATTAAATTCATACTGAAATAATATCCGCAGCAGCACTTGTGAAAGATAGAAAAATCCGAGTGTGAGAAAACATAAAATGATGATTCCAATGGTGCTATAGATGGTGAGACTGAAGAAGTTAGTAACATCAAAAGATATTTTTGCGTCTTCAATTAAACTTTTAATAATACTGATAATTAAAAAAGCACTATTGGTATACAGAAAAACACTACCAGCAGTAAATACATTTACTGAAACGCTTGTTTTACCCTCCCACTTGGTTCCGTGATTTTTAAAAAACTGCAAAAGCCAATAAAATAAAACAGCATTCACCAACAGGTCTCCCAACGAAGGATGCAGCCAATTAGACGCATAAATGGAGGGATCAAATAAAGGAAGTTTACTGTAATCAAAAGGGAATGGCACTAAATAAGTAATGAATCGAAATAGAAAAACACTGACCACTAAAAAACCATACCCTTTATAAAAAGAAAGCGTGGCAACCAATTCTTCGGCAATTGAATGAAGGAAAAAAAGCAAGAGTAAAACTGCTGCCAACCTTAATAGAATAGTAATGGTATCGTATGCAATAAAAGCTCGACCTTCTTTTAATTGAACACTAAATAAATAGTTACCCTTGGTATTCAATACCCTAAAATCAGCAGGATTATTGGTAATTTGGTATTGCTCATTTAGTGCTGGATAGCCCGCAAAATTGGTATGAAAATATTTATTCTGAATAAAATAAGACCAGCGTATGGGCAATACAGCAATAGCTATATAGTTTAGTTTCCTAAGCCGAATATTTTTTTTAACGCTGATAAACTGTCCATTTGGACTGTTTATAAAACTAGTACCTTCTTGTTTCTGCAAATCGGCAGGCGCAACCACCATTTTATTGGTATTCCAGTATAATGGCACTGGCTTCTCTGAATAGGACTGTTTAAAAATAAAAAAGCCAAATTCGGTTTTTTGCAGATCATCGGCAACCTTACTATCATCGGCATTAAATAATAGTGCCGTGAGCTTAGCCGTATCATTCAAGAGCGATGCAATAGCGGCTTCTTCATGGTGAATTCTTTGTTCTAGTTTTTGCTTAACTTTTTCGGGACTGGAATTGTAGTTCCAATAATTAGAAAAAATAAAAGATATGGTGTACAACCATGCAGCGGTTATGATTAGATACCCATTTTTATATACCGCCTTGCGTATGGTATTGATCAATCTATTGAATTTTGTTTTTTAACCATATTCCATATCGCATCCATTTGTTCAAGACTAAGATCAGAAAGTTGGTTTCCGTTTTTTAGTGAAATAGTCTCCATTGCTTTGAATCTACTGATGAACTTACGATTGGTTTTTTCCAGTGCTGCTTCAGGATCTACTTGCAAAAACCGTGCATAGTTTACCAAGCTGAATAAAATATCTCCAAATTCGGCCTCTATCTCCGCTTTATTCTGGAGTAAAATAGCTTCTTGTAACTCCCCAATTTCTTCTTCTACTTTTTTCCAAACATCTTCTTTATTATCCCACTCAAACCCCACATGTTTTGCTTTATCTTGAATACGAAGTGCTTTAACCATAGCTGGCAGTGATACTGGAACCCCTTCTAAAGCTGACTTCCCTGGCTTTCCTGCTGCAGCTTTTATTTTTTGCCAGTTTCGCTCTACTGCTCCTTCATCGGCAACTTTAACGTCGCCATAAATATGGGGGTGCCGAATAATTAGTTTCTCACAAATGCCATTGATCATTTCTTCTAGTTGAAACTGGTTTTCTTCAGCTCCTATTTTACTATAAAAAAGCAAGTGCAATAATAGATCCCCCAATTCTTCTTTAATACCAACCCAATCGCTTTTATCAATAGCATCCATCAGCTCATACATTTCTTCAATGGTCATGGAACGAAGGGTATGAATGGTTTGCTTACGATCCCAAGGACATTGTTCGCGCAATTCATTCATAATGGTAACCAATCTAGCAAATGCAGCATTAGCAGAGGTCATACAATTTTTACCGAAAATACGGAATAAGTAGATAAAGTGGTAGGAAGAAGAAGGAAGTTGGGATTGTGTAAAATAATGTCTATTTTGTTCTCAAACCTTAGTTTATGCATAAATCAGTCGCTTTTATCATCCTACTACTTTTACTAGGTAAGAGCAGCCAAGCCCAACAAAAGAAAGACCTAACCTCTGCCGATTATGCCAAATGGCAGAGTTTTGGAGCCAGCGATTTGTCGCCCAACGGAGCCTGGACTGCTTACCAGATTATAGTGCAAGAAGACAATGATACTTTATTTGTAGTGAATCGCATCACCAACAAAACCTATAAATTGGCTTTTGCAAGTGCCCCAGAATTTTCTAGAGACAATCAATGGATGGCTTATAGAATAGGACTTCCCTTTAAGGAAGCAGAAAAAATGCGCGACCAAACAAAGCCCATTGAATTTAAAATGGGTTTATTAAACTTAGAGTCGGGGAAAATAGAATCTATTGCCAATATTAATAAATTTGGGTTCTCCCGCAACGGTAAATTCTTAGCTGCCTATCTAAATGCACCAAAAGAGAACAAAGACAAAGGCAGTGTATTGTTATTGAAAAATTTAGGGGATGGAACCACCAGAACCATTGGAAATATTACTGAATATGCATTCAACAAAAAAAGCGATTACTTAACTTATATAGTAGAATCTGCCAACACCGCAGGAAATTCAGTAGAACTCTTCAACCTCAACACTTATTCACTTAAAATTATTGCGAGTGATACACTAAAATTTTCTAGACTCAACTGGCAGAAAGAAGGGAATGGATTGTGTTTTTTTAAGACCATAAAAAAAGATGATTTTGAAGAAGAAAATGCAATTGTTTATAGTTATACTGATTTGTACAAAACTCCACAACTAAATATTTTTGACCCGATGGCTGTGAAAGCATTTCCACTAGGCATGCGGATACACAATGAATCTAATATAAGATTGAGCGACGATATGACTGCGATTTTTTTTGGTATCCAAACCTGGACAGCCAAACCAAAAAAAGAAGAGAAGAAGCCGAGCGACAGCACAAAAGCAAAAACAGATAGTACCAAATTAATAGCAGCAAAACCCTTATTAAAATCTGATGATAAATTGGTGGACGTTTGGCATTGGAAAGATGCAGAAATTCAACCACGCCAGAAAATAACTTACCCCCAAGATAAAAATGCGAGTTATTTATCGGTCTGGAATATAGATAGTAATAGCTTTTACCAGCTAGCCTCATCAGCGAGTCCCAATGCTTTGTTATCGGGCAATCAAAAAGCGGCCATCCTATCAACCGACAAGAAATACAAACCAGCATTTAAAGAAGACTATGCCGATTTTAACTTGGTAAATACCAAAACGGGAGCGAACAAATTATTGTACACAAAATTACAAGCAGGATTTTTTACAGGACCACAATCTTCCCCAGACGGAAAGTTCTTGATTTATTTTAAAGATAAAAATTGGTTTACCTACAATCTGTCAACAGAACAAAATACCAATATTACCGCAGCCATCAAAAGTAATTTTTGGGATACGAGAGACGACCATCCTGCCACCAAGCCTCCGTTTGGAATAGGTGGATGGATAAAGGGCGATAAGGAAGTTTTATTGTATGATGAGTACAATATTTGGGCGGTGAAGCCAGACGGAACAGGTGCTCGCAAAATTACAGATGGCGAAAAAGAAGAAATTATATTTAGGGTTACAAGGGTAGATTTTGAAGAACCCTATTTAGATGATGCAACACCTATTTATCTTTCGGCTTATGGCGACAAAACAAAAAAGTTTGGTTACTATAAATACGAAAGTGGAAAAACAGAAAAATTGATTTTTGAAGATCTTCAAATAAATCGGCTTGCAAAAGCCAAGGATGCCAGCGTATTTAGTTATGTAAAGCAAGACTATGATTTGTCACCAGAATGGTATGTATCAGATAATTTTACCAATGCACAAAAAGCAGCCACTACCAATCCGCAACAGCAGAACTATTATTGGGGGAAAAGTAAATTGGTTTCATTTACCAATAAGTTGGGTAAAAAAATGCAAGGTGCATTATACTACCCTGCAAACTACCAAGCAGGAAAACAGTACCCAATGATTGTGTATATATATGAACTACTTTCAAACAATGTGCACGGATATAGTTCCCCAAGTATTAGAAGGGCATACAATACCACCAATTATACCACCAATGGTTATTTTGTATTTCAACCAGATATTGTGTATGAAACAAATGATCCAGGAATAAGTGCTGTAAACTGTGTGGTACCCGCAGTAAAAGAAGTGTTGAAAACGGGTATGATAGACGCCAACAAAGTAGGAATCATGGGGCATAGTTGGGGGGCTTATCAAACTGCATTTATAGTTACTCAAAGCGATATTTTTAAAGCAGCTATTGCAGGAGCACCACTCACAGATTTAATCAGCATGTCGCTCTCTATTTATTGGAACAGTGGAACACCAGATCAAAAAATATTCGAGACCAGTCAAGGCAGATTTGATGGCCCTTGGTATGAAAGAACAGAAGCTCATATACGCAATTCGCCCATGTTTAATGCAACTAAAATTAAAGCACCTTTATTGGTAACATTTGGGGATAAGGATGGTGCAGTAGATTGGCATCAAGGGATAGAAATGTATGGAACCATGCGAAGAATGGAGAAGCCTCATGTGATGTTGGTATATGCAGATGAGAACCATAATTTCACTAAAAAAGAAAATCAAATAGATTATCAAAAAAGGCAGAGAGAGTGGTTTGATCATTATCTATTGGGGAAACCTGCGGAGAAATGGATTACAGAAGGAGTGAGTTATTTAGATAGGATGAAGGAAAAAGAGAAAGAAAAAGAGACACCTAAAAATTAAGCATTCAATAGAACCAGCCTATGCATATTATAAATACAGTACTGTTATCATTTGGTATGTCGGGTCGAGTTTTCCATGCACCTTTTATTCAATTAAGCCCGGGCTTTAGGCTAAAAGGGGTGTTGGAAAGAAGCAAAGAAGCATCCCTTCAATTTTACCCATCTATTCATATTTACAGAAGCATAGAAGAAGTATTGCAAGATGATGAAGTTGAATTGGTAGTGGTGAATACGCCCACCAATACACATTATGAATTTACGAAAATGGCATTGCTGGCCGGTAAGCATGTGGTGGTAGAAAAAGCATTTACTACAACAGTAGAAGAAGCCATTGAATTGAAGGAATTGGCAGGGTTAAAAAACTTGACTTTATCGGTATATCAAAACAGGCGATGGGACAGTGATTATAGCACTGTAAAAAAAATAGTTCAAGAGGGATTGCTGGGAGAGATAGTAGAAGCGGCATTTCATTTTGACAGATACAATGAAAATTTAAGTCCCAAACAACACAAAGAAATACCAGGGCCAGGGGCGGGATTACTGAATGATTTAGGACCGCATTTAATAGACCAAGCATTGCATTTATTTGGAATGCCGCAAGCCGTATTTGCAGATATCAGAACCATAAGATCTATTTCTCAGGTGGACGATTATTTTTCAATCTTATTGTATTATGAAGATAAAAGGGTGATATTAAAAAGCAGCATATTGGTAAAGGAAGCCATTCCAGCATTTGTGGTGCATGGCACAAAGGGATCATTTTTAAAAGTGAGGGGTGATATACAAGAGGCGGCGCTGGTAGCCAATCAACTACCCATAGGCAAGAATTGGGGAGAAGAGCCAACAGCAATGATGGGTCTATTAAATACTACCATTGATGGAAAAGCAATTAGGGAAAACATCCCTACCCTACTGGGAAATTATGGTGCCTATTATGAAGCAATATACCAAGCCATTAGCAACAATACCCTTCCTCCCGTAACACCTCAGGATGGCATTAATGTAATGCGGGTTATAGAAGCAGCCAGAAAAAGTTCGGGGGCGGGTAACCGTATTATTATTGGGTAGTGCATATTCTTGAAAAAGTATGCTGGGTTCGTACCGCCCTAACAGATTTAACCCCATATAAAAAAAGGCCTCGCAACATTTATTGCAAGGCCTTTTTTTATTAAATATTATTTTGAACTTACATTTTTTTTGCGTCCTCCAAAAATTTAGCCAATCCTATATCGGTTAACGGATGTTTCAACAAACCTAGAATTGAATCTAAGGGACAAGTACAAATATCTGCTCCCAACTCTGCCGCCTTAATAATATGCAAGGCATTTCTGATTGATGCTGCAAGTATTTCTGTTTTATACTGCTGCACGTCAAAAATATGTCGCATCTGCCCTATCAATTCCATCCCGTCCCATCCAGTATCATCTATACGACCAATAAATGGCGATACGTATGAAGCACCAGCTTTCGCAGCTAAAATTGCTTGACCAGCAGAAAAAATAAGCGTGCAATTAGTACGAATTCCATTATCAGTAAACCACTTAATGGCTTTTATGCCATCTTTAATCATTGGTACTTTCACCACAATATTTGGATGAATAGCTGCCAACTTCTTTCCCTCTTCTACCATGGTTGCAAAATCAGTGCTCAATACTTCTGCACTCACATCCCCATCTACCAATTCACATATTGTTTTGTAATGATGCGCTATGGCTTCCTCTCCTTTAATTCCTTCTTTGGCCATTAAAGATGGATTGGTGGTAACCCCATCCAATATTCCTAAATCATTTGCTTCCTTAATTTGAGCGAGATTGCCTGTGTCAATAAAAAATTTCATACTATTTGTACCGCTATTGGGTATTTTTAGATTTAAAAAAGCTCATATATTTCCATTAAGAGAAATAAAGAGAAAAAAAATGGCAGGCTACTCACATCGCACCGCTACAACCGCTTATCCTTGCTGCATTCCTGCCCTGAGGAAGTTCAGCAGGAGCTGGTCGTGCGAGACCTGCCATGGCAAAAGTAACGATTGAATGCTATACTTTTGCAAAAAAATAAATAATATGGGTGTAGCAGATCAACTGGCACAAATAAAGGCCGATAAGGCCAATGCCAATTTAAAAGCAGGGCAGGATTTTTTAGCTGCCAATAAAAACAAAGAAGGTGTTGTAGCACTAGCAAGTGGTTTGCAATACGAAGTTATTACAGCAGGTGATGGTGCAAAACCTTCTGCTCACAATGAAGTGACTTGCCACTATCACGGCACTTTAATTGATGGTACTATTTTCGACAGTTCTGTTCAAAGAGGCAAGCCAGCATCTTTCCCACTAAATATGGTTATTAAGGGATGGACTGAAGGCCTACAACTAATGCCTACTGGCAGCAAATGGCGTTTTTTTATCCCGGCTGACTTAGGATATGGCGACAGACAAGTTAGTGCTCAAATTGGTGCTAATAGCACGTTGATATTTGAAGTTGAATTGATCAGTTTTAAATAAACTCACTCAATTCAAGCCAACGCATTTCTTTTTCTGTTAGCTGTGCTTCAATATTTAATAATCGGTCGCTTATCTTTTGAATTGATTCGAATCCTAAGGTTCCTGCACTCATTTCATTGGTAAGCGACTGCTTTTCTTTTTCCAAATCCTGAATTTCTTTTTCAAGTATTTCAAACTCCCTCTTTTCCTTAAACGACAACACCCTTTTTGAAGCAATTTTTGTAGCTTCTGGCTTCTGGGTTATCATATCTTCTGTTGTAGCCCCTTTTCTCTTTCCTGCCTCCAATGCATCCCACTTATTTTCTTTCTTCTCATTTTCTTTCTGCCACAACCTATACTGGGTATAGTTTCCAGGAAAATCTCTTACTTCTCCCTCTCCTTCAAAAACAAATAAATGGTCTACCAATCGATCCATAAAATAACGATCGTGACTCACAATTAAAACACAACCTTGGTAATCATTTAAGAAATTTTCTAATACCGCCAATGTTGGAAGATCCAAATCATTGGTCGGCTCATCTAATATTAAGAAATTGGGATTCCTAAACAACACCACCAATAACTGTAATCGCTTTTTCTCTCCCCCACTCAATGAATTTAAATAGGTATACTGCTTATCTGGTGTAAATAAAAACAATTCTAAGAATTGTGCTGCACTCATAGAAGTTCCATCAGCTAAAGGGAAATTCTCCGCAAACCCTTTCACATATTCTATTACCCGAATATTTTCTTTTATTACCAATCCCTGTTGCGAAAAATTACCAAATACTACCGTATCACCAATATTTACTTTACCACTATCTGCCTCTTCTAAATGTTGAATTATATTGAGAAAAGTTGACTTCCCTACCCCATTTTTCCCTATTATACCAATCCTTTCTCCCTTACTAAAATTATAATCAAACCCTTTTAAAATAGGCAGATCACCATAAGATTTATACACTTTTTTAAGCTCCACTATCTTTCCACCCAACCTACTCATTTTCATCTCCAGTTGCAATTGAGTGTCTTCAATTTTTTGCTTCGCCCTCGATTCTACCTCATAAAAATTATCTTGCCTGCTCTTACTCTTTGTTGTTCTGGCTTTGGGCTGCTTTCGCATCCATTCCAATTCCTTTCGATAGGTATTTTTGGCTTTATCAATACTTGCTTGCTCACTTTCCAATCGAGCAGCTTTTTGTTCCATATAACTCTGATAATCGCCTTGGTATACATACAGTTTCTCCCGCTCTAACTCCCAAATCTCATCACATGTTGCATCTAAAAAATAACGATCGTGACTCACCAACAATAAAGTAACCTTTTCTTGATTGAGATAATGCTCTAGCCACTCAATCATTTCTACATCTAAGTGGTTGGTTGGCTCATCCATCATTAACAAGGTATGTTGATGAGAAAAGCCAATATCTATAAGGGTTTTAGCCAATGCTACCCGCTTTCGCTGGCCACCACTTAAGTCTTTTACTGGATTGGTTAAATGATGAATATTCAGCTTATCTAATATTTGATGCACTTTAGATTCAAAATCCCATGCACCCAAATCATCCATTGCTTCTATACCATCCGTTATTCCAATTGCATCTTCCGCCTCCATTGCAGCCTCATACTTTTTTATAGCATTGGTTACTGGATGATTTAAGTGAAATATATTTTCTAGCACAGATTTTTCTTCCGCAAATTTTGGATCTTGCTCAAAAAGAGCCACCGTTACGTCTTTATGAACCCAATATTTACCGGAATCTGGGGTTTCATTCCCAGTTAAAATCCTTAATAGGGTTGACTTTCCAATCCCATTACGGGCAATTATGGCGATTTTGTCACCTTCATTAACATGGAATGAAATATTGCTAAAAAGCGGATTAATACCATAACTCTTGGTCAATCCTTCTACCGAAACATAATGCATGCTGCAAAACTAAGTATCTTAGAGGCTATTATAAAAAATAACTAACCTGTTTCTCAACAAAATGATCAAGCGCCCTTTTCGCAACCTAAGCATCCGAAACAAGCTCTTCTTATCACACTTTCTTATTCTGCTCATCAATCTAGTGATCATCAGCATCACATTAAAGGTGAATGATAAAAGATTGTTGATTGAAAAGCTGATGAACCATGTAGAAAGCATTCAAATAAAAATTCACCAACAAAATGAAGCCAAACTAGATTTTTTATTGAATGATCGGCTTGATGAAACTTTCTATATCAATGGCAATAGCGAATCTATTTCCCAACACAATAAACTGCTTTTACAGATAGACCAAGCCATCAAAAGCATCAACCAACACCCACTCAGCAAGAAAAATATTATTACCGAACAAATTTTATCCATCACCAAAAACATTCACCTACAAGATGAATTATTCAGCCAATTAATTGATTCAGTTAAACAACTGGGATTTGGCAACATGGGATTAAGTGGCATTCTTCCAAAATATTCCCAAGAACTTGGAAACAGCAAACTCATTAATACCGCCGCTCTTACTGCACTTAAACTTCAAGAAGACTTGTTTTTTTTACATAGAGATGAAAATGCAGTTTTAAGGTTCGATTCCATCGCCAACCGTACATTACTAGCTTACCAAAATAGCCCCTCTACCCTTCTTATTTTAGGAGAATACCAAAAAACTTTCAAAAGAATGGTTAAGCTTGAGCATACGATTGGATTGAATAAAAAATCTGGTATACAAAATGAACTTTCCATACAAACCAAAAGAAATGAAGAACAACTTCAATATACCATTGATGCCGTAAACAATATTTATGAAGCTGACTTAAAAAAACTAGAATGGATTTTTTTTGGATTGATTGCCGTTACTTTTATTGGTGGCTTACTATTAAGCTATATGCTTTCTGTTGAAATCACCAAACCATTAATTCTACTGAATAACGCTACCAAAGAAGTAGTTGCCACCAAATTTAAAGACGATATCAATCCCCAGTTTATTGACGAAAATCGCAAAGACGAAATTGGTCAACTTGCCTTTAACTTTAACCTAGCCATTCGAAAAATAAGAAGAAGTATTCGCATTATTCAGGACAAAACAGTTTCCCTTGAAACAAAGAACAAGCAACTGATAGAGAACGAAGAAACCCTGAAATTAATCAATGCCCAAAAAGATAAATTCCTTTCTATTATTTCTCATGATATGCGTGCGCCTCTGTCTAGTATCATTAGTTTTCTGGACTACTACAAAGACAATTTCACCAATTTCACGGCAGCAGAAATAGATTTTGTTTCCACTAATTTAAGTACCCACGTAAAAAAAGTAGTGGAAATGCTAGACGAGCTGCTGATGTGGTCCAGAGCACAAACAGGAGAAATTCAAGTCAACCTTCAACCGATTGATCTTACCAAAATAATTACCGATACGGTGGAAATATTAAACCAAAGTGCCGTAAATAAAAAAATCACCATCACCACCGATATTCACAGTCAACTTATCTGGGGCGACAAAAACATGACCGCATTTATTATTCGCAATGTCATTTCAAATGCTATTAAGTTTACCCATGAAAATGGAAATATTTTAATCAATACCAAAAGAAATAAACTCAATGCTTTTGTTACCATTAAAGATTCAGGAGTAGGCATGTCGCCCGAAAATCTTGGTAAATTATTTCAGGGCAATACCAGCTTCTCTACTTTTGGCACAGCCGAAGAAAAAGGAATTGGGTTGGGACTGGTTCTTTGTAAAGATTTTATGGACAAACAAAACGGAAGTATTGAAATTGATAGTGTTCCTGAATTAGGCACTACGGTTAACCTTTTATTTCCAATAGTAGGCAAACAATAGCCATTTAAATAACAAAGCTAGTATCAGAATGACTCTTACCACCCACAGGTATTTCCTGCTAAACAAACCATACAATATGGTATCGCAATTTGTAAGCAGTCACCCCGTAAATTTACTGTGTAACCTTCCCTTCATCTTTCCAGAAGGCATTCATGCTGTAGGCAGATTAGATCATCATTCGGAAGGGCTATTGATTTTAACCACCAACAAAAAAGTAACCCGATTGCTTTTTCAAGGTAAGCTGCCACATGAAAGAACCTACCATGTATTAGTGAATAATAGCGTGACTGAAATACAGTTATTACAATTACAATCTGGCGTTCAATTTAAAATAAAAAATGACGAACTATATACCACCAAACCCTGTACTGTAAAAATTATAGATCACCCTCCTTTCAACTATCCATCAAATTATATCGCTTCCGATCGGGTACCACATACATGGCTGAGCATTACCCTCACAGAAGGCAAATTTCATCAAGTAAGAAAAATGCTGGCCGCTGTTCAACTCAAATGCAAAAGGCTGGTACGTACCAGTATTGAAAAAATCACTTTAAATGATTTACAGCCCAGTGCCATAAAAGAGATTTCAGAAAAAGATTTCTTTGCCGCACTAAATATTCACGAATATTAATATCCACCCCCAATTTCTCCTGCTCAACTAAACCCTTACCTTTGTTGTTTAATAAATTATGAAGCAGTTTACCATTCCCAATATATATAGGAGTCAACTTATCAGCAATATTAAAGAAAGCAGAAAGGCCGCAGATAAGTTAAAAAAAGACTTCACACCTACCTTAGTAGATTTGGGTGCTGTTAAAATTTATTTAGCCCGGCATTTTGGATTCTGCTACGGTGTAGAAAATGCTATTGAAATTGCTTTCAATACGATAGATATGCATCCCGGTAAGCGTATTTTTTTATTGAGTGAAATGATTCATAACCCACAAGTAAATGCCGATCTGGTTGCCCGTGGAGTTCAATTCTTACAAGATACTTATGGCAAGCAAATTATTCCATTCGAATCTTTAACAAGCGAAGACATTGTAATCATTCCCGCTTTTGGTACAACAATAGAAATAGAAGCCAAGCTTTCTGTAATAGGCATCGCTATTGAAAAATACAATACCACCTGCCCTTTCGTAGAAAAAGTATGGAATAGAAGTGAGCAGATTGCAAAAAAAGGGTACAGCATTATTGTTCATGGCAAACCCAAACACGAAGAAACCCGTGCTACTTTTTCACACGCTTCTGTTAATACTCCCACCATTGTAGTAAACGATATGGCTGAAACAATTGAACTGGCTAAATATATTACCGGCGAAAAAAATAGTACTGACTTTTACAAAACTTTCCAAGGAAGGTATTCTCCTGGTTTTGACGTTCACAAAAACCTACAACAGATTGGTGTAGTAAATCAAACTACTCAACTGGCTACAGACACACAAGCAATTTCTGACTATTTAAAAGAGGTCATTCGCGCTCATTACCAACTTACAGAAGAAACAATTGGTGAACGATTTGCAGATACCAGAGACACTTTATGCTACGCAACAAACGACAACCAATCCGCAGTAATCGGTATGCTTGAAACAACAGCAGATCTTGCCTTGGTAATTGGTGGCCATAATAGCAGCAATAGCTCTCATTTAGTTGAATTGTGTGAAACCAAACTACCTACTTATTTTATTGACTCCCCAGATAAACTTATTAGTTCAACCCAAATACTTCATTGTAACTGGCAGACTAAACAAATCAGTACCATTGATCATTATTTACCTGCCAATAACCCCATAAGCATTTTAATTACAAGCGGTGCAAGTTGCCCCGACGCAGTGGTTGAACAGGTTATTAAAAAAATAAGTTCATTCTACCATGTAGAAAAAAATCTGGCCAATTATATACAATCATTCAACACTGTTTAGAACAGATTAAAGAAAGTATATTCTAGTTTCAATATAAACCCATCGGTGGCAGTTCGCTGCATATTGCTGTACAATTGCTTGCGGTAAGCTAGGTCAATTCTTGCTTGACTATTAATGATTAATTGAGCGGCAGGCGCAATGTCTAAATAAGATTTTCCATTGCCATTTAGCCGTTGTCCTAATAATTCCAGCATCAAATTCAAATTAACCTGCTTGTAACTTTTATATTCCTTAGGTAATATTAGCTTACCTACTGACAGCGTATAATTAAAAGCACTATTACTTTGTGTGACTGGAAACTTATAGTCGGGCTTATTATCACCTGCACGTTCATAACTCACCGACCCGCTAATTGCCACTTTGTTAAGTAACTGTGTCGCAATCATCCCCAATTCATAACCAGAATTATGCCCCATGGTTTCAATTTCTTCTTGGTGAATATCTGCATTATTTTTGCTAAGCCTACCATAGGCAGCCATTCTAAAATGACTGTGTACTTCGTCAATACTCAAGAACCTATACTTCGCATATACACTCCCACCCTCTGTTATTAAAGCGTTGTTTCGATTGCTAAAAAACCCTTGCAAATGCACCATCCAGTTTTTGTTGATTCCCCACATGGCTTCCGGCATTAAGTGATAATTGATACCACCACCCACTGTTTGCTGCATAAATGAATGCATGGTTCGGATGCCCAGTGTTTTTGCAGGCATATTACTGGCTGGCTCTGTTAATACAAATAGCTCTTGTGCTGATGTCTGGAATGCAATTATTAGCATCCCTACTGTAATTATTTTTTTCATGTATTGATTTATATTGTTACATGAAAAATTCTTCCTATTCCTTCCATTGTACCTGTCTTGTAACATTCCATCTTAGTATAACTATTGTATTTGGCAAACTGCTTTGAAGAGAGGAATTTTTTGTCAATAATCTGAACCGTCTTCTCACCTTGCAATACCTGATTAGGCACATTAATAAAATGAAAATAATCGTTTCCAATTTTTACGTGCGCGTCATTTTTAACAGCTAGGTTATTAAAAATTAGGGTGACTTTAAAATCAGCTACAGAAAATCCAGCAGCGCTTACTTTTTTTTCTAATGCGTCAAAATCTATTTTACTATTCGGTACAAACCCAATTATAAAGCTGGAATTTTGAATATCGCTTTTAACTTCCGCTACAAAGTCCAAGGTTTTTAATGATTTAAAAATAGCGTTACTACACATGCTGCAGGTCAACCCACTTGCCTGAAGCTTTACACTTTTTATTTGTGATTGCCCAATAAAAGAAAGAATAACAAAAGATGATAATAATATAAACTTTTTCATACATAAATTTAATAATTGAATAATAAGTCAACATACCCAAAGAGGATAAAGCTAAAATTATTCAATATCAAATTCTATACACCTGGTAAAGCAAATACAATGAATTTATACTAAGTGGAGGTGGATTGGGCTTTACACTAAAATACTTGAAAGCATTTGCCCATGGCGTTTCGGCAATATAATAAATAGGAGTAACCAATATTGGAGTTAGATCAGGAAATAGTGTAACGACCTGTGTAAGCGAATGATCTTCTTGAGCCGGCTTTACCAATTTTTCTTCATCTCTGCAACAACCGCCCTTCTCTTTCATACCGCATTTACTGCATGGCTGATCCGAATTTTTAAACAAAGAAGCCCCCGCATATTCATCCATACAATAGTGCAAATTCAGCGTAGCTCCTATAGAAGTAAAGCTGTAGAGCATCAATAATAATATAGATAAATATCTTTTCAAGAATTAAAGGTACATTTTTTTGAATAGTACAAAGGCAATATTCCCTATTTTACCCATCAATTAACAAAATTCCACCAAATACCTACCCTCGTCCACAAGGTTGGATTGGGATAATCAGCAGCATTCGAATTTGGCTTAGTAAATCCAAAACCATTGGATCCTATATTCACTGAGTTCAGGTTTTCTACTCGCACAAAGCACTTAAAGCTTTTAATTCTGAAGTGTAGAAACCCACTTATATCGGGTCTATTGTTGAGTGTATTCGTATTTTGGTAAAAATATTGCCCCAATAAAGGCGAATAATTATCTGCCTTGTAAGCAGTATGGAAACGGAGTTCTAGTCCCGTTGAAATAAACAAATTGGTATAAAAATTACCTTCAAAAGCAATTCTATTTCGAGTAAGTATTAAAGGAATATTCACAGGCGGATTACCTGTTGTTTGTTGTAGGTGAATTTCTGTATACCAATTCCAATATTTTGACAATTTAATTTTTTTCTCTACCGAAACATGTAAAACATTGAACAGTTTTGTTGCTTGTTTGGCGGTAAAAAAACTATCGAAATACATATAATTACTCACCGCATAATAACTACCGCTCAACTGAAATGCTTGCTTAGGATTTTCGTAAACTGCAAAAAATTTAATTGTATTTTCTTTCCCATAAGTAGATCGGTTACTCACCGGAAAACTACTCATTGAATTTAAAATAAAGGAAGGGGAACGGTTTACATTTTGCAAGCCAATATTTAACAAGCCTATTTTTTTACCCAATAACCGCTTCATACTAATATAAGCATTATAATCGCCCGCATTAAATCCATTCAGGTAAAGCTTCCCTGTTGCTTCAATATCCCATATTTGGTTACGAGTTCTATTTCTGTATTCTCCCTGCGCATAAATATTGTAGAGACTGGTAGTTACCAATGTATCGAATACACCTTTAAGCGATTGCAATCCTATACCTGCTTTAATAAACTGCCGCTGGTTGTTCTTATCTGGGAAAGTGACTAGGCTGAATTCGTTTTGAATACTGCGCCAACTGTCTTTAAATTGAAAAGCAACTCCATTTCTACTCACTAAATAATTAAAATAGCTAAGGTATCTGTTTGAATCTACATTGTTATCGTTGAACTGGTAAAGCATCTGGTCATACTTTAGCATATGCTCTATCCTAAAACGGGGATAAAAAATATGGAAAGTAGCCGAGTCAGTAACTACTGAATCTTTTTGTCCAAAATCATAATGGTGCCGAATCAATAGCGTGTTTTGTTTTTGTAAAATTCCAGTAGTAACCCCAGTATTAAATGGATTGCGAATGGCTGCCCCAGTCCTCCCCATACGGGTTTCCAGTTCAAAAGGATCGTTCAATGCAAGGCTATCAAGTTGTTTTACGTTTACCAATCCACCATTTTCAGAAGAAGCTGTTTTGTTGGATAAATAAATAAAAAATATTTCGTATTTACGATTCTTTGCTAGGTAATGTGTTGTAAAACGAAAGTTATTGTGGCTGGCATTCTGGTTTTTTAAATTACCCGGAGAATTACTGAATCGATATTCAAGTCCATAATTGAAATTTCCTTTTCTATTTTGGGTATGCTTTAAATCTATTAATTGCTCTGCTTTACTTCCAAGCATATAGCCTAATTCAGTAAAAGGTCTTGTTGTTTGATAAAATTTGGTATTCTCTACCGTAAATCTGTAAATATCATATTGATGAAAACCAGCGTCAAATCCCGATTTCATAAATGGATTAAACAATAAAGATTGGGCTGCTGTTCCATAATTTCCCAAATGGTGGTAATAATAAGGTAAGGGAAATTTTTTTGTAAAATCGTTCAGGCTTGAGTCTAAGTTTCTATTCCTAGAAGAATCAAAATATCGGTAATAGATGGTGATGGAATCTGCGAGACTATTTCTGCTTTGTAAGGAATCTTTGGAGGACTTGCCTTGCGACTGCCCCGTTCCTCTGGATCCTGGAAACGACTGACCTTGCCTGAAGCCCTGCGCAGCAGCATCTTTCGATACTAAAAGCAATGTACCAAAGCAAATGAAAAATACCAGCCAGATTTTATTAGTCACTTCTTTATTCAGCATAATTGCGGATGGGTGAATGGGTTTGAATAATTCCCTTATAAACACTTCACTATTTCCTTAAATAAGAGGGTCAACTTTGGCTCTGCCTCCTTGGCTGCCTGTAATACTTCTTCATGGGTAATAATATTTTCTTCTTCCCTAATTCCTAAATCAGTAATTACACTGGTTGCAAAAACTTTCATGCCACAATGCACTGCCACAATATTTTCTTGTACGGTACTCATACCAACAGCATCCCCACCCAATACATGTATTAATTTATATTCTGCACGGGTTTCAAAAGTAGGCCCGGTTACGCCAGTATAAACCCCTTCCTTTAAATCTATATTATTTGAAGTAGCTATTGCCTTTGCTTTTTTAATAATCTGTTTGCAATAAGGCTCACTCATATCTGGAAAGCGGGTTCCCAAAACTTCTTCATTTTTCCCTAACAATGGGTTTATTGTAAAAAGGCTAATATGGTCGTTGATAATCATCAAATCACCTACTTTAAAATTGGTGTTTACACCACCTGCTGCGTTACTCAGCAATAATGTTTTCACCCCAAGCATATGCATCACTCTTACAGGATAGGCAACTTGTTGAGCACTGTAGCCCTCATAAAAATGAAATCGACCACTCATTACCCATACTTTCTTACCACTCAATTCACCCAATATTAAACGACCAGTATGACCTTCAACAGTACTCACAGGAAAATGCGGGATATCACTGTATGGAATGGCTACTTCTGTCTTTATTTCATTGGCTAAATTTCCCAACCCACTACCTAGAATAATGCCAATGGCAGCTTCTGCCTGAACCTTATTTTTAATAAAGGCAGTAGTTTCTGCCAGCTGTTTTAATAAAATGGACATCTTGCTATTTTAAAAAATATTTTTAATAAAAAATAAGGCCATCAACAGGAGCTGATGGCCTTAGGTAAGGTATGATATTTAAGATTAACTTAAACGTTTTACATTTACTGCATTCAAACCTTTACGTCCCTCTTGTACATCGAAAATCACTTTATCGTTCGCCTCGATCTGGTCGATTAAACCATTTGCATGTACAAAAGTTTCTTTGTTGGAATCATCATGCTTAATAAAACCAAAACCTTTTTCTTCGTTAAAGAACTTAACTGTTCCTTGAATTTGTGTGTCCATTGTAAAAATTGTATATTAATTAAGGTGCAAAGATAGGGTTTTTAGCCTCCACTTCCTAATTCAAAAGTTAAAGTCTGCTATTCGCGGGCAAAGTATTAAGTAGTTTATACCCTACCAATTCATCATGCCTCCCTCCCAGCGCTCTATAATAAACAAATATGGTATAATTATTTTCTGTCTCCCAATAATTGCCCTCGGTTGCTGACAAATCCACTTTTGAGCTATTATTCCCAGGTCTACTTGTTGCGTAACAATAACTATAATATCCTTGCTTCAGCAACAATTTCTTAGTATAAACCCTTTCTAAAGCATCAAATTCCATCAATGAAGTATCCCCCACCTGATTGCCAGTCAATTCACCCATTAAGTAAACCTGCTTATTTAAAAATGGCTGTCCCCCGTCTGGCGCAAACCTAAATATTACCGTTGCATAATCAGATTGCCACCATGGATTAATTGACTCTGTGGTACGTATTTCATTGAATCCATTTAAATCTCGGTACCATAAGTAACGCATACTGCTGCGAACTACATCTGTTTTCACCATTATTTCCAGCGGAAAAGTGGTTCTATTCACACGCTCCACCCGATCACTCTCAAAACGCAGGCTTTGCAAATCTATCCACCTATATTCTTTTCCACCTGGAAATATACAGTCCTGTTCAGCATTGTATTCCAATATATTTCCACGTATAAAAGAGGGCTGTAAAGCATCCACATTATTGTTCCAGCGACTGTTTTGCAGTATAACCGTTTTAATTTGTTGGGGGCTCATTATATTCAATTGTCCCGTATTTAAGGCCAGTTGAATTTTCTGATTTGTACTTGCCAATTGAAAATCGAAGGGCTGTTGAATTTGTGCCGCAATGCCTATTTTATTATCTACCACATAAAATCTTTTGGTAAAAAGCAATTTGGATGTATCCCCATCTTGAAAAACCTTTAGTAAATAATTACCACTACGTGAAGGCACGGCATTTCGCTCGGGCAATATGGCCTGATAATGCACATACTGCGTTTTAGCAATAGAAGATACCCTGTACTGGCTCAACCGGTTCTGCTGAAATCCGCTTATAAAATCAAATGCACTCCACTGAGCCGTGGTCCAGTCTGCATTGCACAATTCGTAGGTATAGAAATAATTTTTGGGATAACTGCCAAGGTCGTCAAAATGCAATTCAAGCTGTTCTGTAGAATTTAGGTTGATTACAGGGATGGACTGCTGGTTATTCTGTGGAAATAACTTAATGGTCTTTATAGAACCCACAAATACCTTATCAGGTGTACGCTGCGCCATTACAAAGGAGCAGATAAACGAAAAAATAAATACATTCAATAACTTCATGATTAAATAAACTTACAAAAAGATATGAAATAAAGAATTGATTTTGTTCTATTGGTGATAGCAATGTAGTTTTGAAAGAGTCAAAAATCATACCAGTTGAACTATTCCTTTTTTATGGCCAAAAGGTTGGCTTTCAGTAGCCAGCAAAGTTTTTCTCGCTTTATCATCCGCCTGTCAGCTGGTGCTACCGCGGTAGGTGTTGCTGCCATGATCATCACACTTTGTTTTGTAAACGGTTTTCAACAAAAGGTGTCAGATAAAATTTACAGTTTTTGGGGACATATTAGGGTGCAACATTTTGAGCCAGACAAGTCGATGGTAGCAGAAGAAATAGCCATCACCAACGACGATGCCATAAAAATGCAATTATTAATAGACCCATCCGTAAGTAAGGTTCAGGCTTTTGCAACCAAATCTGCTGTAATTGAAAAAAATAAAAATATTGAAGGTATTTTACTGAAAGGAATAGAAGCTGAGTACGACAGCAGCAAACTAAACCCGTATCTAACTGCTGGCAGGTGGTTGCATTTCAATGATTCATTGTACAGCAAAGAAATTATAATTTCGCAACCACTGGCAGATTTACTACTCATACAATTGAATGATACTGTTCAACTTTATTTTGTAGGCCAAGCAGACAACAGCAGAACCTATAGAAAATTAAGGGTAGTGGGACTTTATAAAACAGGTATTGAAGAATACGATAAACTGTTTGTAATTGGTGACTTAAAATTGATTCAGCGAATCAATAACTGGAACCAAGATCAAATTGGCGGATACGAATTGTTTTTAAAAGACTACAAAAATGCAGATACCGTTAATACGCTTTTATCAGACGCCTTGCCTACCCAATGGATGAGCAGAACGGTTGCTAGTATTTATCCAAATATTTTTGACTGGCTGAATATACAAGACGTAAATCGCAACGTCATCTTCATCATCATGGCTATTGTTGCAATCATCAACTTAATCACTTGTTTATTGATTTTAATTTTAGAAAGAACCCGCATGATTGGCTTACTGAATGCATTGGGTGCCAACCATAAAAATATCATGAAAATATTTTTGTATTACGGCGCAGCAATTGCTGGAGCCGGTGTTACCATTGGTTTTATACTCGGTATAGGCATTTGTTTATTACAGCAATACACTGGTTTTATACAACTAGATGAACTGTCATATTCTGTTTCCACTGCGCCAGTAAAAATTATCTGGTGGCAAATTGGCGCGGTATGCACATCTACCTTAGTTATTTGCTATTTAATTTTAATTATTCCTGCGCTGATCATCAGAAAAATAAACCCCATCACTGCCATCCAATTCCGATGATTATTTGTTTACCAAATAAGATAATATGATGCCTGCTGCTACCGCTGCATTCAATGATTCTGCACCGCCTATTCGTGGAATATGTACAGGGTGAGTAATCAATTCCTGAATAGATTGATGAATACCATTCGATTCATTCCCAATCAACAAAACACCTTCTTTAACGGTAGGATTTTGGTAAATACTACTCCCTTTAAGCAAAGCGCCATAAATTGGTACTGGCGAAGCAGCAAGCATTTCATATAAATTACCATAGCAAATATTCACCCGAATAAAACTCCCCATAGTGGATTGAATTACTTTGGGATTGTAAAAATCCGCAGAATCTGCTCCAGCTAAAATAGTATCAATACCAAACCAATCTGCTATTCTTATTAGTGTACCCATATTTCCCGGATCTTGTATTCCATCTAGTGCAATTACCAATTTCCCCTTTTCTGGGCCTGCTTTTTGGTTTTTTTTCTGCGCAACAATTGCAAGAACCTGATTGGGGGTTTGTAGCCCGCTTATTTTTTTTAATTCATCCGCAGAAACCTTTACCAGCGGGGCTTTATCCTGTTTAAGGTGCTGCCAGCCTTCTATTGCAAACAGTTTTTGGACGGAAAAATTACTGTTTAATAATTCATCAACCCCCTTTATTCCTTCCACTAAAAAAAGGCCAGTTGCATCCCTATGTTTTTTTAAGGATAAAGATTGAATATATTTGGCTTCATTCTTGCTTAACATCTGCTATGAATTTTACAGTCAAAACTACTTTTTTATATACTGGTAAATGGCTACTATTATTGGCATTTTTCACCGTTTCTTGCTCCGAACAACGAAGAACAAGGGTTAGAAACTATCCTGCAAATATCCCTTTTGTTTATGCAAATAAAATAAACCTAAGCGGCAACCTCCCCAAAGATGAGAAAAAACGCTTACTTACAGAACTCATTAATTATTGGGACGATAGTTTGAAAGTTCCAAAACAGCAGGAATTTGGCATCTTGTATAAGATTAAGTCGCCTCCAGCATTTGATTCTACCAATATTCTAAGATCAATTAATTTCATGAATGCTTACTTAAATTCACAAGGTTACTATTACTCCTTACTCACCAATCGTTACTTTATTGATACGGTAAAAGATCAAATAAGGGTTCAAGTAAGCATTCAAATTGATCCAGGAAAAAATATATCCATCGATACAGTTACCTATGATTTGACAGATACCACACTAAAAAAAATCACACTCGCTTCTGTTAAAAATGCTGTAATTGAAGAAGGCAAACCTTATTCCAAACAGGTCATCAGCAATGAGTTGGATCGGCTGGTAAAGCTTTATAGAAGAAATGGGTTTTATAAATTTACTCGAGAAGATATTTTCGCTTATGTGGATTCTAATAATAGCAAGTTTCTCAAACTCACTGTTGATCCTTTTGAACAAGCGCGACTGCTTGGTGAAATTGCCAAAGCAAAAAAACTGAATCCCAAATGGGGTATCAGCATCCAACAGCGTCCTGTATTAGATAGCAGCAGGCTGTCTCAATTTCATATTGGCAATCTTTATTACTATCCTGAAACAAAATTATCGGATCTGCCAGACAGTCTCATACAGGATAATAGTTTTAAGGAAACCAAGAACGGAGCTTCAACTATGCGTTACAAAAAGGGATTGTTTAATTACAAACCCATGAAAGAAGATACGTACTTTAAAAAAGGCGATTTATACAATGAAGAAAAATATTTTAAGACGGCAAATGCATTAGCCCAACTTCCTGCCTGGCAAAATGTGGATATTAGGCCAGAAATTAGGAATAAAGACACGCTGGACTTGTACTTCTTTCTTACCCCTGCCGTTAAACAGAGTTTCACAATTGATTTGGAAGCCAGTAGAAATATTGCGGATATAGGCCTTACCAACCTATTTGGTATATCTACCAACTTATCTTACAACAATAGAAATGTTTGGAAAAATGCCATCCAATCTATTGCCACTTTTAGAACAGGTGTGGAATTGAATTTATTAAACAGCAATGATCAATCAAGCGACCTCCTACAAACATTTTTAATCAATATTGGTCACACTTATATTTTCCCTAAAATCATTCAGCCCTTTAAAAAATGGAATACCTTAGAAAACGTAGATAATAGAAGAACATTATGGGCTGTAAATGCTGGTTATGTTGACCGAAGAAATTTTTATAGGGTTAGAAATTTCACTACAAGTCTTGGTTATGAGTGGAAAAAAGGAACCAATATTTTTCTTTATAAACCATTAAACATTGAATTGTACTCGATTGACAAACTGGATTCATTGGATCAATTAATCATTAAAAATCCATTCCTAAAAGCCTCTTTTAATGAGGGGAATATTGTAAGCCAGAGTTTCTCTTTTATCAAGTCAACCATTGGAAAGAACAACCCAAATAAAAGTAATTTTTACAGGTTGGGTATAGAGGAAGCAGGGGGATTGTTTGGACTTTTACCGGGACTAAAAGGCAGTATTTATCGTTATTTAAAAACAGAAATTGAATTTCGACAGTCGCACAAAATGCGCAAATCAGAACTGGTCTTTAGGGGTTATGGTGGCGTAGGATACAATTATGGGGGAGACACCATTATAGGTCCAACCATGCCTTTCTACAAACAATTTTCTGCAGGTGGCCCTAATAGTATGCGAGCATGGCGACTAAGGCAGTTAGGATTGGGAAGCTCAGACCAAAGCGAAAAGGAAACTGCTAAAAACGCATTCAGAGATAGATTTGGGGATATGCAATTGGAATTCAATATGGAATACCGTTTTAATGTAGCATCTATTGGCGGCTTTAAAATAGGCAGTGCTTTGTTTACTGATATTGGCAACGTTTGGAATATTAGAAAAACAACTTCATCAGACACTAGAACCATTTTTTCAATTAATAATTTCACAAAAGACATGGCAATTGGTGTGGGCACAGGATTAAGGTTCGATATGTCTTATTTTTTAATTCGACTGGACTTCGCTTATAAGCTGAAAGATCCATTGCGTAAGGCCAATGGAGGATGGGCAAGCCTGAAAGATTTTGAATGGACGGATACTAGAGCCAACGGAATTCAAGTACCGAACTTTGCATTACAATTGGGTATTGGACTCCCCTTCTAACAACGCTTTCAGTAATAATATATCCTGCTCAAATGCCAATATAGATTGTGCATCATCCACTGAAAAACTGCCTATACGCGTTCTTCTTAAACTACTCATATAGCCTCCAACACCAAGTGATTTACCAAAATCATGGGCGAGGCTTCTAATATAAGTGCCGGTGGAGCAAACCACTTTAAAATGAACAATGGGCAGCGCAATCGCTTCAATAGTAAAGGAATAAATGGTAATCGGCCGCGGCTCTAATACCACATCTATTCCTTTGCGAGCTGCTAAGTAAACTGGCTTCCCATCTTGTTTAATGGCCGAATGTATGGGCGGTACTTGCATAATCAATCCGGTAAATGCAGCGGTAGCAGCTTGAATTTGTTGGGCTGTTAAATGGTCAACTGTGTAATGGTTTTCTGGTTCGGATTCTAAATCATAAGTAGGTGTAGTTGCTCCAAGTGTGAAAGTGCCTTTATACTCTTTCTCCATTCCCATGTACTCATTTATTTTCTTTGTAAACTTTCCAGTACAAACAATGAGTAAGCCAGAAGCAAGGGGATCAAGTGTTCCCGCATGCCCCACTTTTACAATGCGGGTAATATTTCTAATTTTCCTAACCACATCAAAAGAAGTCCACTCCAGCGGCTTATCAATCAATATAACCTTGCCTTCCAGATAGGGTTGCAAGGCAGGATGAATGGTTTTTTGCTTCATATAGAATCTCTATCAACTCCAAGCTAGCAAAGTAATTGGCAATTGATTTTTTAAATAAATACATTAATAAGCACGAGCAAAAAGAACGCGCTGGATAGATTTATTACCAGATAAAATACAGACGCCTTCTTCAAGCGGGTTGTCTAAAGGAATACAGCGGATGGTAGCTTTAGAAAGTTCTTTAATTTTATTTTCTGTTTCGGCAGTACCATCCCAATGGGCAGAAACAAAACCCGTTTTGGTATCTAATACTTGTAAAAATTCAGCCCAATTATTTACGATAGTAATATGATCATCTCTATACACTTTGGCTTTGTTAAACATATTTACTTGAATCTCTTCAAGTAAATTTTTGGTATATAAAGCAATCCCATCAAGGGCAACCGTGGTTTTTTCTTTGGTATCTCTGCGAGCAACTTCTACTACTTGATTTTCGAGGTCGCGGGCACCAACTGCAATACGAATAGGTACTCCCTTCAATTCATATTCAGCAAATTTCCAACCGGGACGATTGTTGTCGCTGTCATCATATTTCACTTTAATACCCAATGCTTTCATACTGGCAATCATTCCTTGCACCACATCGCCAATCATTGCTTTTTGCTCTTCGCCTTTATAAATAGGCACAATCACTACTTGAATAGGGGCAATACGAGGAGGAATAATAAGCCCATCATCATCGCTATGCGCCATTACGAGACCACCAATTAAACGGGTACTTACCCCCCAACTGGTAGCCCATACATAATCGAGCTTATTGTTTTTATCACTGAATTTAACATCAAATGCTTTGGCAAAATTCTGCCCTAAAAAATGAGAAGTACCAGCCTGTAAAGCTTTCCCATCTTGCATCAATGCTTCAATACAATAGGTATCTTCTGCACCTGCAAAACGTTCATTGGGAGATTTAACGCCTTTAATTACTGGCATAGCCATCCAATTTTCAGCAAAATCTGCATATATATCCAGCATCCTGCGGGTTTCTTCTACGGCTTCTGCTGCTGTTGCGTGTGCGGTATGACCTTCCTGCCATAAGAACTCTGCTGTACGTAAAAATAAACGCGTACGCATTTCCCATCTTACTACATTGGCCCATTGATTAATAAGTAAAGGCAAATCACGGTAAGATTGAATCCATCCTTTATAGGTATTCCAAATAATGGCTTCACTGGTAGGGCGAACCACCAACTCTTCTTCGAGTTTAGCGTCTGGATCAACCATCAATTTACCCGGATTTGCGGGATCATTCTTTAACCGATAATGGGTAACCACGGCACATTCTTTGGCAAAGCCTTCTGCATTCTTTTCTTCTGCCTCAAATAAACTTTTGGGGACGAATAAAGGGAAATAAGCATTCTGATGCCCTGTATCTTTAAACATTTTATCAAGTGCATCACGCATATTTTCCCAAAGTGCAAAGCCATAAGGTTTAATAACCATACAGCCACGTACGGCAGTATAATCGGCAAGATTTCCCTTAATTATTAAGTCGTTATACCACTGTGAATAATCCTGTGTACGTGAGGTTAGCTCCTTACCCATATCATTAATTTGATTTTTATATTTATTAAAAGCTAGTTGGCATGTAATTTGGTGATAATATATTAAGTCAACAGCACGCAAATGTATGTAACTTCATGCAACGATTTTGATCATGTTAAAAGGAAGACTATGAAATGAGCCATAACAAGAATTCGATAACAACCTAGATATTAATTTACGAATTCCATGTGGCCATTAAAAAACAATAAAAATTAACACATGAAAAAGTTATTCATTACCTCAATCATTACAACAAGTTTATTAACCGGATGCAGTTCGGTTTATCAATCAGGACAAACACCTGATGATATTTATTTTTCACCGGGTAAGGAGGTAGGAGTAACGGCAGTAAGTCGGAATAATAACGACGAAGATCGTTACCAAGAATATACCAGTACTTCCGATAATCGATACCTGAGAATGCGTGTTGCCAATAGAAATCGTTGGAGTAATATTGATGACTTTAGTTATTGGAATGATATGAGGCATAATTTTTCTCCTTTCTCATTCAATACCATGAATAACTTTAATAATTGGGGCTGGGGCAATAACCCCTGGGGAATGCAGATGAATCCATGGAATATCGGATGCAATACTGGTATTGGAATAAATGCATGGAGCAATTGGTATGGCGGGGGCTGGGGAAATGGATTAGGTGGAAGCCATTTAGGTTGGGGCAGTCCAATATTTAATGTAATTACCTACGCAAATCCAAAAGCAATCCCTGCTACTTATACTTCGGGTTCAAATATCAATGCGTATAGAAATAGAACCTATAATAACAATAATAATTATTCCAACGGTGGAAAAGACAGTTGGTATGCCCCTGTGAATTCTGGTAGCAATAATAATGGACTTGGCAACTTGGTAAAAAGAGTATTTACCCAACCCAATACTTCGGGTAATAATAGCAATTCATACGATAGGCCTGCCAGAACATTTGGAAGTTCATCTAACAGCAACAGTGCCCCCAGCAGCAATGCAGGTGGATCTAGTGGTGGCTTTAAAAGTACAGGATCTAGTGCTAGCACTCCGCGTGGTAGGGGGAATTAAATTAGGATTGGTTTTAATTGAAAACACAAATGGTATCCCAACCAAAAGGGTTGCCCGTACAAACCTATAGGTAAAAGCTTGGATCAACCCGAAAAAATAAAAGTAACGCAATGAGAAAAATTTTTCCAATATTATTCAGCTTTTGTTATTTTATTGGTAATGCACAAACACCTGAAGACGCATTGCGGCTGGCTTGGTTTACCCAAAATGGAACCGCAAGAAATATGGCTGTAGGAGGTGTAATGGGTTCTTTGGGCGGTGATATTTCTGCCAACCATATTAATCCAGCTGGTATTGGACTGTACAAAACAAGGGAGATTGTTTTATCACCTGGTTTTTTGTTCAACAACAATAAATTCAATTATCGCGGTAGTGATACCAGTAATAAAAAAAATAATTTCGGTTACGGAACTTCAGGAATTGTACTGGCAGGGACTAATAAATATGGCAATAGCAAATGGACCAGCTCTGCCTTTGCCATTTCGGTAAATCAACTGGCTAATTATAACAGCAGGATTCAGTTCAAAGGGTTTAACAATACCAGTTCATTTTCAGAAAAATATTTAGAAGAATTAACCCGTGATAGGGCTGATACCAACGCAGCACTCAGTAATTATATTTTTGGTTCCTCACTAGCATTTAGAACTTTCTTGTTAGACACCATTCGTGGTGCAAATGGATCATTTGCTGGATACCAAAGCCTAGTCCCTATTTCAACAGGTGTGAACCAATTATACGACGCAATTAATACTGGCAGCTACAATGAAATTGCGATTGGCATGGCGGGAAATATGGCCGATAAACTTTATGTTGGTGGCAGTTTAACCATCCCTATTATTCAATACAATCGGGAATTATTTTACAGTGAAAGAGATGCAACCAATAATAACAATAATCAATTTAGTTTTTTTGAATACAAAGAAAGATTCTCATCAAGCGGTATAGGTGTTGGGTTAAAACTGGGTGCCATTTACAAGCCTCAAGAATATTTTAGAATTGGATTTGCTTTTCATACGCCACAGTTATTGAGTATGACGGACAGAATACGTTCTTCAATAACAGCTAATACAGAGTCTTTTAACGGTCAATTATCTGAAAGTAGTGATGCACTGAACAGTGGGCAAGGAGGTAAATCTACTTACAATATAACTACTCCTTGGAGAATGATTGGCAGTATAAGTTATGTGTTTCGCGAGACTTCGGACACCAGAAAACAAAAAGCTTTTATTAGCGCAGATATTGAATATGTGAACTATAGAGCTGCTCGCTATTCGGCTTCTTCAGAAAATGAAAATGATCCTGCCCTTCGCAATTATTATAATTTAATTAATGATGCAATTAAAGACACGTACAAAGGGAATGTGAATCTTAGATTAGGTGGTGAATTAAAATTCAATACAATAATGGTTCGTCTAGGAACTGCATATTATGGAAGCCCTTACCAAGATGCAGCCCTGAAAGCCAGTAGAATCATAGGTTCTGGCGGTATTGGATATAGAAACAAAGGAATGTTTATTGACCTTACCTATTCGCATATCATGAACAAAGATGTGGCATTTGCCTATCGCCTCAATGATAAACCCAATACTTTTGCGTCACAAAGTGGCAGCCGTGGAAGCCTGATGTTGACCGTTGGATTTAAGTTTTAAATTAAACCACTTCACCCTCTAAATCATAATCATACGCTTTGGTAATTTTTACCATTACAAAATCCCCAATAGTAAGTTTTTTGGTAGCATGTATCACCACTTCATTGTCCACTTCTACACTATCAAATTCAGTGCGACCCAGATATCGACCTGCTTCTTTTTTATCAATCAGTACTTTGAGTATTTTTCCTATTTTTTCTTGGTTCTTTTCATAAGAAATCTCTTGCTGCACTTCCATAATTTCCTGAGCGCGCTCCGTTTTTATTTCTGCAGGAATATCATCTATCAAATCATGGGCGCTTGTATTTTCTTCATGAGAATAATTAAAAATACCTACCCTATCAAACCTATGTTCTTGTAAAAACGCTTTCAGTTCTGCTATATCCGAATCGGTTTCTCCTGGGAAGCCTGCAATTAATGTAGTTCGTAGACAAATACCTGGTACTCTTTCACGAATTTGCTGAATAAGTTCCGTCATTTCTTCACGGGTAATATTCCGGTGCATGGCTTTCAACATATTATTGCTGGCATGCTGCAAAGGCATATCTAAATATTTACAGATATTATCTCTCTCACGCATTACATCCAAAATTTCTAAGGGAAACTTACTGGGATATGCGTAGTGTAAACGAATCCATTCCAGACCTTTTATATCGGCTAATGCATTGAGCAAACGAGGAAGTTCTCTTTTTTTATAAATATCAAGCCCGTAATAAGTCAACTCCTGTGCAATCAGCATAATTTCCCTCACCCCTTTCTTCACTAGGCTTTCTGCTTCTTCTACCAAAGATTCAATGGTTCTACTAATATGCTGCCCACGCATAAGCGGGATGGCACAGAATGAGCAGGTACGGTTACAACCTTCGCTAATTTTTAGGTAAGCGTAGTGTTTAGGAGTACTCAGCATCCGTTCACCCAACAGTTCTGCTTTATAATCAGCGTTGAATTGCTTTAGAATTAAAGGCAGCTCAAGTGTACCAAACCAAGCATCTACTTCGGGCATTTCAGCTTCTAAATCGCCTCTATAACGCTCGCTTAAACAGCCAGTAACGTAAACCTTATCCAGCTTACCGCGGCGCTTCAACTCCAACTGATCTAAAATAGTATTTACGCTTTCCTCTTTGGCTTTATCAATAAAACCACAGGTATTTATAACCACCACATTATGATCGAGCTTTGTATTCTCATGTACCACCGCATAATCATTGGCCGCCAATTGTCCGCTCAGCACTTCAGAATCTACCAGATTCTTACTACATCCGAGGGTTATGATATTGACTTTATCTTTTTTGAGTGTTTTTGCCTTCATGTGGCACAAAAATAAGGAAATAAGGTGTAGGTGGGGGAATGTGATGATAGTGGCTCTTGCTTTTATATTACCCAACAATAGTTCTGAAAGTAAGATTAACCCTAGGTTTTGTGGTTAGTTTGGTGGGTGGAAGCCTATGCAACCAATGCGTTTGGGTACTATCTTTCATCACTAATAGGCTGCCATGCTCCAGCATTATTGAAATGGTTGACTGATCCTGCTTGTGTTTAAAACAAAATTTTCGTTCTGCTCCAAAACTTAAAGAAGCAATTGCGCCGTCTTTTTTCAAATCTTTTTCGGCATCGCTATGCCAAGCCATTCCTTCACTACCATTGTGGTAGAGATTCAATAAACATGAATTGTACTGCTCCCCTGTTTTTACTTCAACCAAAGTTTTGAGTACCAACAATTCATTGGTCCACGGAAGTGCATACTTAGTAGTATTTGAGTAGGAATAAGCAAAGCCAATATCACCATACCAAGCAACTTTTCGTTTTGTGATGATGCGTTTCCCAAACATAATGGCTTCATCATTTTTCCATTCGATGTTTTCAAGTAATAATGCCAAATAATGATTGGCTTCTTTTAAAGAAAATAGTTTTCCATAATAATTTACCGTGCCTTCTTTTGGCAAGAGATTGGTGGTTTCATTGCTGAATAAATCCATACTTCACTACTTGTTTTACTAATATAATAGGAAGCAGCCAAAATTGTTCATTTTGTTTCATCTCTTTTATAGGCACGTATATAATCTACTACAAAGTTTTTGGGGTAAATTTTATCATCTGCATTTCCTTTTTTAACTGGAACTTCATAAATACCCAACATCAATTGCATTGGATAGCAAGGGGATTGATTGATTCGCTTTACCAATATGCCATCCAAAAAAAAGTCGATATACTGCCTCGTCCAATCCACTGCGTAAATATGGTACTCCGTTGCATCAATATTGAATGATTCTTCATAAAATTCTTCTTTTAGTCGTGGGTCATTAAACTTATGCAGCCCATATCCAATGATGGCTTTATTAGATTTAACGCCAGCACCTTTAACTTCAAAAACACATATTTCGGCCGATTTATCGGGACTATCTTCAAAACCAATCATCCATAGAGAAACAATATTGGAGCAAGATTTAATTGCTTTTGCCCTAATTTCAAAATAACCATATTGAGGTACAAATTTCCTATCGACTGGCTGGCACTCACGCACTTTAAGGTTGGGTGCAAATTGGTGTTGGCCATATCCTGTGCCCACAGCTCCTGCATAAACACCAGTTTGTAAAGAAGATACTTTCACTTCCCCATTGAATTCAATACACCAAGCTTTTTGGTCTTGGGTGATATTCAATACTAAATTCCCATCTTTAATTGAATACTGGGGTGCACTTGCCAACCTACTACTCCACTGAGGTAAATAAAATTCAAACCAGTTTTTTGAATTTAAAATAGCATCATTGAACTCATCATTAAAAATCATTTTGAATCCTTCCTTTGTCATATTTTTCTGCACGGTATCTTTTGAAAAATTAGGTAACACCTTATCGGCAGATCGGATTGAATTCATTATTGCCGTAGATAAAATACACAGAATAATTGATTTAAAAAATGGTTTAGTCATTTAATATCGGATTGTAAGTAGGATCGAATACTAATATGACACCAATAATTTAAAAACGTTGTATTGATAATAAAAAATTCAAACACCTTCTTTATGCAAACAGTTGCTTATTTTCAGCTTCAGAAATATGACTAAAAAATCAAAAAAAACATTTACCTCAATTGAACCCATTAAATGGATATTAGTGATTGCCATCATTGGCTTGATTGCAGGTATCAGTGCTGCTTTTTTTTTAGCAACCTTAGATTGGGCAACCAATTTCAGAGAAAAGCATAGATGGCTGATTGCATTTTTACCCGTTGCTGGACTAGCTTCGGGACTACTTTATTATTATTATGGAAATGAGATTACTGCTGGAAATAAACTATTAATCAATACCATACATGTGCCCAGAGGCATTATTCCAGTCTCAATGGCTCCAATGATTTATATCAACACCATAATTACCCATTTATTTGGTGGTTCTGCTGGCAGAGAAGGAACTGCTTTACAAATAGCGGCTAGCCTTTCCGATCAATTCAGTAAGCCCTTAAACCTGTCGCCGGAAGACAGAAAAATATTATTAATTGCAGCAGTTGCTGCAGGTTTTGGAGCAGTTTTTGGGACACCAATTGCAGGAGCAGTTTTTGCATTTGAATTTTGTCTTATCAAAAAATTAAATACAAAAATATTTTTTGTAGTGATTGCATCCTCCATATTAAGCAATGGAATTGCAATGCTTTTAAATACCAAGCATACTAGCTATCCAATTCGTATAATTCCATCAATTGGATTTATAGAATTGATATGGATTTTTTTTGCTGGCATTGCTTTTGGCGTGTGCGCAATTTTATACAGCACCAGCATGCAAAAGCTGAGTGGTTTGTTTAAAAAATATATTGTTTTCACCCCACTACAACCTATGATAGGAGGTTTCATAATTGCAATTGCAGTGTGGTTACTGGGCAATACAAAATATATTGGCCTGGGTATACCCACCATGGTTGCAGCGTTTAACACAACGCTACCCTATTATGACTTTATTTTAAAAATGGCTTTTACCATCCTCACACTTGCTGCTTCATTTAAAGGAGGTGAAGCAACTCCACTTTTTTTCATTGGTGCAGCATTGGGGAATTGTTTATCGTTATTTATTCCATTACCATTTGCGTTATTATCTGGAATGGGATTTGTTGCTGTATTTGCTGGCGTAATGAATACCCCATTGGCCTGTGCCATCATGGCCGTGGAATTATTTGGAATTCATGCTGGTTTTTATGCAGCATTAGCCTGCCTTATTGCTTGTGGTATAAGGAATATTTCGAGTCGATTTTTTAAACCAACTGATCCAGCTTAGAAGCTATTTTAATTATTTATTTTGCATAATAATTAAAATATTAAAGATTGCCACGGTTATCCTGTTCTCTTTCAATGGCTTCAAATAAAGCTTTAAAATTTCCTTTGCCAAAACTTTTCGCTCCTTTCCGTTGAATGATTTCAAAAAATAAAGTAGGCCTATCCTCTACTGGCTTTGTAAATATTTGCAATAGATAACCTTCCTCATCCCTATCAACCAATATTCCCAAATCTTTTAATGGTGCCAGATCTTCCTCTATTTTTCCAACTCGTTCTATTAAATCGTCGTAATAGGTAGAAGGCACTTTTAAAAAATCAATTCCGCGATTTTGTAATTCAGTTACAGTAGCAACAATATCATTGGTAGCCAGTGCTATATGTTGACAACCAGGGCCATCATAATAATCAAGGTATTCCTCTATTTGAGATTTTTTCTTTCCTTCAGCTGGTTCATTTATGGGGAATTTTACAAACCCGTTTCCATTGCTCATCACCTTACTCATTAAGGCAGAATATTCTGTGGAGATATCATGGTCGTCGAATGTTAAAATATTTCGAAAGCCCATGGTGTTTTCATAAAAAGCTACCCATTCATTCATCTGGTTCCAACCCACATTCCCTACACAATGATCTACGTACAATAAGCCAGTATCTAGTGGATTATAATTACTATCCCATTTTCTAAAGCCAGGCATAAAAACGCCTTGGTAATTTTTTCGCTCAATAAACAAATGAACCGTGTCGCCATAAGTACAAATACCACTCATGATTAATTCGCCATGCTCATCTTGCATTGTAATAGGATTTAGATAAGACACGGCTCCTCTTGAAGTTGTTTGTTGCCAGGCATCTGTAGCGTTTTCTACCATCAATGCCAATATTTTAACGGCATCTCCATGTTTGTAAATATGATCTGCAATTTCATTACCACTCCGCAATGGAGTGGTAAATATAAACGTAAGCTTGTGCTGCCGAACAACATAACTGGCCCTGTCTTTAACACCAGTTTCTGGCCCCGCATAAGCTAGGCTCTGAAACCCAAAAGCGGTTTTATAAAAATGGGCAGCCTGCTTGGCATTACCCACATAAAATTCTACATAATCAGTACCCATTAAGGGCAGAAAATCATTGTAAGCATCCATGGATGAACATATTTTAAATAAGAAAATAAGGTAGCAAAATGCGTGATTCAATCACAAAAAAAGCGAATTAATGAACCCCACGCATGGCAAGTGCTTCCATGAGCAAACAATAACCTGTTCGGGTATCGTTGAAACGTTTATGTGGATAATCGGGTAGCACAAGCATAAAAATAGTCCAATTAAACCAAGTTTTAATCATTTCAGGATTTATGGTTGATTATCTTCGCTTTTTCCCCATTATTTTAAAATGAATAATTAACAGTTTTTTGGGCGAAAGGCAAAAGACTTTAAATAAAAGTGAATATATGAAAGTAGGTATACTTGGAGGCGGTCAGTTAGGCCGCATGTTACTGCAAGCTGCGGCTAATTACCCAGTTGACACTTATATTTTAGAAAATGATGAAAATTGTCCCTCCGCCCATCTATGTCACCATTTCACTAAAGGCGATATCACTGATTTTACTGCTGTATATGAGTTTGGTAAATCACTTGATGCAATTACTATTGAAATTGAATCGGTAAATATAGATGCACTGGAAAAACTAGAAAAAGAAGGGGTTAAAATATATCCCAATACCGCTGCTATCCGTACCATTAAAAATAAAATTGTACAGAAACAATTTTACAAATCAAATGGAATTCCCAGTCCCGACTTCGTGGTTACCAACAATATAGAAGAGGTAAAAAATCAGGTAAATTTTTTACCTGCTGTACACAAAATTGCCGAAGGTGGATACGATGGCAAAGGCGTTCAGATATTAAACAACGAGAAGGATATTTACAAAGCATTTTCGGCACCGAGTGTATTGGAAAAAAAAGTAGCCATCAAAAAAGAAATTGCTGTAATTATTGCTATGAATGATAAGGGAGAAAGCAGTATCTATCCCGCTTCTGAAATGATGGTAAATCCAGCATTGAATCTACTCGATTATCAGATTAGTCCCGCCTTACTCCCCGAAAAAATTCTGTGGGTAGTAGAAGCTATTGCCATTCAACTGGTGAAAGCACTTAAAAGTGCTGGGCTTTTTGCAGTAGAAATATTTGTTGATGAAAAGAATGATGTATGGGTGAACGAGACCGCTCCTAGGGTTCACAATAGCGGCCACCATACCATTGAAGCCAATTATTGCAGTCAATATGATATGCTATGGCGCATTATATTACAATACCCGTTGGGCAATACCGATCCCATTTTACCAGCCGCTATCATCAATATTATTGGAGCAGAAGGATACAGCGGCGAAGCCATTTATGAGGGACTAGAAGAAGTGCTTAAAACAGATAATGCTTTTGTACATATCTATGGAAAAAAACAGACTAAACCAGGTCGTAAAATGGGCCATATAACCATTATGCATAGAGACTATCAGGATCTAACCCATAAGGCCAATAAAATCAAGCATGGACTGAAGGTTATATCACTAAATAAAATCTAATTCTATCGCAATTATGGTGTTGTATTTGCAATAACACTTCGCTTTACATTAAAAGGTTTCAGATACCCCACTCCCACCAAACTCTTTGCCTGTAATGCGGGTGAACTTTTATTGGGACCGAAAAGTCTAACATCATCATCATAAATTAAATCGAGGCTATAAGTTGCAGAGAAGTATTTGTTTATTTTAAAAGAAAAAAGATTGGTCATGAATAAATCCAAATTCTGTGGCTTACTCTGGTAGTTAGAAAAGATATCAATTCTGCCCTTATAGTTTACGTTTTTTGCAATTATATTATTGTAGTTTAATGTAGCAAAAGCACCGATCTGATTTAGTGAATGAGAGCCAGCAGGCACACCATATACACCTTTATTGGAGAGCGTATTGTTGGCTACTATAATCCATCGTGAAGTAAGAGGTGATAAAAATAATGACAATTTTGAATCTGGTTTATAATCAAATCCTGCCGATAAAATGATGTATGCGGGCGATAATAAAGAAGAAGTAAAATCGGCTATATTGTTATTAAAATTATACCCATCAAAAAACTGCGATCGAAAGTTAAAAAGTGAAGATATATACCACTTTCCCAATGAATCCATTTTATATCCATATTTACTCAGGTAATCGGCACGATCATCGTTTTTTCTTCCACCCAAACTGGTGGTTTGAACATAGCCAAGATTTACATCCACTGAATTATCCCAGTAATGGCGAACTTTTCTAAAAAAGAAAAAATAATTCAAATATCCATTCACGGTCATAGAAAAATTATCGCCTCCTGATGCCCAGTTACTGAGTGAACCTTGAGCCAAATTAAAACTCATTAACCCACCTCTTTTCCAATTCCAGGTAAGTGTGTCATTGTCCTTTTTAATGGTTCTATTGGTCTCACTTTTTAAAACAAGCACCACGTTATCCTGTGCTTTAATGAGTGATCCGGAAGTTAACATTAGCGTTAAAGCCAGGAGAATTTTATTCATTTTTATGCTTTTCGGGTACAAATATACCGATTGGACGATATTTTCAAGGAATAATTGCTGACAAACTGGCATAAATGCTGGTAATTTTGTAACTTTGCAATCCTAATTTTAGATGGATGGAATTGGCAGCATTACTGAATAAAGAACACGATGAAAAGCGCCAGGGCGAGGCTTTATTAACCGTAAATACCGCTACCGGCAATAACAAAAAATTCTATATAGAGAGTTATGGCTGTGCTATGAACTTTTCTGATAGTGAAGTAGTGGCCGCCATCTTACAAGAAGAAGGCTTTGGCTCAACACTGAATTTTGAAGAGGCAGACCTATTACTTATTAATACTTGCTCTATTCGTGAGAAAGCAGAAATGACTATTCGCAAGCGGCTAACTGAATTTAGAAAGGCCAAGCGTGCACGCCCAGGCATGTTGATTGGTATATTGGGCTGTATGGCTGAACGTTTAAAAGCGCGGCTTCTAGAAGAAGAAAAATTGGTTGATCTGGTGATTGGCCCCGACGCATACAGAACACTTCCCGCACTTATTAAAGATGCAAATGGGGGACAAAAAGGAGTAAATGTATTACTCAGCAGGGAGGAAACTTACGGAGATATTTCTCCCATTCGTTTAAACAGTAATGGCATTACTGCATTCGTATCTATTACCCGTGGTTGTAATAATATGTGTAGTTTTTGTGTAGTTCCTTTTACCCGAGGTAGGGAGAGAAGCCGTGACAGTTTTTCTATCCTAAAAGAAATTAAGCAGTTGGTTGATGATGGCTATAAAGAAATTACTTTATTAGGCCAAAATGTGGACAGCTATTATTGGTTGAATGAAACTACTGGAGAGCAAGTAACTTTTGCATTGCTACTTGAACAAGCCGCTTTAGTGAGTCCCCTCCTGCGCGTTCGGTTCAGTACTTCTCATCCCAAAGACATTACCGATGATGTGCTTCACACCATTGCTAAATATGAAAATATTTGCAAGTGCATTCACTTGCCTGTTCAAAGTGGTAATACCCGTGTGCTTCAGCTTATGAATAGAACTTATACCAGAGAATGGTATATGGCGAAGATTCACAGAATCAGAACCATTCTTCCTGAATGCAGTATTACTTCTGATATGATTGCAGGATTCTGCACAGAAACAGAAGAAGAACACTACGATACCTTAACTCTAATGGATTATAGCAATTTCGATATGAGCTATATGTATTATTACAGTGAGCGACCTGGAACTCTTGCTGCAAGAAGGTTTACGGATGATATACCCTTAGAGATAAAGAAAAAAAGATTACAAGATATTGTAGACAAACAAGGTGAACTTTCTACCAGAAGTAATATAAATGATATTGGTAAAACCTTTAAAGTACTTATTGAAAATAATAGCAAGAGAGATCAGCATGATTGGACGGGCAGAACCAGTCAAAATAAAATTACTGTATTCCCTAAAAGCAGTGTGACCGAAAAACCGGGCGACTATGTATGGATAAAAATTCATGATTGCACAAGGGCAACTTTATTAGGGAAAATTGTAGATCGAGTTTAATATTTTAATTAAAATTATGGATTTACAAAGCATAAAAAATAGGTTTGGGATCATTGGTAATTCACCTGCATTAAACCATGCATTGAATACTGCTGTGCAGGTTGCTGCCACCGACCTAACTGTATTAATTGTTGGAGAAAGTGGGGTTGGCAAAGAAGTATTTTCACAAATCATTCATTCGCTTTCTACTAGGAAGCACAACCCATTTATTGCCGTCAATTGCGGAGCTATACCCGAAGGAACTATTGACTCTGAATTATTTGGCCACGAAAAAGGTGCTTTTACTGGCGCAGTAGATAGCCGAAAAGGCTATTTTGAAACGGTAAATGGGGGTACAATTTTCATGGATGAAATTGGGGAAATGCCATTGGGAACACAAGCCCGTTTATTGCGGGTATTGGAGACGGGTGAATTCATTCGTGTTGGCTCTTCTAAAGTACAGAAAACAGATGTAAGGGTAATAGCAGCTACCAATAGAGAACTATTAGAGTTTACCCAAAAAGGAAGGTTTAGAGAAGATTTATATTATCGATTAAGTACCGTACCCATCAGGGTTTCATCGCTTAGAAACAGAAAAGAAGATATACTTTTATTGTTTAGAAAATTTGCGGTAGATTTTGCTGAGCGATATAAAACATCGCCGATTCAATTGGATGAAGAAGCAAGGCAGATGTTGATTAACTATCCTTTTCCGGGCAATGTAAGGGAACTAAAAAATATTGCAGAGCAGATCTCAGTACTGAGTCCTTCTCCCCAAGTAGGCGGAAAAGAAATGAATGTTTTTCTTCCCGAAAAAAGAGAGAATAGGATGCCAATGTTGTCTGGCCAACCTACCATGCATGGCGACTTTGCAAATGAGCGAGAAATTCTTTATAAGCTTTTTTTTGACATGAAAAAAGATGTCACGGAACTAAAGAAAATGTTTGTAGAAATTCTTAAAAACCCATCACTTGCAGGAGCAGCGGCAAACTTCACCAACGAATCTATTTTAAATGATTTCAATGGTTTGGCCGATCAAGCAACTATCAATACCGCAAATCATAACCCCGTTGTTGCATCAAATAATCATACGGGACTGATTGCGTCACAGAATAATAATAGTCACGCTGTATTATTAAGTAATGATGATATTCATTTGCATGAAGAAGTAGAAGAATCATTGAATATCATGGATAAAGAGAAGGAACTGATTATTAAAGCATTGAAAAAACACAGAGGCAAACGCAAGGATGCATCTATGGATTTGGGCATCAGTGAAAGAACGCTTTACCGTAAATTAAAAGAATATGATATTGATGAGTAATTTAAAAATTAGGCATATCACCCCATGCTTATTATTTATTGCCGGCATCTTTTCTAGTTGCGGTATATATAAATTCAATGATGCGGTAATACCTACAAATGTAAAGACTGTAAAAATTGGTTTTATTGAAAATAAAGCCAGGTATATTAATCCGCAATTGAGTCCTAAATTAACGGACAAACTGCTGGTAAAAATTACCAGTCAAACCAAACTTACTAGAACCAATAGCGATGAGGCTGACTATGTAATTTCTGGTGCTATTACCAACTACGATCCAAGTCAAACCGTCGGGGTTTCTGCGCAGCAGGCAAGTACAAATCGACTCACGGTATCGGTTCATATTACCCTTAGAAAGACTCAAGAAAATAAAATAGAAGAATTTGATGTGTCGAGAAGTTTCGATTTTTCGGCTAACCTAACCCTTCAACAAGCAGAGGGCCAGTTACTGGATGAAGTAATTCGAAATCTAACGGATGAAATTTTCAACCGTATTTTCAATAACTGGTAATTGATCTGTATCTTTAAATACTTATGAAGTTTACGCAAGAAAAAGCGCTCGCTCATTTAACTGGTAGTCCCGATTTGAACTCCCTGAAAATGGAAACGATTGAAAAATTGGTGCACGAATACCCTTATTTTTCTCCGGGTCAGTATCTATTTGCAGCAAAGCTTAAAAAAGATGATCATCCTTTAGTTGGTAGCCAAGCCACCAAAGCCGCTTTATATTTCACCAATCCTTATTGGCTACAATTTCAGTTGGATGCATTGGTAGATCCAGGGGTTGATCAGGCTCCAAAAAAAGAACTTGATACCGCCTTACTTAGATCTATCCGTCAGAAAGACAAAGAATGGGACGAAATGATTAGCCTTCCTATGATTGAAGAAACCATGGAACAGGCGGAGAAATCTTTTACCGCTCCAGTGCTTCCAAATCCAGATATTGCGGTACCTACCATAGAATCGGTGAGGGAATTAATGCGGGGAATTGATCCAATCACACAAAAAGGCACCATTATTCCGGTAATTAGAGACGAACAACCAATATCGCCAGCTCCAACACCGTCTCTGCCGCCTAAACCAGAAAATATATTCTCCCCAGTTTTTAGTGCAATAGCAGATTCAGAACCGTTGAAACCAGAAGAAGAATATAGTGCTGAAGACAATGATAGTCACCGAGAATTACCTGACCGAGAAAAGAGTGACGCAAAAATTGCCAGTATTTTATCGGGGCAATTGGCTGCTTTTAGAAAGCCCATTGATGAGCATACCCAGCTTGAAATAGAATCTCCAAAAGAGAAACTACATACGATAGACTATTTTGCATCACAGGGTATTCAAATTGATTTATCTGCAATTCCTCAAGATAAGCTTACTACTAAGTTGCGCAGATTTACGGATTGGTTGAAAGACATGAAGAACCATAATCCGAACCCAATAGACCTTGGAACAAGTCCCGAATCGGAGAAAGCTGCGGCCGTAAATGCCTTGGTTTCCAATGAATCTAAGGAGATATTAACCGAAACAATGGCAGAAGTTTTGGTAAAACAAGGTCAAATTGATAAGGCAATTCAGCTCTTTATTAAATTAAGTTTCTCTAATCCTGAAAAAACCGCTTATTTTGCGGACAAAATTCAACAATTAAAAGGTATATAGTATGATTTATTTGTTTTTGGTTTTAATAGTTATTGCAGCAGTAGGTTTGGGTTTTATGGTATTAATACAAAACCCTAAAGGCGGTGGCTTAGCGGGGAATGTAGGTGGAATTGGCAACCAACTAATGGGGGTAAAACAAACAACCGATGTATTAGAGAAAGGTACTTGGATATTTGCTGGCATCATTGCAGTATTGGCATTGTTCTCTACCCTGTTTTTAAAAGGTGGTAGTAATGAGGTGGACAATTCTATTCTGCAGAAAATAAATACCAATACCAGCGCACCCGCTCCAATTCAGCAGGCACCAGCCAATGCGGTGACCATTCCAGCCGATTCGGTAAAAAAATAACAATCACTACGCTATTCCAGCCCCGTCTTTATCAGAAGACGGGGCTTTTTATTTATTTTACTACCATGAAATAAGCCATAACAGATTTTTGTAACCAACCGAAATGTAGATTTGCGATACGGAGTTCAGCGAAGCTAATTCCATTGCCTGTGGCTATTGCTAGGGATGGCAATTTAAACCCACCGAAAATAAATATATGAAGCGCAACAAAGCAAAAAAAACTAATACACGTAGCCTGTTGATCCTCTCAATAGGAATATTTCTTTTTGGGTTAATCGCTGTTTTATGGTTGTTTTTAGGTTCCGCTACTGCTTTTGAAGGAAAAAGTAAAATGGTACTAATTCAAAAAGACCAAACGCAGAAATCGGCTGTCGTTGCGGTTTTTAAAGTAGCTGGCATATTGCGTTTTCCCAATCTACTGGGTATTGCAGGTGCTCCCTTAAATATTTGGGACAAAATGAAACCTGGTCGCTATGAAATAAAAAAGGGGCAAAGCATTATCAGCATTGTAAGAATGTTGAAAAATAGCAAGCTGGCTGAAATAAAACTGGTCATCAATAAAATTCGTACCAAATCTGATTTAGCGAGACTGTTGAGTAAAAACTTCCTAATGGATTCTATTACTGCAATGCAATTCATGGGTTCAAACGACTCACTCCGTCCCTTTAAAACCGATACGAGTGACTTATTTACCCATATCATTCCCAATACTTATATCTTTTACTCAGATGCTTCACTTAATGCCATTTTTAGAAAATTAAGCGAAGAAAGCAGTGAATTTTGGAGTGAAAAAAATAGATTAAAAAAAGCTGCTGATTTAAATCTGAGTCCGCAACAAGTATATATACTGGCTTCTATTGTAGAAGAAGAAACGAATTTTGATGCTGATAAATACAAAATTGCCAGTGTTTATATCAATAGACTTAAAAAATCAATGCCGCTTCAGGCCTGTCCCACTATTAAATATGCGATGAACGATTTTACGTTGACGCGGATTTATGAAAAATACTTGACCAACCCATCACCTTATAATACCTATAAAGTGAAAGGCTTACCCCCTGGTCCAATTTGCACCCCATCCCCTAAAACAATTGACATAGTACTGGATGCACCGGCAACAAATTATATTTATTTTGTCGCCAAAAGTGATTTTAGTGGTTATCATCATTTTAGCGATAATTATGCAAGCCATCATTTACTGGCAAAAGAGTACCAGCAAAAACTAGATTTATACATGCTGAAAAAGCAGGAAAAAAAGCCATAAATCGTTGACCAAGATTGAACGAATCATATTAAATCTACCTCCTATTGCATTTCTTATTAGAAAGAGTAAAGTTTTGTATATACCAGGCTTTGAAGGAATACCATTGTACGATGTAGTGCTTTTTTTTATTAAACAAGTGAATAAAATTGGACTAAATGAAAGGGCAGCAGCGATTGCATTTAATCTTGTAATGGCTTTGCCTGCTACATTGCTTTTTTTATTCTCAATTATCCCCTATTTTCCAGAATTTCTTGATTTAAGAATTTGGATTCTTTCTTTGTTTAAAGATATTAGTCCCAGTTCTAATACGTACCGATTTATAGAAAAATTATTGGACGACTTAACCCAACAGAATGTCGGCGTTTTTTCATTCGGATTTTTACTTTTAGTCTTCTATGCATCCAATGCAATGATGGCATTGATCAGAACTTTTGATCGATCCATCATGGAGCATAAAAAATTTTTTTTTCATCAACGCTGGAGAGCCATTCAATTAACCATCATCATCATCCTACTCATTATTGGCTCTTCGCTGGTATTGCTAGGGCAAGAACAGTTGGCTTTAATATTAAAGAAGGTCTTTAAGCTACGCAAAAGCACTTTACCTTGGTTTAATAGTGCAAAATGGATTGCCATTGTGGGGCTGTTTTTTTTCAGTATCGCTTTTATTTATCGTTATGCACCTTCGGTAAAAAAAAGATGGCATATTTTTTCACCGGGGTCAATTTTAGCTACTACGTTAACGGTTTGTACAACGTTGATTTTTTCTTATTGGGTAAATAATTTCGCCTCCTACAATAAAGTTTATGGCTCAATTGGAACGGTATTAATTTTAATGCTCCTGATTTATATTAACTCCTTGATATTATTGATTGGATTTGAATTGAATGTGAGTATTACCTATCTCACCAAACAAGCAGCAGAAAGAAAATTACAGGACGAACTAATTGCAAGTAATACTTAGAATCTGTTTGAATTAATGCTTTCTCCACTTTGAGCGAATAGGTTGCTTTATGGTCCATT
>JANMOT010000040.1:0-17307 GCA_031369485.1 Sphingobacteriia bacterium
GAATCATTGCGAAGAAAAAAAATAAACAATAATCAATAACCATTTGTATTTTTATTCCCGCATTTAGCTCTTACAATTATTGCACGCTTCGAAGAGGGGGCAACATCCCGGAAAAGGGGGTCAACATGACCGGAATATACAATTAAAGCCATGATAGCTATTCTGGTATACTTTATATGTTAAATTATCACTGCTAAACGATTAAAGTAGTACTTGTCCTATTTTACAGGCGAAAAGCCTTGATTTTATTAGTTTATAAATCTTATTCTTAAAGTAGACCTCCCCTCATTTTAAGGGTGCAAATAAATTTGGTGTTGTTAATCCACTGCCATTTTTTATTCTTGCCCATGTTCGCTTAGTATTTTGCAATAGTTCATTTACAACTAACATGCTTACCAGATGCATCCTAGCCATTGTTGCAATAGTTGAAAATGCTTTTTCACTTTGGCCTTCTGTTGCAAAATACTTAATAGCAATTGTGCTATCAACGAACACCATATTTGCATCCTAATTGCATTTTCATTCTCACCATAAAAATTATGCAACTGAAAATTCTGTTTCATCTTCTTAAACAAGAGTTCTATTCCCCGACGCCTCTTGTATCTCAAAGCAATTTCTTTCGCACTGATGGTTGTATTATTGCTCAGAAAAACATACAACTTGTTCATTTCATCTACAATGCACTTTGCAAACTGCTGATAATAATTATACGCTTTATTAAAGACCAACATGCAGTATATATTTAACTGTATTTTTTTTAGGAAATTCTTATCATGTGTTTTGTCTCGTCCTAAAAAAAACATGCATATTAAAAATTTATCCTGATATTACTTTATAGTCGTATTTCTTAATCCTGAATTTTGTATACAATTAAAGATAGTCATTTTAAATTACTGTCATTTACAATGGAGTAAATAGCTTTATACTATTGGAAGAAACATAACGAAGCTCTGCTGAGGAGTAACTTGCTAAGGATACTTCAATCAGACGAACACACTATCCGGCAAACAATATATTTCCAGATTTTATATATATATGCTTCTGCAATGCCTTAAAAAACTTGCTTCTTTTTCTTTGGATATACTTTCCTGCTTTTAGCAAATTCACCTTCCTTTTCATGAGCTATTTTTGGCGTGAGATACCCTAAACTTAAGTGTGGTCTTTTACAATTATATATTTCAATATTTGAAGCAAGAACTTTAAAAACTTCTTTCTGATTTTGGTATACTCTTTTTGGATAAAACTCATTTTTAAATATCCCATTCATTCTTTCAGCTAAGGCATTTTCATATGGTTTATCGCTCTCGTAAAACAAATCTACAACATTCCGGAGGCTCCATTTTGGAGCTTACCCTTTTTAATTATTTGAGTCGGTTACTAGGGATAGTAATTTATTTGTGCTGATATAAAATGTTTTTTATGATTTCTTCTGATATTTCGTTATAACTTTTACAACCGTTGGTTGTGATTACTAAGCATATTTTTTTTAGAGGAAAATAAGTAAAAATAGAGCCAAAACCATCAATATCTCCTGTATGTAGATAGCCCAGTTGTTCATTGAATTTCGTTTCAAATAATCCCATTCCTACTCCTTCCTTGAAACTAGTCATGAGTAAAAGGCTACTAGAGCTTATTAAATCTCCTTTGAAAATACTTGTTAGAAAAATTGCAATATCAGTTGCTGTTGAGCTGATTCCGCCAGCCCCAAAAGGAATTGATATATCTGTTTCAAGCTTTATATTCCAAGTTTTATCAAAATAGTAGGAATTGCATTCATTTTTTTTTATATTTATTTTGCCACCATAATAAGTGTTTTTTAAACCTAATTTTAAAACTATCTTTTCTTTTAAAATATCTTCATAAGGCTGGTGGTAAATTTTTTCTAATATATATCCTAATAAATAATAGTTTGAATTACTGTATGATGACTCTGTATCAGGCATAAAATCAATACCTCCATTCAAGATAATAGAAAGCATTTCTTCTCTTGACTTGTATTTGGTGTACCAAGTTGCAAAATCAATATTATCAGTAAAATTATGAATTCCACTTCTATGAGATAGTAAATGCCGAATTTGAATTTGTTTTGCATTGATTATATCAGGAAAATAATCTACTATTGATTGCGACAATGATATTTTTTTTTCATCTATTGCCATGAAAATTAGTGAAGCGGTAAATGTTTTAGTAATAGATCCAATTCTAAATTTTGTAAACGTATTATTCTTAGTATTATTTTCTATGTCAGCATAACCCACTGATTTTATGTATAGTAGTTTTCCAGCTTGCATGATTGCAACACTTCCCATGATTTCATTTTTGGCCGCTTTGTCCTCTAAGAAATTATTTAATACTCTTTTATTTATATTTTGACTATAAACTTCTTGAGTAACCAAAAGGGCGAAACATAAGATTAGATTTTGCATTTAGTAATTTTTTATTAATTCGTTATCGGAGGTGAGTCTTTTAAAAGGGTTATTCAAAAATTCGGTTATATATTTTTCTCCTTCCATACTTATCATTGGACAATGAGAACCTTTCATAAAAACTAATCGCTGACTTTTTGGGAAATAATGATGTAATAAATCATTGTAAACTGGTCGGCATGCTGCATCATATTTTCCCGCACTCAGTAATACTGGGGTATTGGAGTAAAACGGTTTTTTATTCACTGCTTTGATTGCAGGAATATCCCAACATTTGCACATTTCTGCTGTAACGTCATTCGCCCAAAAGCCTTTCATATAAGGATGAATTTTATATTGCTGATTTGCAATTTTCATATCAGCATATGCCATCTTATCTGAGCAGTATACTGAAAGTCTCATTGCAGAAAAAGAGTTGTTGTTTTGCAAAATATCTCTCAGGTATTCGTTAATATATGGATTGTGTTGATTTGAGATTAAATCACTAATTAGTTTTGGCAATAAATTCCATTCATTTTTATCCCCTATTTTATTACTTACAATACCAATTATATCGTTTCTAGAGTAATGGATTTTTGTTTCTTTTGTTGAAGATTTATACATCAACTTTGTTTCAAACGTTTTATTTTCAATTGAGAGTAAGTAATCTTTCCACTTTTTCTCTAAGCCAATATTGTCAGATGATTCTTTTTCAAGGTCTTCAAAAATTTCGTGTGATGCCTCATTCAAATTGGCTAACTCATCTTCATCAATATTCACAGATAACGGCAAGGGAGAATCCAATACCAGTGACCTGATTTTTTGTGGATATTTGCGTAAAACATTAGACATCAATCCACCACTATAAGACATCCCAATTAGGTTCACAGAATCTAGTTGTAGTGCATTTATCAAATCGTTGATATCATCCGTACTTTCTGCGGTATTATAGCCCGTTAAATCAATTCCATTTCCTAGTAACCTTTTTCGGCATTTTACGACCGCTTCGTTTACTAATTTACTTTTTGCGCTAGATTCTAAATATGACCTTTTAATAGCATCGGTTACTTCTGGACATTCCAAGCAAGGTTGAGCATATTTTGTGCCACGTTGCTCAAATGCAATAAAGTCTCTTTCTTTAATTAACGAAAAATAATGAATAGAACTTACTGATTCAATTGAGCTGCCACCTGGTCCGCCAGTAGTAAATAGTACTGGGTCTTTTTTCTTATTAGGGTTGCTGCCTTCTACAATTATAAATGGTAATTTAATAGTATTGCTTTTATATTTAGTCCTGTTTTCTGGGACTAGTAGGTAGCCACATTTCGTTTTTAGACTACTATCGGCTTTAAACTGGCACTTACAAATTTCTATTTTTGGGGTATAGTTTTGTGCATTTAGGTTGGTAATAATTACTAAAAGTAGAATTGTTATTGATTTTTTCATACCACAAGTTTCAGTAATTCAATGTATTTTATAAAGTAAAAAATGGACATTCTCTATAAAATGAAGGAACTAAGTGTTTGACCAGTAAACGACTTTACATCTTTTGAGAAATGACTATAGTCGAAGTATCCAAAATCATAGGGTGAAAAAGTAGCATAGCTTGATTCGTAAGCTATTAGTGCCGATCGAGCTCTTAAAATGTTGAAATAGTTTTTAGGGCTAGTTCCAATTGTTTCACAAAATCTACGATAAAAGGTTTTTTCAGAAATATAAAGTCTTGAGGCAAAGTCTTCGCGCTTCATACTCATATTAGATTTTTTGAATTCCTTAACTAATAAATCAATCGGTAATACGTTTTTTTTAGAATATTGAGTCGTCTTAATTCTTGATAATAATATAGTTTCAAATTCATTTACCCTAGCCTCTAAGCCACTCATATTTTTGATCTTTCTAATTACTGAGGGGCTAAATAATTGAGCTATGTCAATAATATCATTTGCGATTATGGCTTGACTAATACCAAAAATCATTTCAAATGCCCCTGGATGAAATTTTATTGTGAATATATGATCAGTGGGCAGAATAATTCTGTCTATTTCAGTTGCTCTTAATACCAAAACGTCTTTCTGAGGATGAATTATTTTATTGCTCAAATTTGAGTTTATTTGGTATTCTGATCCTAAATTTATCCAAATGGTTGGCGTGAAACTTGGGAATAATTTCACATTCATAAAATTCTTCTCAATTAGAAATGCATTTTTTTCTAAGTCTGATTCTGAAAAAAAATCTATATAATCCTTAAGTTCAGCACTCGCTTCCTGAAATTTGTATAAACTTTTAATATCATCAAAAATTTCTGTCATTCTATTGGTAGATTGGTATAATTTTTTTGCGCTATTAGCTATTATTAGGATTTTTTAAATCTTTCAGAAAAAAAAGAAATTCCTATACAATATAACTTTTTTACACTAAAAAGTCTAAATATTAGTTATAAACTCATGGCAAACGCATTTAATTTTTTTTTACCCAATATGGTTTCGAGATATTCATTATTCCATCCAGCTTTGAGTCATATTCTTTTTAGGCGGCTTTTGGTGTAGGTATCCTTTTTCAGGATTGCTAAACTTGCTTTGCTTATCATGCTAAAATTTTCTGCTGCATTACCAGCTTGTTTGGTACTAAGGCCTTCTTTAAATACTATAACTAAGCAGCAATATAAGTAATTTTCTATGCTCCAATGCCCTCTTATTATTGTATTAAATTCTTTTGGGGTAGTTAAAAGAATTGATATGTAGAACCTTTGCTCTGTTTGTGTTTGATTACTTTACAATATAGTTATTTGTGTTTCTATACTTATGATGGATTGTATGTTTTTTCAGTTCGATTTTTTACGAACCCAGTCCATGTCTGTTATTACTTTACAGGTTCGTTTTTCTATTCTGCAATAACCTGTATTGAGGAAAGTTTCTTGGATGGATTGGGGTGTTTGTTCAAGGGCTTCTTTAATTTCATATGAAAAGTTTTTGATTCTCCTTTACTGCTAATAAATAGTATGCTCCAGCAATTGATTTGGAGCCGTTTTCTCCACTATTACAGAGGCGTTTACCATCAATAGTAATAATTTTATGAGTGCTGTTTGCTAGAACTTACTTTACCCAATTGATAAAGCATTTTTGTGACATTGGGGCTTAAGTCTCGCAAAAAGCCTATTAATAATGTCGTGCGAAGGAATACTATTGGCTAATGGTATATACTTCTTTAACCATTCCTCTTTTTCTATGCCATATTCTTCAATCTTATCTCAATCATTGCAACCACTTAATACTGCCCAGAGCGTAAGGAAAATAATGTCTTCTAAAGCATGCTGTTTGTGCCTATCTATTCTGGGTCTTATAGGAGTTATAAATGTTCTAAAAAGTTACTGGACATTTTTTTTTAATGAAAACGACTTTTTTACTGATTTAGCATATTTATCCGATTTTTAATGCGTTGCCCCGGTTATAAAGCATCATCCCTAACACTTGTTAGTTTTATTTGTAAGTTTGTGCTTTAAATTAAATCAATGCCCAATAAACTCGTTTATATTATTGCAGCTGTTAGAACGCCAATTGGAAGTTTTGGGGGTTCCTTAAAAAATTTTACAGCTCCACAATTAGGTGCTATTGCCATAAAAGGTGCTATTGCCAAAGCAGGCATTGATCCGGCTTTAGTAGATGAAGTACTAATGGGCTGTGTATTGCAGGCCAATACGGGACAAGCACCTGCGCGCCAAGCAGCTGTTTTTGCTGGCCTACCCAATTCGGTTATTGCTACAACTATTAACAAAGTATGCGCCAGTGGCATGAAGGCCATTGCCCAAGGAGCTCAATCCATTTTATTGGGTGACGCCGATATTGTGGTGGCTGGTGGCATGGAAAGTATGAGCAATGTGCCTTTCTACAATGCCAATATGCGCTGGGGTAATAAATATGGGGACGTGAATTTATTAGATGGTCTTGCCAAAGATGGGTTGACCGATGTTTACCACAATTATGCGATGGGTAATGCTGCTGAACTTTGCGCCAAAGAAAATAATATTAGTCGCCAAGAGCAGGACGAATTTGCTGTGGAAAGTTACAAAAGGAGTCAAGCCGCTATCAAAAATGGTTTATTTGACGCTGAAATTATTCCCATCTCTATTCCGCAACGAAAAGGAGAGCCATTGCTTTTTACTAAAGATGAAGAATCTTTTAATGTTCAATTCGAAAAAATTCCTTTGCTTAAATCTGCGTTTGTAAAAGACGGTTCTGTTACAGCCGCCAATGCAAGTACCATGAACGATGGCGCAGCCGCTTTGGTGTTAATGAGCAAAGAGAAAGCAGAATTATTGGGGTTAAAGCCCATTGCAATGATTAGAAGCTATGCAGATGCTGAACAAGCGCCTGAATGGTTTACAACCACACCTTCATTGGCAGTTCCAAAAGCGGTTGCTAAAGCGGGACTAACCATGAATGATATTGATTTTGTTGAATTGAACGAAGCATTTTCTGTTGTTGGAATTGTGAACACGCAAAAAATGAAACTGGATCCACAAAAAGTAAATATAAATGGTGGAGCTGTTTCATTAGGTCACCCTTTGGGTTGCAGTGGTGCTAGAGTTGTGGTTACACTTATTCATGTGCTGAAACAACAGGGTGGCAAAATTGGAGCTGCTGGAATTTGTAATGGCGGTGGTGGCGCAAGTGCCATGGTAATAGAAAATATAGCTTAAATATTACTGATGCCTACTCGCTCATGAATAAACTTGCCACTGCTTGCTGCTTGTAGCATTTCTAGGGCAAGATCTCCTGCATTAATTTTATTATTATTGGGCTCAGGAGGATAGTTGGTACTGGTAATATATAAGCCAGTTTCATCTGCATCTATAATGTCGGGGGGACAAAAAAAGCTCCACTCTAATGAAGAAGCTTGTAGCAATTCAAATGCTTTCTGGTGTTCCTTACCCACTGCTATATATTGTTCGGGATAGTCTTCGCCATCAATTAATAATCCCCCATCTGGAGCATTTAATATTCCCATTCCGCCAAGTGCCACCATGCGTTGCAATCCTTTCTTTTGCATCTGCTCTATTATATTTTTCATGCCAAGGCTTCTGGTTTTATCGCTGCCATCAAATGCTCCGCCCAAAACAGAAATAACAATAGCTGCATTTTCCATGGCTTTGTAAACGTCTTTTGCATCAAAAATATATCCTTTGAATGCAGTTAGTTTTTTATTGCGGTTATCTGCATCAATCAAGTCAACCACATTTCTACCAAAGGCAGTCACCTTAAAACCCTTATTCAGTGCTTGTTGAACGATTCTTTTGCCTACTAAGCCAGTGGCGCCAAATATGGTAATATGCATGATGAAGATTTTAAAAAACTATGCCAATTGTGCTTCAATTTCGGCCATGGTAATTCCTTGGTGACTTTCATCGTACATACAGTCGCCTTTTTTTATTACCAGTACTTGTGGCGATTCGTGGTGTACCCCAAATCGTTCTGCAACTTCATTAGATAAGGTACGGTATTGAATAAGATCTAGCAAGTAAAAGTCAGCCGAATTAGGCGTATCCTCCCGCTCTAAACGATTTAATGCCATAGAGCTGATGCTACAACGGGTACTATGCTTAAAAATTATTTGTGCTTTTTGTTGTGATAAGGAGTTGATCTGATCTAGTTGATCAATATTGGTTAATGGAATCCAATGCATAAAATTATTTCTGCAAAATTAATCCATTCAAACCATTTAGCCTCTAAAATAGCGGGGATTGGTAGTAGGGCATCCTTTTCCTTTAACAGAGGCACAGGAAACAACCATTATTGTAGTAAAACCAAGAATTAATAACAATAAAAAAGTCTTTTTCATATGTTAATTTTTATTTTTTTGTGGCCCCATGAAATTCGCTAATTAATATTTCTGTGGGTAACAAATTTTTATTATGGCCCATTTAATAAGATTGCATTTATAGCGGACAAACTTAAATACACCTTGCAAAGATAATTGATTGTACTAAAATGCTGCCTGATTACGTTTTAAATATGTTAAAATTATAAATTGAACGTATATTAATAAGGGTAAAAGTCGCTTTTATTTTACATTTTATCCCTTTAAATATTCTATTATGAGTAGGGTATTTGTGGTAGATTAAACATAATTTCGTTTTTGAATGAAATTATTCAACTTGAAACTCTGCGGAAGATATGAATTTACAACTTGAACGTCCCCTCGCTTTTATTGATTTGGAAACAACAGGGGTGAATGTGAGCACCGACCGTATTGTTGAGATTGCTGTGGTTAAAATTTCTCCAGATGGAACAAAACTGGTGAAGCGAAAACTCATCAATCCATTGATGCCTATTCCTTTAGGATCTAGTGAAATACATGGTATTACAGATGAAATGGTAAAAGATGCCCCAAGTTTTAAAATGGTGGCGAATGAAGTAAAACAGTTTATTGAGCAATGTGATTTGGCTGGATACAATAGTAATCGGTTTGATATCCCCATGTTAATTGAAGAATTTTTAAGAGCGGGTATTGAATTTTCTACAGATGGTAGAAAGTTGGTGGACGTGCAGAAAGTATTTCATATGATGGAACAGCGTACTTTGGGTGCTGCATATAAATTCTATTGCCACAAAGTATTGGAAGGCGCACATGGTGCTGAAGTAGATGCTGCTGCAACTTGGGAAATTTTGGAAGCTCAGATTGAGCGATACCCTCAAATTGGTAACACGGTAGAGACGGTAGTTAAATTTACAGGAGAAGATGATATTGTTGATTTTGCTCGCCGTTTCATCAAAGATAAAGGGATAGAGATTTTTAATTTCGGAAAGCATAAAGGCAAGCCTGTTGCACAAGTGCTTAAAGAAGAACCTCAGTATTATGATTGGATGATGAAGGGTGATTTTGCCATGAATACGAAGCAGAAACTTACCGAAATTCTCAATAGAACCCTTTTAAAGAAGTAGTCGTTGGAAAAAATTGTGATCATACCTACTTTTAATGAGAAGGATACCATTACTTCCATTATTCATGCAGTAATGGGTCTCCAGTTGGGATACCATATTTTGGTAATCGATGATGGCTCTCCCGATGGAACTGCAGCTATTGTAAAGCAGCTAATGACTCAATTCCCTAATCAACTATTTATTGAAGAACGTAAAGGTAAGCTGGGCTTAGGTACAGCGTATATACACGGATTTAAATGGTGTTTGTTAAAAGGGTATGAATATATTTTTGAGATGGATGCAGATTTTTCACACGATCCCAATGATTTGGAACGTTTGTACCTTGCTTGTAAAAATGGGCCTGCTGATTTATCTATTGGCAGCCGTTATGTAAAAGGAGGGAAAACAGAAAATTGGCCACTTGATAGGCAGTTGTATTCAAGGGGAGGGGCTTTGTATACCAAGCTGCTTACTTGGATGCCCATACAAGATCCAACAGCAGGATTTGTATGTTATAAACGAGCGGTGCTTGCATCCATTAATTTTGATATGATTTCTTTTGTAGGATATGCTTTTCAAATTGAAATGAAATTTGCCGCTTGGAAGTTGGGCTTTAAAATTACTGAAGTACCCATTACATTTCGCGATCGCCAAGTAGGAGTTAGTAAAATGAGCAAGGGCATTATTAAAGAAGGGGTAATAGGGGTTATTAGTATTCAATGGCAAAGTATGTTTAAAAACTATCGCACCCGCCTTTCTATCAAATGAAAAAAGCACTAATACAATTACATACAGCAGTTTTTTTGGCTGGGTTTACTGGTATTTTGGGTGTATTGATTTCTTTAGACGCAATGCCATTGGTTTGGTATAGAATTATGATCACTGTTTTCAGTCTTTCTTTTTTAACCTGGGCTTTCAAAAAGCCAATCTTACTTCCTAAGAAATCTGTTCTAAAACTATTTTTTATTGGAACCTTAATTGCGTTGCACTGGGTGGCATTTTATGCAAGTGTAAAACTGAGTAATGTATCCATTGCCTTGGTATGTTTTTCTTCGGTAGGATTATTTACAGCATTGTTAGAGCCTATATTTGTAACCCGAAAAATAAACTGGGCTGATTTACTACTTGGTGGATTGAGTCTCGCTGGTATTTGTCTTATTTTTCAATTCGATCAAAGGTATCGATTGGGAATTATAGTGGGATTGATTTCAGCTTTTTTGGCTGCTTTATTTTCAGTATTAAATAAGCGCAATATGGATATTGCAGAACCAAGTGTAATGATATTGTATGAACTTACGGGTGGGTTGGTATTACTTACCGTACTCATGCCTATATATATATTCCTGTTTCCACTTACAACTTTAATTCCAACCCTAAGCGATTGGGGATGGTTGTTCATACTGAGTTGGTTATGTACAATAATAGGGATGCAATTGATGTTGGCTTCTTTAAAAAAAGTGTCAGCTTTTACACAAAATTTGTCTCTAAATCTTGAGCCAGTTTATGCTATTGCCATGGCATTTATTTTTTTTGATGAAAGCAAAGCTGTCCAACCCAGTTTTTATTATGGGGTATCGCTTATATTGCTTTCTGTGGTATTGCAAATGTTTCGGTTGTTGCGTTTGAAACGCAGTTAATTACTCGCGTGTTCCTCGTACTATTTGCTGCACAATGGAATCCATTTTTTTAGCGTTTTCAATAAGGCCATTTAGTAATTCAATAGTATCCGATGATTCTATTTTTGGAAGTAGTAAATTAAGTACGTTTACCACTCCCATAATATTGGCTAGCGGTGCACGTAATTCATGCGATTGTAAAAAAGCAATTTTTTTAAACCTTTCAAGTTGATCCAATACTTTTAGTTCGGCTGTTTTTCGAATGTCAATATTAGTGGTATTCAATGCAACACCTACCAATAAATTTTGGGAATCGTACACAGGATAATAAAGAAATTCAAACCATATTTCCTTTCCTGTATTTAACTGCACTGGCCGTTCTGACTTGACAAGTGCTCCATTCAATGCTTCTTCAAATTTTGCTTTGAATATATGCAAAACTGATTCATGAATATGATTACGAATATCGTCTCCAACAAAAAGAGCTTTATTAGAAATAGTGACAGCTGCTTCATTGGCCACTCTATTAAAATTGAGTATTTTATAATCTGCCCCAATTAATATATTCGAATCGACTGTACTGTCTAAAATAGCTTTTAGTTTAAGTTGATTTTGGTAATACTCAGATATATCGTGACCAATACATACAATGCCATTTGGATTGCCATCTATACCAGTATTGCAAGTAAATTCCCATTGGGTAGTAAGTATGCCATTTAACGACGGCTTTCTCAATGAAACCTGTATTCCTTTTCCATTATCAACAATACATTGTTGTACAGCTTCCATCATTGCCGCATGATCTTCTTCCATTACAGCATAGGTAGCTGGTCTTCCTATAACTGTATCTCCCTGTGCAATGAATATCTTATTAAAATGATGATTACTATAGGTATAAAAACCTTCCATATTCACAAATGCCAAGTAGTAATAATTGGCATTTATTAACGCATTGGCAAAATCAATAATCTGTTTCTCCAAAGTCGAAATTTAGTTAATAAAGTTAACTATTATTTCGAGAAATCTTTTTTTAAAATTCTACTATAAACCCAATAGTAGGTGTAACACTCACATCGTTATTGCTTAGCAGGAATGGGATAGCGTTACTGCCATTGGATTTGATGGATTGTGCATCAGTAGTAATAAACCCGCTATTGTCTGCCGTTCGCTTAAATGTATAAGAAGGAGGGGCGGGACTTTTAGCTAGGTACCAATTGGTTACATCAAAGAATAAATCGAGCGTTACTCTTTTATAGTACCATTTTTTATCGATGCGAATATCACTGCTGTTAAACGCAGTGGTTCGCTGGCTGTTAATTTGATTATAATCAAGACTACCTGTTCCCAACGCTAAAAAATTTTGTCTGCTTGCAGCTAAGTCAAATGGTGTAAATGGAACGCCACCTTGATAACGAAATTTCAAACCCATCTCCCAATTTCTATTGAACTTGTATCCAATTACAGTGCTTAGTAAGTGACGATTGTCCCAAGAGCTAGCGGTATACCCCGTATTGGCATTGGTATACTGACTTACAAACCAAGTATAACTCACAACACCAAAAAATCTTTTGGTAAGTTTTTGTTGTGCAAAAAATTCAAAACCATAAGCGCGTCCTCTTCCATTGGTCGTAATATCTTCATTACCCAATACGCTAAAATCGCCACCTTGGTTAGATAGGCTAATGCCATTTCTATTGCTAATTGGCATATTGTTATACTGTTTGTAAAAAGCCTCAAATGTAAATCGTGTAGCAGTTGCTGGCATGAATTCTATTCCTGCAATATAATGGGTGCTGCTGGTATAGTCGGCGTCTTTATTCACCAATATATTGTTGTTGTTTCTAAAGCCCAATGCGGTGTAAGGTAAAATTTTATAGTACTTGCCAATAGATGCACTCAAGGTGAATTTATCGGTAAGAATATAACTTAAAGCAATGCGGGGTGATAATGTTTTGAGTGGATTCATACCCGTATTGGTAAAACTGTTTTGATCAATTCGTAAGCCACCACTAATACCCAGTTTATTGTTCATGAATCTTTTTCCGATTTGCGTAAATGCACCAAAACGCCCCATGCTGATATTGCCCAAGAAATTATTTACTACCGCAGGTTGAATAATATTACCGTTATTATCGGTTACCGCAGCACTAATAATTTGTTGGGTACGATTGCTCTGCTGCACAAATTGAGCCATAACGCCATAACTTATTTTAAATCCATTACTATTTTTATTTACGTCAAAACGCAATTTGTGTTCTGTTTCTCTGGAGTTGTAACTTAAAGTGTTTAATCCTTTAATGGGGCCAAGATTATTCTCGTATTTATCTAGTTGGTTGTTGAATGTATTGCTGCTTAAAGCCAAATTCCAATAACCGTTTGCCAGTAAGTGTTTGATGGAAGCACCGATGGTATAATTCCATTGTTGCACAGCAGGATTGCTGTTGAGTGCATACAATTTTTCGGGAGTTGATTTTTTTGGAGCAGCAAAACTAAATTCATCAATAGCACCAACACCCAGTACCGTAAGGGTTGTTTTTTTGCTGATTTGGTGTGTTACCTTGTATTGAAAATCCCAATAGTTAGGTCGTATGGGCAAGTCAATCGCTTTAAAAAGCAGTTGTAAATAACTTCTTCTTGCAGAAGCTAGAAAACTTGTTTTTCCCGATGATCCAATGGGTCCATCAAAAGTAGCAGCCAACTCTGTAGCACTCAGTCGAATATTACCCTGTAACCTATTTAAATTTCCTCTTTTTTGTTTGAATTCAAATACAGAAGAAAGCGTATTGTCGAATCTTGCGTCAAAGGCAGAAGAGCTGAGCTTAACGTCTTCAATAAAACTCACATTCAAAATGCCAGCAGGTCCGCCTGCACTTCCTTGTGTGGCAAAATGGTTAATAACTGGTATTTCTATCCCATCTAAATAATATACATTTTCGTTGGGAGAGCCACCCCTAATAATGATATCATTTCTAAAACCAGCAGTGCTGGCAGTACCACCAACACCGGGTAGTGCTTGTATTACCCGAGATATATCAAAATTTCCCCCAGGATTACTTTTGATCTCTTCTGTTGTTAACCGCTGCACACTTAGTGGGGTTTCTAGTGTGGCTGCTTTGGCTGACTTATTTCTGTTGGTGCTATTTACCGTAATATTTTCTAATTGGTTTACGAGCAGTTCTAATTCAATCACCATATTGTTTTCATTACCACTGGTAATGCCCACATTGTATTTGGTAATAGGCGAATAACCAATGCTGCTGATGGTAATGGTGTATGCACCTGATTCAATACCCTTTATATTGAACCTACCCGAACTGTCAGTTATTGCAGCCAAGGAACTGCGTTCAATTTTTATAGTCGCCCCACCAACAGCGGTTTGAAACTGTTTGTCCACTACCTGTCCCGACAAAACTCCGTTCTTCTGAGCAAATGACCCAAGTGTAAATGTGAGGGCTAAAGCCAATACCATTAATTTTTTCATCAAATCATCCGTTTATCAAATACATGAAGGCAACAACGCCAATTGAAGATTGTTTAATTATCTTCGGAAATTACAAAATTAGACTAATATGAGAATCCTCCCTTTTCTAGTATTTCTTTTTTTATCTATTGGCGTAGTTGCACAGAAAAAACCATTGGATCATACGGTGTATGATGGTTGGCAGAATATTACCGAGCGAATGCTGAGTAATGATGGTAAGCATATATCTTTTATAGTTGCCCCGCAGGAGGGTGATGGCGAATTGTTTATAAAAAAATCAGATGGTTCAACGGTTGCTTCTATTGCCAGGGGATATGGGGCAAGTATAACAGATGACAATCACTTTTTGATCTGCCGTATTCGCCCGCTTTTTGCAGAAACTAGGGAAGCGCGTATTAAGAAGAAAAAACCAGAAGAAATGCCCAAAGATTCATTGGCAATAGTTGAACTAAGCACGAGTATTATTATTAAAGTAGCTCGTATTAAAAGTTTTAAAGTAGCAGATGAGCAAGCAATGGTAGTGGCTTATCTGTCAGAGAAAAATTTACCAGTTACAGCCCCTAAATCAGAGCCCGATACAACAACCAAGGTGAAAGCTAAGGTGAATGCGGCTGAACCTAAAAATATAGAAGATCCCTTTGAAGAAGGGACTGATTTAGTAGTCCGGAATTTAAAAACGGGTGAACTGAAAGTATATCCATTGGTGAGTGAATATTTTTTCAGTAAAAAAGGCAATATATTATTGATGGAGACCACCAAAAAAACGGGTGATACCAAGGTGAAACCATCGGTAATAAAACTAGATATTACTTCAGGAAAAGCGGCTCCTATTTTTGTTGGGTTCAATGATGCCAAAAGCTATCGGATGGATGAAACTGGCATGCAGTTGGTATTTGTGGCAGAGCGGGACAGTAGTGCTAAATCGCTTCAGAAATTTTATAAACTCTATTACCATAAATCGGAATGGGATACTGCGATATTGATTGTAGATAAAAATACAAAGGGCATACCCACGAATTGGATGGTGAGTGATAATGCTGCGGCTATTGGTTTTAGCAAGACAGGCAGCAGGCTCTTTTTTGGGACTACGCCCATACTGCCCGTAAAAGATACCCTTACTCCTGAATTTGAAAGGGTAAATGTAGATATCTGGAATCATAAGGACGATTATTTGCAAACTGTGCAACTGAAAAACCTTCAACAAGAACTAAATAGGGCTTATTTGGCTAGGTATGATTTTGAAACAAAATCAGTAGTGCAGTTGGCAACACTTGCATTTAGAAATATTATACAGACCAATGAAGGCGATGGTAAAATATTTTATACAACTAGTGATGAAGGCAAACGAATTGCCCAACAGTGGCAAGGTGCTGGTTATAATGATATGTATTCCATTAATCCAGAAAGTGGACAATCACAATTGATTGCAAAAGACATTAAGGGAAATATAGCGGCTTCACCCACAGGGAAGTATTTGTTGGTATATAATGAAACAAAGCGACAGTATTTTGCCTACAATGCATCCAAACAACAGATTACTTTATTAGCAAAAGATGTCAAAACACCCTTTTATGATGTTTACAATGATATGCCCGATGATCCCGATGCTTATGGTGTGATGGGATGGATGGAAGGCGACAGTACGGTGCTGGTTTATGATCAATTTGATATCTGGCAACTAGATCCCAATGGAATCAATGCTTCTATCAACTTGACAAAAGGGCTTGGAAGAAAGCAAAATTTGGTATTGCGCAATATTAAATTAGACAAGGAGGAGCGAATGATAAAACCCAATCAGTTGTTACTGATTTCTATATTTAATAAAACAGATAAAGGCAGTGGATTAAAATACCATACTATGGGGGAGCCCTTCAATTTGCCCCTTGGTTTAAGGCAGACTTATCAAGTGCGTATAGCCAATGCCATTAAGGCCAAGAATGCAATGGTATTGAGTTATAGTACGGAGACGTTTCAGCGTTCGGCCGATATTAAAATAGTGGCCAGTCTTGATACCGGATCTATTGCAGGAAGAAAAGAAATAGCAGGAGGAAAATCATTGTACCAGCCAAATCCACAGCAAGCAATGTACAATTGGGGGACTGCTGAATTGGTGAGTTGGAAATCTTATACGGGTAAAATGGCGCAAGGTATTTTATACAAGCCAGAAGATTTTAATTCAAAAAAGCAGTATCCCATGATTGCTTATTTCTATGAAAGAAACAGTGATGAATTGTATGGATATAGGTCGCCCGCGCCAACACCTTCTAGTTTAAATATTCCTTTCTATGTAAGCAGGGGTTATTTGGTATTTGTGCCAGATATTTGGTACAAGGTAGGATACCCTGGCGCCAGTGCTTATGATTATATTGTAAGTGGAACAAGGGCTATGATAACGCAGGGATTTGTAGACAGTACTAAGTTGGGGTTACAAGGCCAGAGTTGGGGTGGATACCAGATAGCGCATTTAATTACACGAACCTCATTGTTCGCTGCTGCTTGGGCGGGTGCGCCTGTAGCAAATATGACCAGTGCTTATGGAGGAATCAGGTGGGGTACGGGTTTGAATAGGCAGTTTCAGTATGAGAGAACGCAGAGCCGCATAGGCGGTAGTTTGTGGGAAAAAACCAATTTATATATAGAGAATTCACCTTTGTTTCATTTCCCTAAAGTAAATACGCCTGTGGTAATAATGGCCAATGATGCAGACGATGCTGTGCCTTGGTACCAAGGTATTGAAATGTTTACGGCGCTTCGTCGCTTGGGAAAACCAGTATGGATGTTGAATTACAACAATGAAGCCCATAATCTTTTAGAGCGTAAGAACAGAAAAGATGTACAGATACGACAGCAGCAATTTTTCGATTATCTTTTAAAAGGAGATAAGCCCG
>JANMOT010000038.1:0-1554 GCA_031369485.1 Sphingobacteriia bacterium
TGGCCCATGACTGCATACTTTTGCTGCAACTTTTTTAACTGTTCAATCAGTACCGGATCGAGAGAAGATTTGTCCATAGAATTGTTAATCTTATGTAAATTTGACCCATTCATAAAGAATAACCAAAATTTGTATGTCATCTCCATCTACCACCGAGTTCAAAGCCAAAAAATCACTGAAACAAGACCGCTACGAGCAACCCGATTTCTACGGAATTGATGATTTGCTTACTGAAGAACACAAACTCATCCGGAGTTCAATCCGCGACTTTGTAAAGCGCGAGATCTCCCCCTATGTGGAAGACTGGGCGCAACATGCTCATTTCCCTTATGAAATAGTCAGAAAATTCGGTGAAATTGGTGCTTTTGGTCCCACAATTCCCGTTGAATATGGCGGAGGAGGTCTTGATTATATTTCCTATGGAATTATTATGCAAGAAATTGAAAGAGGAGATTCAGGCATGAGGTCAACAGCATCTGTGCAAGGTTCTTTAGTAATGTATCCAATTTACAAATTTGGTTCGGAAGCACAACGCAAAAAATACCTACCAAAATTAGCATCAGGCGAAATGTTAGGCTGTTTTGGTTTAACAGAGCCAAATCATGGTTCAAATCCATCAAGCATGGAAACACATTTTAAAGATATGGGTGACCATTATTTGTTAAACGGTGCAAAAATGTGGATTTCAAACTCTCCTGAAGCTGATATTGCAGTGGTTTGGGCAAAAGATGAAAATGGTCGTATTCATGGCTTAATTGTAGAAAGAGGCATGGAAGGTTTTTCTACGCCAACTACACATGGAAAATGGTCATTGCGTGCAAGTTGCACAGGCGAATTAGTTTTTGATAACGTAAAAGTGCCAAAAGAAAACTTATTGCCAAATAAATCTGGTTTAGGTGCACCAATGATGTGTTTAGATTCTGCACGTTTTGGTATTGCTTGGGGTGCTATTGGTGCTGCAATGGATTGTTATGATACAGCACGTCGTTATACAATGGAAAGAATACAGTTTGGAAAACCCATTGCCGGTTTTCAATTGCAGCAAAAAAAGCTGGCAGAAATGATCACTGAAATAACCAAGGCCCAATTACTCAACTGGCGACTGGGTGTATTGATGAATGAAGGAAGAGTAACACCACAACAGGTGAGTATGGCAAAACGTAACAGTTGTGAAATTGCAACCAATATTTGCCGTGATGCAAGACAGATGCTGGGTGGTATGGGTATTACAGGTGAATACCCGATCATGCGTCACATGATGAACCTTGAAAGTGTGATCACTTATGAAGGCACGCATGTTATTCATTTGCTGATAACCGGTATGGATGTGACAGGGATGAATGCTTTCAAATAGTATGCAAATATGCTGATTTGAAAATTTGAAAATGATATTAGCGTCTATATTGAATTTTCAAATTTTCAAATTTTCAAATTTTCAAATTCATGAAGATTTTTTTGATCGGCTTTATGGGTTCCGGTAAAACATACTGGGGGCGTTTATTGAGTGAAAAACTCAAGCTGCCATTTTTTGACCTGGACGAACAAATAGTATTT
>JANMOT010000043.1:0-68133 GCA_031369485.1 Sphingobacteriia bacterium
TACCAATAATACCAGTAGTAGTGAAAATAATATTGTGCTGAAACTTCCAATGGAAAAAATATTCACTAAAATATTTTTGTTTAAGTTGGCACTAACCGCCGATCTGGCTGGTTTAAAAACACCTATTACAAATATCAACAATCATTTGTTTGTGGTAAACCCCGCTATTGTATTTAATACCCCAAATGTAAAAATGAACCTTGGTATTAAGCCGGGATGGGATAATAGCAACTATAAGATGTTGCCCGATATACGAATAGAATCAGTTATTCCCAGTACCGCCTTGTCGGTTGAATTGGGATGGGTTGGTAATTTTGTAAAAAATGGGTTTCGAAGCATAGCTGCTTTTAATCCATGGATTGGCAACCTAAATACAATGGCTAATACCAGCATAACAGAGCAATTTGTTGGTATAAAAGGAGGTAAAGCCAACCATTTATCTTTCAATGGAAAATTTGGTTACCAGCAGATTAATAACCAGTTTTTGTTTGTGAATGAGGCAGGAGATGGAAAAAATTTCACGACCATTTTTGAGCCTGAGCTGAAAACCATAAAACTTACAGGTGAATTAAATTATGCTGTACAGGATAATTTTTCTGTATTAGCTTCTGCTGCGTTTACACAGTTCAATCAACTTTCAAAAGAAACACATGCATGGGGATTGGTGCCTTTTGAAGCTACCGCAGGCTTGCAGTGGAAACCGCTGAATGATTTGCAGGTGAAGGCTGACTTATTCTACAGAACTGGATCTTTGTATAGAGATGCGACGCTTCAGGCTAAAAGATTATCACCTGCTATTGATATGAATTTGGGACTTGAATTCAGCCTTCAACCCAAGTTGAATTTATGGCTTCAAATGAATAATCTCTTCAATAATATATACCAACGTTGGAACCAGTATCCTGTTTTTGGTTTCAATGTAATGGGAGGAGTTGTATATTCGTTCCAATAAATGAGTTGAACATGTATCAATACCTTCATAAATACTTGGTGCTCAATCAAAAATTGAGCATACCCGATGTAGGTAATCTGGTGATTGAAACCAATGGAGCTAAGTTGGATGCTGCGAATGGATTTCTATTTGCGCCTTCTCCAACCATTCGATTCAAGCAGGAACAAACACCCCCATCGGATAAGCTGTTTTTCGATTTTCTTGCTGAAGAAATGGGACTAGATCAGGTATCCGCCATCAAAAGTTTTCACGATTACCTGTATAAGTTGAAGACTTCCTTAACTACCCCCAAAGGTGCGGTTATACCAGGTATTGGTATGATGCGGAAAGAAGAAAATGGATATATTCTGTTCACCCCTGAAAAAAATCTACTGGAATTAATGCCGCAGGTAAAGCTAGAGGGCGGGGTTGAATTTGCCAAAAAAGAAGTAAAAGTATATCATGAGGACGATGAACGCGAATTGTCTGAACAAGAAGAAGAAGATATTCGAGAGCTTTTGGGCCAAGATAGCCAGTCGGCAGGAAATGATAATTGGTGGGTATATGCTGTTATACTGTTGATGATAGGTTTGGGCGCTTTGTTGTTTTATTATGTTTAATTGATTGCCTCAATTATCTACTATGTCACTAATTCATTACACAAATTGTCCTATTTGCTTAGGCAAGCATATTTATCCTGTTTTAGATGCCCAAGACCATACTGTGAGTCAGTCAGTCTTTTCTATTTGGCATTGTAAGCACTGTTTATTTCGTTTTACACAAGATATACCTAGTGTTGAAAATATTGGGGCTTATTATCAGTCCTCCAACTATATCTCTCACTCCAATACCAAAAAAGGCATTGTGAATAGATTATACCATTTGGTAAGAAACTATACATTGGGTAGCAAAGCGAGACTGGTACAGAAAGTAACAGGATTAGAAAAAGGAAATTTATTAGATATAGGTGCAGGTACTGGCGCATTCGCCAATACCATGAAACAAAGGGGCTGGAAAGTAACTGCACTGGAACCAGATGCAATAGCAAGAAGCGAAGCCCACAAAAATTATGGACTAGAACTGGAATTGCCAGCGCGTTTATTTGAGTTCAGTCCCAATAGTTTTGAAGCCATTACCATGTGGCATGTGATGGAGCATGTACACGATTTAGTAGCTTATTGGCGCCAGCTTAATAAGGTTATTTGTGACCAAGGGCGACTGATAATAGCAGTTCCCAATTATACGGCTGCTGATGCATCAGCTTATGGAAAATATTGGGCTGCTTACGATGTTCCAAGACACTTGTATCATTTTTCACCCGCGGCAATGGAATTATTAGCAGACTTCAATGGGTTTAGGTTGGTTGCCACCAAAGCAATGTGGTTTGATGCTTACTATGTGGCTATGTTGAGTGAGCAATACAAAAATGGGCGACCTCATTTAATCCGCGCTTTTTGGCAGGGGTTCAAGTCTAACTACAATGCTATTTTCAATGCAAAAAAATGCAGCTCTGTCATTTATATTTTCGAGAAAAAATTGGTTACTGGCTTAATTTAATTTCAAAAAGGGTAGGCCATCTTTTACCAGTAATATAAATATGCTTAGTAGCAGGGTTGTAGGCAATTCCATTTAAAACATATCCTGCATCAATAGTACGTGGATCATATATTGCACCTGCCTCTTTCAGCAGGTTTTTGAAATCAATTTTCCCCACCACAGATCCAGACAACGGATCAATTTTAAGTATATAGTCAGTCATGTACTGATTGGCATAAATAAATCCTTCTATAAATTCTAGTTCATTTAAGCTGGATATATATCCATTATTGTCACTTACACCAATGGTCTTCTCAATTTTAAAAGTATTGGGATTTACCAAATAGAGGTTGCTGCCTCCCGTCGATATAATTAAACTACTTCCATTGTTGGTAATACCCCATCCCTCGTAAGGCCACTCAAATTCCTGTAATTTTTTAAAAGTCTTTAAGTCGTACACATGAACGAGATGGTTCGTCCAAGTTAGCTGGTAGATTTTATTGTTGAGTATGGTAATGCCTTCTCCAAATTCATTATCTGGAATGGCTAATTTTCTCAAAGCCTTTCCACTGTTGAGTGCTACTTCCAATAGTTTGCTTTCTTTCTCCATGCCCGTACTTTCATAGAGTTGGTTATTATGCCAAATCAATCCTTGTGTATAGGAGCTGGTATCATGCGGATACAGTTTTATAATACTGTAATTGATTGCGGCAGGAGAGGGCACAATATGGGCATCCATTTCAGGTTCTTCGCTGCTTTGTGGTTCACAACTGGCTAAGCAAAAAACAAGGAATAAAAGGGCGTATATTTTTCTCATAATCAAATTGACAGTTCTAAATTAGGTAGAATAGATTGAATGGAAAGTTAAATGGTTTGAAGTACGTTTTTGGCGACGGTCTCTGCCATTATTGGGGTGAGTGCTACGCCAATTCCATTGCATGCAATAGCTGCGGTAATATGTTCACTTGTTTGCTCACACAAAGGTTTTTTGTTTTTGGTGAAACCCATGATGCCACTCCAGCTTTGTTCAATTTCAATAGGAGTATTGGTAATAAAATGGGTTTGTAAAAAATGAAGCAGCGTATTTCTAATTTCATTGGAACCATTCAAATCGGTGGTTTGTTCTGCCATTAAATTGGTGTTGCGAGCACCACCCAATAAAATGCGGTTGCCGATATTTCGCCAGTAATAAAAGCCTTCATCAAAATGAAAAGTGCCCTTGGTAAGTAATCCATCAATGGGCTTGGTCATCACAATCTGCCCCCTTGCTGGCAATACACTTAATTCAGGGAAAAGTATTTGGCTAAACCCATTGGTACAGCCAATAATATGCTTTGCTTTTAGCAATCCATTTAATTTGGTGTGTACACTTACCATTGATCCTTCTTCTAATTGGGTTACTTCTATGCCAAATAAAAATCGAACTCCATTTTGCAATGCTAGTTTGGTGAGTTCGGTCACCAACTTGCCGCTGTGGATACCTGCTTCTAAGGGATTGAATATTAGGGAATCAAAATTAGAAAGGCCCCAAGTATGCAAGGGCTCAGAGGCAAGTGAGAAACAAGCTGGAATGCCTATAATTGGTTGAAGCAATTGGTTGAATCTTTGAATATGATCAACAAGATGGGGTGCGGCAGTATGCGAGTTTAAAATGGCTTCATAGCCACCACATGCATCGTAATCAATGCAAGTTGGCGATAAATAATGTTTTATTTTTTCAATGCCTTTAAAACGTTGTTCTACCAGTTCAAGCATAGCGTTACTGCCCATTTCTGCTTCGTCTGCTAATAATTCGGTGAGGCTGCCGAAGCAAGCAAAACCAGCATTGCGGGTGGAAGCACCCCTAGGTATACTATGGCGTTCAAGAATGGTAATGGATAGGGAAGGAGCTGCTTTTTTTAATTCAAGTGCAGTCCACAAACCCATCAGCCCAGCTCCAATGATGATGATATCAACAGGAGCAAAATAGCTGTCATTTTCCCAGAAAGAATGCATAAAAAAAGCATTAAAGTGAATAAGCGAGTTGATGCTTTACACATTAAACCTAAAGTGCATGATGTCACCATCTTTTACCAAATATTCCTTTCCTTCAATCCGAAGTCGGCCATTATCGCGACAAGCAGCTTCGCTTTCGTATTTTACAAAGTCGTCGTATGCAATCACTTCAGCTTTGATAAAACCTTTTTCAAAATCGGTATGAATTACACTTGCAGCTTGTGGTGCTTTCCAACCTTTGTGAATAGTCCATGCACGAACTTCTTGTACTCCGGCGGTAAAATAAGTATCCAAATTCAATAGCTGGTAAGCAGTACGAATAAGTCTGTTTAGGGCAGGTTCGGTCATCTTATATTCTTCCATAAACATTTGCTTATCATCGGGTTGTTCCATCTCTGCAATCTGGGCTTCAATATTATTGCACATTACAATTACTTCTGCGCCTTCGGCTGCTGCTATTTTTTTAAGAGCTTCTGAATATTTGTTGCCAGTATGCATATCTGCTTCGCCCACATTTGCAACATACAATACAGGCTTGTCTGTAAGCAAAAAAAGATCAGCGACTGCTGCTTTATCATCCTTACTCAAGCCGAGCGAATGAATGCTTTTTCCTGTGTCAAGATGGTTTTTACAGCGTTGCAATATTTCGAATTCAGCTTTTGCTTTGGTATCAGAACCTACACGAGCCATTTTCTCTACCCTTTGCATTTTCTTCTCCACACTTTCTAAATCTTTCAACTGTAATTCGGTCTCAATAATTTCTTTGTCGCTAATAGGATTGATAGCACCTTCTTCCCTCAGTACATTCTCATCTTCAAAACAACGAATCACGTGTATGATGGCATCTACCTCACGAATATTACCCAAGAATTTATTGCCCAGTCCCTCACCTTTGCTTGCGCCTTTAACGAGGCCAGCAATATCTACAATTTCCATTTGGGTAGGGATGGTTTTATTGGGTTGAACCAATTGAGTTAGTTTATCTAACCTTTCATCAGGTACATCTACCAAGCCCACATTGGGCTCGATGGTACAAAAACGGTAATTACTTGCCTGTGCTTTTGCACTATTGCTCACCGCATTAAAAAGGGTTGATTTTCCTACGTTTGGTAATCCTACTATGCCTGCTTGTAAAGCCATTTTTTTGGTTTTGAGGCTGCGAAGGTAGTATTTCTTATCTTAGCTGCATGGCACTCAATTATGTTTGGATCTTGTTTTTTTTAATCGGTCTCGTTATTGCGCTGTTTAAACTAATTGTATTTCAGGACTATGAAATATTTAAGAAGTTGGTGGAAGGCATTTTTGATGCCAGTAAAAGTTCTGTGATGGATATTGCCCTTCCCTTAACTGGGGTAATGGTATTTTTTATGGGATTGATGAATATTGGCGAGAAAGCAGGAGCCATTAATTTTTTAGCTAGATTATTGAATCCATTTATGAAGCGACTTTTTCCGGAAGTCCCTGATAAGCATCCTGCAATGGGGCAGATGGTGATGAATTTTAGTGCCAATATGTTGGGGCTCGACAATGCGGCAACCCCATTTGGACTAAAAGCTATGGAGAGTTTGCAAACCCTCAATCCCAATAAGGAGAGCGCCACCAATGCTCAGATCATGTTTCTTGTGTTGCATACAAGTGGGCTCACCCTTATTCCGCTGTCTATTATTGCTTATAGAGCCGGGGCGGGCAGCACCAATCCTACCAGTGTATTTGTGCCATTGATGCTGGCCACATCGGTAGCTACCATTGCCAGCATTGTAATTACAGGTATGTATCAACGGTTGAAATTCGACCGAGTATTGATTACTTGGATTGGTGGAATTTCCTTGGTTATTTTTTTATTTGCTTGGTTTATTCATTCGCTTCCTTCACAAAAAGACATTCCAGTACCCACTTTATTAACTAAGGAGACTTTCAGTAATGTGCTGGGTAATATTATTTTATTTTTCATCATCTGTAGCTTTATTGTGGGAGGTTATGTGAAAAAAATTAATGTATTTGATGCATTTATAGAAGGTGCAAAACAGGGCTGGGATTTAATTGTAAAAATTATTCCCTATCTCGTAGGAATGTTGGTAGCAATAAGGGTATTTAGAGAGAGTGAGGCATTGGCAGCAATTATCAATGGCATCACTTGGTGTTTTGGAGCAATTGGAGCCAGCAGTGAATTTGTACCTGCATTGCCAGTAGCCATTATGCGCCCATTTAGTGGGGGTGGATCGAGGGGACTTATGTTAGATATTTTTAAAGTTCATGGTCCTGATGGTTTTATTGGTCAGTTGGCCAGCACATTCCAAGGCAGTGCTGATACTACTTTTTATATTATTGCGCTTTACTTTGGCAGCGTGGGTATTAAGAGAGTACGTTACGCCATTTGGGCGGGTATGTTGGCCGATTTAATTGGGGTGATTGCAGCAGTAGGTATTGCCTATATTTTTTTTAAATAAGCTTCACAGCTATTATTCAAGGCCTTATTTGGCTTCACTCATTGCCATTACCATATCCCACTCTTCAGCGGTTACGGGTTGAACTGAAAGTCTACCAAGCCTTACCAATGCCATATTGGCCAATTGTTTTTCTGCTTTAACCATGGCGAGAGATACGGGCTTTTTTAGTTTTTTAACGGGCTTAAAGTCCACCACTACCCACGCTGCTTCGGTGGTAGTAGGATCTTGGTAAAATTCTTTTACCACTTTGGCAATACCTACTATTTCCATACCCTCATTGCTATGGTACCAGAAAGCGAGATCCCCTTTTTTCATGGCTTTTAAATGGTTGCGAGCTAGATAATTTCTTACGCCATCCCAGAAAGTTTGTTTGTCTTTTTCAAATTGATCCCAACTGTATTTAAAAGGTTCAGATTTAATTAACCAGTAGTTCATATTTAATTATTTAAAATTGAAGCGTCAGCTTCTAAAAATTGTTGAATTTAATTCCTTCCTGTTCCAGTATTTCCAAAACGGGATGGTAGATTTCTTTTACAATTGGAATATGCAATCCCCGAAGGGTAATTTTATTTTCCAGTAATAGGGTTGCAGCAATGCCCAATGGCAGTCCCACAGTTTTGGCCATGGCCGTATTGCGTTCATCATCGCCTTTAACAATCAAGCTGGTCTTTTCTATTTTTGATGCTCCATCTAATTTGAATTTAATTTCATGCAACATAACAACCAGATCTTTATCCCCCGGTTCTAGCTTCCATTTATTTTCTAATAATTGCTGAAACGCAGCAGAAATGGGTTGAATGCCTTTATTTATGAGTTGATGGTCACTTAGTCCCAGCCAGTCGAATTGGTATTTCAATAGATCCGATTGCAGCAATACTTCTTTTTGTTGCAATTGGCGTTCTATCATATTGGCATAGCTGGTTTTATTGGTGTCAATTAAGTCATCATCATTTGTTAGTCCCGCTTCTACTACTTTCTGCCAGCCCTTGCAAAAATCGGGGTACCTAAATGTAGCCCTCATAAAAGTAGCAGCAGATTCCAATCCATAAATAGGGATATAAGAGAGTGAATCGCGATTTGGGTAATAAGCCAATTCTCCAACCCCTTCAATTTCTAAGGAAGAACAGTCTTTGAAAATAGCATTGTAATCTTTTTCAACTACTTGATAATTCTCCTTATAAATGGCACCAGCTTTGCCAGCTGTAACTATATTTCTAGGGTTCCAAGTGATTTTATATTGCCAAGGATTGGTATTGAATTCAGGTGCAATTAAACCGCCGCAAAACGACTTAAATGAAGCAATAGAGCCGCCTTTTTCGTGAATTTCATCAATAAGCTGCATGGCACTCATATGGTCGATGCCAGGATCGAGCCCCATTTCTCCCAAAAACAGCAGGCCAGCATCGGCAATATCTTTAGCGAGGGACTGAATGGGTTGGTCAAGGTAAGACGCAGTGAGCAAGTGTTTGCGCAGCATTAGGCAATCTTTGGCCACCAAAAAATGTAGGGCAGGAGGTAGGAGGGATATTACCACATCGGCAGTTTGAATTAGGGTACTGCGGGCATTATCGTCTTCAATTTCCAGTGCAACAGCGGTTAAATGTGGTGCGGTAGTTGTTTTCGAAAGGATATTGGACAAGTCCAAATCAGCGATGGTAAAATGCCATTGTTTTTCAAGGGTGGTTTTGGCCAAATATTGTATTAATACGGTCGCGGATTTACCAGCACCGAAAAGCAAAATACGAGGGACTTTCTCCATAATAAAAATAAATATAGTACAATTGAAATCTATCCATGGAAATCAATCTTTTAGAAGGGGTATTTTATGTGGATAAGTGCCTCTAAAAAACAACCTTTTTTAGCGATTTTAACCCTTGAAAAAGCTATCTTCGCAGACCTATATATCGGAAGCTATTTTGCGCCCGATAAAAGGGCTAAATCTGAACAAAAAGATACATGGAAGAAAATCAATTGCCAGAACAAACCAGCGATAATGATCGCATCATACAGGTAAATATAGAGGAACAGATGAAGACCGCATATATTGACTATTCTATGTCGGTTATTGTGGGTCGTGCCTTACCCGATGTACGTGATGGGTTTAAGCCAGTACACCGCAGGGTGTTGTATGCTATGAGTGAGTTGGGCAATAGCAGCAATAAGCCATTTAAAAAGTCGGCACGTATTGTTGGGGAAGTAATGGGTAAATACCATCCTCATGGAGATAGTGCTATTTATGATACATTGGTGCGTATGGCGCAGGAGTGGACTATGCGTTATACCTTGGTAGATCGGCAAGGTAATTTTGGAAACCAAGATGGGGATCCGCCAGCAGCTATGCGTTATACAGAAGCTCGTCTTCAGCGTATTGCAGAAGCCATGTTGGATGATATTGAGAAAGATACGGTGAATTTCCAGTTGAATTTTGATGACTCATTGGAAGAGCCAACCGTACTTCCTACTCGTATACCACAATTATTGGTAAACGGTTCTTCGGGTATTGCAGTGGGTATGGCTACTAATATGATGCCACATAACTTGAGTGAAGTGATTGATGGTTGTGTTGCATATGTGGAAAACAGGGAGGTCACCATTGAAGAATTGATGAGCCATGTAAAAGCTCCAGATTTTCCGACTGGGGGTGTGATTTATGGAATGGAGGGCGTAAAACAAGCTTTGTTAACTGGTAGGGGTAAAGTGGTGGTTCGAGGTAAATGCAATGTAGAAACCAAGCCCAACGGTCGCGAAATGATTGTGATTACCGAAGTGCCTTATCAGGTGAGCCGCGATACCTTAACGGATCGGATAGGGCGATTGGCGATTGATAAAATTGTAGATGGAATTTCCGATGTGGGTAACCAAAGTAACAAAGATGGTACCCGTATAGTGGTGGAACTGAAGAAAGATGCGGTTGCGCAGGTGGTGATTAACCAACTGTATAAGCATACCGAATTACAGACCAGTTATGGTATTAATAATGTTGCATTGAGCAAGGGGCGTCCAAGAATTATGAACCTGCGTGATTTGGTGCGCGAGTTCATTGAATTTAGGATGGAAGTGGTGATCCGCCGTGCCAAATTTGAATTGCGTAAGGCAGAAGAGCGGGCTCATATTTTAGAAGGATATTTGAAAGCATTGGATCACTTAGATGAAGTGATTGCGCTTATTCGTGCCAGCAGAACGCCTGATGAAGCCAAGGAGAGTTTGGTTAATAAAAGCAAGGAAGAAAAATGGTATCTTAACTCAGGTATGTTTTCTGAACTTACCAATGAACAGTATAGCCAGCAAGAAGGATTGTCGGAAATACAAGCAAAAGCTATTCTGGAATTGCGTTTACAGCGATTGACTGGAATGGAACGCGATAAAATTATTGAGGAATTTAATGGGTTGATTGAAACCATCAAAGGCTTGAAAGCTTTATTGGCAAGTGAAGACCTTCGATATGATCTCATTAAAAAAGAATTGCTGGAAGTAAAAGTGAAGTTTGGCGACGAGCGTAAAAGTGAAATTCAATACTTGGCAGATGAAATGCGTATTGAAGACCTGATAGAAGATGAAGACGTGGTAATTACCATATCACATTTAGGTTATATTAAAAGGACTTCTGCTACCGAATACCGCCAGCAGAAGCGTGGTGGAAGGGGTGCTGTTGGTTCTAAAACCCGTGAAGAAGATTATGTAGAGCATTTGTTTATTGCCTCTACTCACGATACCATTATGTTTTTTACCGAAAAGGGAAGATGCTATTGGATGCGGGTTTACGAAATACCAGAAGGAGAGAAACAAAGCAAAGGAAGAGCCATTCAAAACCTGATTCAATTGCCTGGTGATGATAAGGTGAAAGCCATCATCAACGTGAAAAAAATTGATGATAAAGATTTCGTTCAGCAACACTATATAGTACTTTGTACCAAGCAGGGAATTATTAAAAAAACTTCATTAGAAGATTTTAGTAGACCAAGAGCCAATGGGGTGAATGCAATTACCATTGTAGAGGGCGATGAGTTGTTAGAAGCGAGACTCACCAACGGTTCCAGCGAAATTATGATGGCGTTAAAAAGCGGTAGAGCCATTCGCTTTCCTGAAGTTAAAGTAAGGTCAACTGGTAGGGGTGCTATTGGGGTAGGTGGAATTGAAGTAGACGATAGTAAGGATGAAGTAGTAGGTATGATTTGTGTAAATAAGGAAGATCTTGAAAGAACCATATTGGTAGTAAGTGAAAAAGGATATGGTAAGCGAACAGCCATTGAAGATTACCGAATTACCAATAGGGGCGGCAAGGGTGTTAAAACCATTAATGTAACCGAGAAAACAGGAAATCTGGTAGGGATTTTGTATGTGAAAGAAACAGAGGATTTAATCATTACTTGTAAATCAGGAATCACCATCAGAACAGGTATTCTAGCTATCCGTGAAGCGGGTAGGGCAACGCAGGGAGTGAAATTGATTCGACTGGATGATACGGATGAAATAGCAGCAATTTCTCAGATTGAGGACCAGACCGAAGATGAAAATCCGATAGCTGACATTGAAGCTGACACAACAGAATCAACCGATACCGATTCACCCAATACAACCGAAAATACAACCGAAACAATAGAACCAAACAACGAATAAAAACAATAAAAAATAAAGCCATGAAACATTTTATTGCGGTATTACTGAGCATTTTCATCTTGAATATTGCTGTTGCACAAGATTACAAAAAAGTGCAGACCGTTTTATTACTTGAAAAAATTGAAGAAGCTAAAGTTGAAGTCGAGAAAGCACTTGCTGATCCTAAAACAAAAGATAAAATAGAGGGCTGGTATTGGAAATCTAGAATTAATGCTGCCATCTACAAAAATGAAACATTGCGTGCAAAGTATCCAACCATTTTTGAAGATGCCAATGCTGCATTTAAAAAGTACGTAGAACTAGATCCTAGTTATTCATTTGTAAAAGAAAAGGGAGCAGAAGGTTTTTTTGATATCTACTCAACTTCATTTGGTAAAGGCATTGAAAGTTTTAAAACAAAGAACTGGCCAGATGCAACAAAGGCTTTTGAGTCAGCCGTTTATTATAGCGATTATATATTTAAAAATAAATGGTCCAGCTCTACTGCCATCTTTGATACTACTTCTATTCTTTATTGTGCTTATTCATTTCAAAATGCACAGAAAATGGATGAAGCTTCAAAATATTATACTCGGCTAGCTGATCGCAAAGTAACAGGTGAGGGATTTGCAGATATTTATAAATTTCTAGTTGATCATTATACCAAATCAAAGAATAAGACTGCTTTTGAGAATTATCTCGCAATTGGTAAAGAAGTGTATCCTAAAGAAAATTGGGAAGATTTTGAGATTGAATACATTGATCAGAATTTTGACCTAGCCCAAAAAACGGCTATTTATGATGAAAGAAATGCAGCTGGTACGCTTTCAGAAAATATGTATTTGCAATTTGGTGACGCTTTTGTAAACGCAAAACACAAAGAAGGGGTAGATAGTTCTTTACACGACAGCTATACCCAAAAAGCCATTGAGGCATTTAAAAAAGCGTACGGAAAAAATTCACAAAATGCACTGGCAGCTTATAATGCAGGCATCATTTATTACAACTACTTTAATTTGGATGATGATAAATTTGCCGAGAATATTAAAAAATTACAACAAATAAATGCCAACAAGCCTGTAGTGAAAGATCCAAAGAAAAAAGCTGCTGCCGATGCAGAGCAAAAGGTGAAAGTTGATGCCATTAAATCAGCAAATGCAGTTGTAGAAAAAGCAGCAATTGAAAATGTAGATATAGCTATTGACTGGTTAACAAAGTCTTACCTAATTTTAAAAGACAAATCTCCCCGTTCTAATACCGAAAAAAGTGTAATTAATAAATCAGTGGATTTTATTACCAACCTATATAATTATAAAATGGGTCGTGTTAGAGGTAAAGACCCCAAAGCTTTTGATTTATTAGAAGCCAAGTACAAGGAATTTGATGCTTTGCACGGTACTTTTAAGTAATTCATATTTCTATCTATAACAATGATACCATCTAGAAGAAGTTTTTTAAGAAAAGGTATTTATACCAGTGTTGCCATTTTTGCAGGGGGACAATTATTGTCGCAACAGAATTGGATGGATTCGGGTGATGGTATTATTTCAAAACCAAATCTACTCAGATTTCTGGTTGCATCAGATGGACATTATGGTCAAGTTGGCACCAATTACCAACAAAACCTAGATGAGTTGATTGCCCATATAAAACGAGAGCATGCAATAGAGCCGCTCGATTGCTGTATTATTAATGGGGATTTGGTACACGATGAAAAAAAATATATGCCTATTGTAAAGCAGCATTTAGACCAGTTACCAGTGCCATATTATGTAACCCAAGGCAATCACGACCAAGTGAGTCCCGAAGAGTGGAAAACTATTTGGGGAACGCCCGTGAATCATACAGCGGTAATTCGCAACCAAGTTTTATTGATGGCGACTACCTCCAATGAAAAGGGTGAATATATATGTGCTGACTTGGATTGGTTAAAAACTGAATTGGATAAATATAAAAACCAGAGCGCCATTTATATATTCATTCATATTACACCTGAAAAGTGGACGAGCTATGGAATTCAATGCGACCAGTTTCTACAATTGCTTACGGAATACAAAAACATTGTCGCTGTATTTAATGGACACGATCATGACCAAGATCATTTTAAAATAAAAAATAATATTCCTTTTTTATTTGATGGACATTATGGAGGTAATTGGGGATTAGATTATCGTGGTTATCGAGTAGTGGCTTTTAAAGAGAACAGACAACTTCATACGTTTATGATGAATCCACACCTTAAATTGAATGAAGCTTATTTTTAGAAATAGACAGTACACTACTTAACATAATATTAATTATAAGGTAAATAGTATATTAAAATTGACCATTCAAAAACTGCTGGTATAATTGCTACTATATACCAGCAGTATAGGTTTGATTAGTAAAGTATTCTAACCTTAATCGTTTCTTTTACGTCTCTCAATAATTCCAAAGCTTGCTTCGATAATTTCTTGTCAACATCCAGCACCACATAGCCAATTTCTTCATTGGTCTTTAAATATTGCCCCAAAATATTGATATTGTTTTTAGACAATGCTGTATTTATTGCACTCAGCACACCTGGTACATTATGGTGTATATGTAAAATTCTATGAGCGCCTTCAATGGGTGGCAAAGCAATGGCTGGAACTGTATGAGAACCATTTGTAATGCCTCGTTCTAAATATTGAAATAATTTTACGCTTACATCTTCCCCAATATTCTGTTGTGCTTCTTCGGTAGAGCCACCTATATGAGGTGTTAATAAAACATTAGATAAGCCTTGTAATGGGGTTTCAAAACGGTCGCCATTCTTTTCTGGCTCTACAGGAAATACATCAATAGCAGCTCCATTGAGTTGCTTTTCTGATAGTGCATTTGCCAATGCTTTTATATCAACTACTTCACCACGTGCATAATTAATAAGAATGGCACCCTGTTTCATTTGTTTTATGGTGGCTTTATTCATCAGATTCTTAGTCTGCGCCGTTTCTGGTATATGCAAGGAAACGATATCAGCTTTACCCAATAACTCTTTCATATTTCGGGCAGAAACGGCATTGCCCAACGGAAGTTTGGTTTCGGTATCATAGAATATTACTTTCATTCCCAAAGCTTCAGCCAAAACACTTACCTGGGAGCCAATATTTCCATATCCAATTATTCCCAATGTTTTGCCCCTCAATTCATAACTGCCTTTGGCTTCTTTCATCCAAATACCTTGGTGTGCAGCCATATTTTTATCAACAATGCGACGAATCAACATCACACTCGCACCTATTACCAACTCTGCTACACTTCTGGTATTACTGTATGGGGCATTAAAAACTACAATACCTTTTTGGGTGGCTGCTTTTAAATCAACCTGATTCACTCCAATGCAAAAACAACCAATTGCTTGTAATTTCAAAGCAGCATCCAGTACTTTTTTGGTGATTAATGTCTTGGAACGAATGCCAATAAGGTGTACATCCTTTATTTCTTTAATCAATTCTTCTTCACTCAATGCCCCACTCATTTTGCGCACATTAATATATCCATTTTGCTTGAAATGTTGTACTGCTTTGTCGCTTATATTTTCTAGAAAAAGAATATTGATCCGTTCTTTCGGATAACTGGTCATTACTTGCTTGCTCATGGTTGCAATTTAATAATTTTTTGTATTAGAAGCTGTTTGAGTTCATTATTTGATTTGCCTCTACTATTTTTCTGATGCTATTGTGTTGATTTTTTACTTTTAAAAACATAGTTTTCCACCTAGGTTGGATGGAGTATGATCTAAGGGTATATTTGCGTTTTTATCTGAGAAATATTTTAATGTTGCGATTAATGATTATTCCAGTCTTGAGTCTTTTTTTACTGGCCTGTAGCGGCAATAGCCAATCTGTAGATACCGCTGTAATCAAAGCCCCTATTGTTTTTAACCAGTCGAGTGAAGTCGATAAAAATCATTACAAAGCAATCGTTCAACCCTTGTATGAGAAACAATTATTGCGGACTGGCTTTAATGGAAGTATTCTGTTGGCAAAAAATGGGGAAATTATTTTTGAAGACTATCAAGGGCTTATTAATTTCAAAACAAAAGCGCCCATCACCTCCTCTTCTACTTTTCACTTGGCTTCTATTTCAAAGACTTTCACTGCAATGACCATCTTAAAATTAATGGAGCAAGGAAGGCTTAAATTAGACGACGACCTTACAAAATACCTGACCCATTTTCCATATTCCAATATCACCATCAAAAACTTATTATCGCATAGAACTGGGCTGCCCAAATACGATCTATTCATGTCTGCCAACCGTTCTTATATTACCCGCATTAAGAATAGGCGTGGAAAATGGATTAAGCGCACGGTATATGTAAAAGATCCAATGAATATTACGGGACTAAGTACCAACCAAGACGTACTTCGTTATTTGGTTGAAATTCGTCCCCCTGTTGAATCTATGCCCAATCGGAGATACAGTTATTGCAATACCAATTATGCTTTATTGGCTTTGGTAATTGAAAAAATTACTGGTCAATCTTATCCTAGGTATATGAAAGACAGTGTTTTTACGCCACTGGGCATGAAAGACACTTATGTTTTTAGCTTAAAAGACACTGCCAACTATATTCCATCTTATACCCCAGGTAAAATTCCTTTCGGGTTAGAAAAGTTGGATTGTATTTATGGTGATAAAAATATTTACAGCAACGTGCGCGATTTGCTTCAATGGGATCGTGCCTTATACCAAGGAACTTATATCAGTAATACCACTCAATTTATGGCCTACCAACCACTGAGTAATGAAACAAAGGGGAAGAGAAATTATGGACTGGGATGGCATTTATACGTGGATTCTCCCAATCCTACCATTGTTTACCACAATGGATGGTGGCACGGCAATAACACTGTTTTTAGGCGATTGATTGGAGATACTGCTACTGTTATTATATTAGGGAATAAATTCAACAGCAATATCTGGTCTGCAGGAAAACTAAGCTCAGTTTTTACGGGTACTAACGATACAAAACTACTTGACGAATAATAAATTAGCTTAGATTGCGTTTTAATCACACAAAGGGTTTTCTCCCTATTTTTGCCATCTAGAAATAAATAAACATCTGACACATTTTGCTTATGAACAATCTACTGTTTTATGCCGTTCCGGCGATGGGTATTGTAGGTTTACTCTACACCCTAATTAAGTTCAACTGGGTTTCCAAACAGGATGCCGGTAATGAAAGAATGAAAGAAATCAGCACTTATATTGCTGAAGGTGCAATGGCTTTCTTAAAAGCTGAGTGGAAAATACTCGGCTATTTTGTGGTTATTGTCGCCATTTTATTGGGCTTTATGGCCAATACCAATGAATCTAGCCACTGGAGTATTGCCATTGCTTTTGTAATTGGTGCTGTTTTCAGTGCTACTGCTGGTTACATCGGTATGAAAGTAGCTACCAAGGCAAACGTGCGTACTGCCCAAGCGGCCAAAATTAGTCTAGCCAAGGCTTTGAACGTTTCCTTTACGGGCGGTTCTGTAATGGGATTGGGCGTATCGGGTCTCGCTGTATTGGGTCTTGGTGGTTTATTTTTAATCATCAAACATTATTTTTCTCCCGACGGTGATGCGGAAGGAATGTTGCGTACCATTGAAGTGCTAACCGGATTTTCTCTGGGTGCTGAAAGCATTGCTTTATTTGCACGTGTAGGTGGTGGTATTTATACAAAAGCTGCCGATGTAGGTGCCGATTTAGTTGGTAAAGTTGAAGCAGGTATCCCTGAAGATGATCCTCGTAACCCAGCTACTATTGCTGATAATGTAGGCGATAACGTAGGTGATGTAGCTGGTATGGGAGCTGATTTATTTGGTTCTTATGTGGCTACTGTATTGGCAACCATGGTATTGGGTCAAGAAGTAACGGGACCAAACGGTGCTAAACTGATAGATATGTTTGGCGGGTTATCTCCTATCCTTTTGCCTATGTTGATTGCAGGTATCGGTATTATACTATCCATAATTGGTACTTTGTTTGTAAGAATTAGCGACAATGCTGGTATGAATACCGCCACGGTTCAGCGGGCGCTGAATATGGGGAACTATGGCTCAATGGTTCTTACAGCTATTGCCTGTTATTTTTTAGTGAATTGTATTCTGCCTGAAACCATGACTTTACGAGGTGCTGAATTTACCAGAAATGGAGTAATTGGAGCCATTGCAGTGGGATTGATTGTGGGCACTTTAATGAGTATTATTACTGAATATTATACTGCCATGGGTAAACGCCCAGTAATGAGTATTATTAGGCAATCCAGTACTGGTCACGCTACCAATATTATTGGTGGATTGGCAGTGGGTATGGAAAGTACTTTTCTTCCTATTCTTGTTTTGGCAGCCGGAATTTACGGATCATTCTGGTGTGCTGGATTATATGGGGTAGCTATTGCTGCAGCAGGTATGATGGCCACTACAGCTATGCAATTGGCGATTGATGCTTTTGGACCTATTGCGGATAATGCGGGTGGGATTGCTGAAATGAGTGAGCTCCCTGCTGAAGTACGTGAAAAGACAGATATTTTAGATGCAGTAGGTAATACTACTGCTGCAAGTGGTAAAGGTTTTGCCATTGCTTCTGCTGCCTTAACTGCCTTGGCTTTGTTTGCAGCATTTGTGGGTATTGCAATGCCCGATAACCAGCATATTGATATTTATAAAGCCGATGTATTGGCTGCTTTATTTGTTGGCGGAATGATTCCTTTCATCTTCTCTTCCCTGGCCATTAGGGCTGTGGGTGAAGCAGCTATGAGTATGGTGGAAGAAGTTCGTCGCCAGTTCAGAACCATCCCTGGTATTATGGAAGGTACTGGTAAACCAGAATACGATAAATGTGTAGCAATTTCTACAGAAGCTTCTTTAAAGAAAATGATGTTGCCCGGCGCCATCACCATTATTTCTCCATTATTGATTGGTTTTTTAATGGGACCTGAAGCATTGGGTGGATTTCTTGCAGGTGCTACCGTAAGTGGTGTATTGATGGGTATTTTTCAGAACAACGCTGGTGGTGCTTGGGATAATGCCAAGAAATCATTTGAGAAAGGAGTAGAGATCAATGGTGAAATGTATTACAAGAAATCAGAACCACATAAAGCTTCTGTAACTGGTGATACTGTGGGTGATCCTTTTAAAGATACATCTGGTCCTTCTATGAATATTTTAATTAAACTAATGTCTATTGTTTCATTGGTAATTGCTCCTACCCTTGCTACCATTCATAAAGCTAAAAGCGCGGAAAGTAAGATAGAGAAAAAAGTAGAAGTGAGTATCATCAACAGCGGTAAAGACAGCAGCAAAATGGCGGTTTCTTATACTGCTTTTAAAAACTAACTTTTTACTTATTGCATAAAAAAAAACTCCTGATGAAAATCGGGAGTTTTTTTATGCAATAAATCTTTAGCAATCAATTACCACTTATCTACTTCTTCGGTAGCAGTATCGTTTACAATTGGTGTATCCGTTGTTTCAGCTATTACTGGTGTAGGTGTATGTATTGCTTCGGGTGTTTCTTCTATTATATCACTGGCTGCAACTTCAGCAACTACTGGCGTTAAGCGGGTATATGATTCGCCATTTTCACCTTCTGCTTCTGGGTATTCATGGTTAAAAGCATCAAAGTCAAAGTCGGGCATTAATTCTGTCTTCACATGATCAATTGCTTCACCAAGGGCTTTGATGAACTTATTAAAGTCCTCTTTATACAAAAAAATCTTGTGTCTATCGTAACCATTGTTATCAAAACGCTTTCTGCTTTCGGTGATGGTAAGATAGTAGTCATTACCACGTGTGGCTCTCACATCAAAAAAGTAAGTTCTTCTCTTTCCAGCTCGGATGCGTGTGCTGTAAACGCTGTCCATTTTCTTGTCGTTATTCTCGTACTCCACAGTTAATTTATTTGGTTAACGGTTTGTTAATGATTACAAATATAGGGATGTTTCGGAAATCGCAAAATAAAGCTATTGTATACAGAAATTGTTTAGCGGGTTTAAGGGTTGATCTGGTTATTTATCTTCCTGCGTTTGTAATTGGTAAAGTGTTGCATAGTAGCCATTTAATTGAAGGAGCGACTCATGGGTACCTTGTTCAGCTATTTTTCCATCTTCAAGTACAATGATTTGATCGAATCGAAATCCTGAAAGAATTCTATGGGTAATTATCAGTGCAGTTTTTTGTTGTAAGTATTCGTATAAGTTACTAATAATGGTCTTTTCCGTTTTTGCATCAACGGCACTTAGGCAATCGTCGAAAATTACAATTTCAGGATTTTTAATGAGAGAACGGGCAATGGAAATACGCTGTTTTTGTCCCCCACTCAATGTTACTCCACGCTCTCCTATTAGTGTTTCATAGCTTTTGTTGAAACCCAATATTTCTTGGTGAATGCTGGCAAATATTGCTGCTTTTTGTACGGTCTCCATGCTGGTAGAAGGAGCTACACCAAAACGAATATTGTTGGCCACTGTATCACTAAAGAGGAATACATCTTGTTGAACATAGCTTATTTGGCTCCGCAGATGCTGTAAATTAAACTGGTTCAACGCTTTTCCACCAATAGTGATGCTCCCTTTATCTGGTTCATAAAATCGCAGCAACAGTTGTGCAAGGGTAGATTTACCACTTCCTGTTTTGCCTAGTATAAGTATTTTTTCTCCTTTTTTAATGGCTAAATTCAATTGCTGTATGGCTTTGATACCAGTATTGGAATAAGTAAAACTCACGTTATTGAATAGAATTTCCCCACTCACTTTTTCAGAATCTGGGTTGTGGTTATGGTTGCGAATATTGGGGACAGTTTCTAAAAATTCGTTCAATCGTTTCTGTGAAGCGGCTGCTCTTTGAATCATACTGGCCGTCCACCCAATTGCACTTACAGGAAAAGTGAGCATATTTATATAGATCACAAATTCAACAATAGTGCCTACTTTGGAAGGATCTTCTAGGGCTTGCATGCCACCCATGAAAATGGTTACTAGGGTACTGATTCCAATCATTAATGCCATACTTGGAAAATAAAATGCTTCTACTTTGGCCAAACCAATTGCCTGTTGCTTGTATGCTTCGCTGTTTTTTTCGAAGAAACCCAGCATGGCTTTTTCTTGAACAAAAGATTTAATTACACGAATACCTGAATAAGATTCTTGTGCATTGGTAGTAAGGTCAGAAAGATGCCCTTGAATGGCTTCACTTTTTTTGTTGATGATGCTATTTACCCAATAGATGGTAATGGCCAGCAGTGGCAATGGAGCTAATACGTAGAGGGTAAGTTGAACATCTTTTCTAAGCATATTAACAATGCAGAAACCAATTAGTGTGGTTAGATTAATGAGGTACATGATGGCGGGGCCGGTGTACATTCTAACGCGACTAACGTCTTCCGACATCCGGTTCATGAGGTCGCCCGTACTATGTGTTTTATAAAAACTACTATCCAGTTGCTGGTAATGTTGAAAAATCTGATTTTTCTGATCAAACTCAATGTGGCGGCTCATTACAATAATGGTTTGCCGCATAAAAAATAGGAGAATACCTCTTATAATGGCAATAAATAAGATGGTCAAGCTACAGATAGCAACCAGCCAGCCAAAACTGAATTCAAAGCTGTTGATGAGGGATATAAATCCATTTACTACGGAATCGTGTGCATCGTATTTGGGGGATGCTTTAGTTCCAGGTAATTTTTGCTGTACAAGGTTAATTACATATCCAGTAATTTGAGGAGCCAGCACGGCAAAATAGTTGGAGGCGACCACAAAAAATATTCCGATAAAAAAACGCTTACGGTATTTCCAGAAAAAATGATTGAGGGATGCTAATTGTTTCAAATCGATGGGTTGGGCAGCAAATATACAAGATAATATTCTTGGGCTATGCTTGCTTAAATAGGCTTATATTACCGCATTAAAAAAAATTACCAATGGCTAATATAAACCATATCTATGCAAAATATTTTTTGGCAAGGATATTCTAATGAAGATAGGCATCATGCAATTCCTAAAATTCAGCGTATTATTTCAAAATTTGGAGATATTGTGGATATTACCATTTTTTCAGATATTTCACTAAGCATGAAAATTGATATAGAAGAATCTAAGATTCAAGTACTTTATGATGAATTAAAAACACTAATGGGGATGAATGCTTTTGAATGTCCAACCTCAAATTCAAAAAAAGAAAGAGTTATTTTTTTAAATACTACTTTTAATAAGGGGACAGGAAATTTAACAAATATAACACCTGCCTTTCCTGGCTAAAAAAAATTGTCAATTGTAATTTTTCCATCTGATGGGGCTATTCTTTGGGTTGATTTTTTATCCCTTTGAATATTCCAAAATATCAGCAGGCTGGCAGTCCAGTACTTTACAAATAGTATCTAGCGTACTAAAACGAATGGCTTTTGCTTTGCCTGTTTTTAATATGGAAAGATTAGAGAGCGTGATTCCTACCCTTTCTGAAAGTTCGTTCAGCGACATTTTTCTTCTTGCCATCATCACGTCTAAGTTTACAATTATGGGCATATTTATACAGTTAATTCGTGTTCAGATTGTATTTCAATTCCACTTTTAATTATTTGGGCTATTACAAAAAGCGATACACTCATAAAGAGCCAGATCTCTGCTCCTGCCAAATGTAAATTTTGTAGTGCAGGCATTTCTATACCTTTCTTCATAATCCATTCAATATAGTTTGCTCCCCATAGTGTGAAGAAACTAATTCCTAAAGCTAAATATCCTAAATTAAGAATAAAGCGTCTTAGGTCAATACTAAAGGGCTTCGATAAATCTAGTTTTCTACTGTAAAGATATTTTACTATCACGTAAAATAGACAAGCTTTCAGAACAACCACAATATTGATAAGTGTGGTTGCTACAAAAAAATATCCTTGGTCAAATTGGTAGAGACTTGACAAATCCAAATGATTCCAAAAATATTTGGCACCAATTGGGTTCAATACCAATGTATAAAAACTATTGAATAAAAAGCCCCCGGCTTCAATACAAACACCAATGAAAATAATCCACGACAGCACGTTTAATATTTTCAAAATTTGTTGTGAGCTGATTTTGATTTGCATAAATATAATTTTAAATATACAGCAAATATAAATAAATATTTGTTGATAAACAATAAAAATTAATTCTCTATTGAAAACACTAACTTTTACAAAACTGGAAACCAGTTTAAAGCAATTAAAATGTAAAAAGTGGAAATTTCGGTTAGAAAGTAATAGGATCAATCATTCTTTCAACCAAACAGCTTATTTTCGGTTTATGCTCGCATCACTCGTAATTGTTAGGTATCCTCGTTGGTTGGGTTGGGTAGGATTTTTGTCAATGGCCGTTTTTAGATTTCCGCTTTGGCTAAACTCCTCCATCTCTTTTTGGAAATTAATGGGCTGTGGCAAAAACGGCAGCTTCGATAAAACACCCGATTGGCGGCAATGGGCTTTACTTATTGTTCATCCCTCTAAAAAAAACAATCCTGACCAACCCCTGATTCCCCTATTTATTTCTCGTTGGTGGAACTTATTCGGTTGCGAAAAATGGACGCTTTTACTTGAACCCATTGAAGGTCACGGACATTGGGATGGAAAACTTGCTTTTGGGGAATTACCCAAACAATCTGACTACTCGGGGCCAATTGGCGTATTAACCAGAGCCACCATTCGCATCAGCAAACTGGGTAGGTTTTGGAGTCACGTTGACCGTATTGCGCAGCAAATGGCTGGCGCTGAAGGATTTATTTGTTCTGTAGGGATTGGTGAAATGCCATTTATTAAACAAGCTACTTTTAGTATATGGACGGGCAAAGAGGCCATGAAACAATTTGCTTATAAAATGAAGGATCATGCCGATGTTGTGCGAAAAACACACCAAGAAAAATGGTATAGTGAAGATATGTTTGTTCGATTCCGCCCCATCTCCTCAACCGGCTCTTTGAACGGGAAACTACCATTTAAAATAATTTCGTAGTTTGCAGCCTCCAATGAATCATTGTACTACCATATCTTTCCTTACTGCACACTTCGCATGGATGTACCGCGGGCTCAACTCTATGCCCGATCATTGAGTACTTATCCTACTATTTTAAGTATTAAGATTCAATTGCTATTGCTCAATCGTTGCCAAAACATTGTTCAATTGTAATATTGGTAATTCCCCATTCAACCCACAACAAATAAATATGCAACTCAGCGTTCATTCTGAAATAGGTACCCTTAAAAGTCTACTCGTACACAGTCCCGACAGCGGCCTTGGTAAAGTGGTGCCTTCCAAAGCTCAGGACTGGCTATTCGAAGATATTGTTCACTTAGATACCATCCGAAAAGATGAATACGACTATTATACCAAAATCTTGCTCTACTTTCTAGATCCAGAAAAGATAAAAGGCAAACTGCATAAAATTGATGAAGCATCTGCTAGGCGTAGTTTTTACAAACCCGACCATGCAGATTTTCATCGCTCCGATAAAGTAATTGAACTACAATGGTTGCTGGCAGAAATTCTGGAAGATCATGATATTCGATCTAAATTGGTGGCATCTGTTTGCGCTATTGAAGGTTGTACCTACCATACCCAAAATGAATTGCTGCAATATATACCAACAGAACTGGCCAAAACATTTATATCAGGCACTTCAAAAACTGCTGAATTATTATTTGCGCCCATCCCTAACTTTATTTTTACAAGGGATATCGGCATCACCATTAAAGACCATGTATTACTGAATAAACCAGCTAAAAAAGCAAGAACCAGAGAAGCTTTGCTGGCTAGGTATATTTTCTTTAACCATTCTTTTTTTAAAGGGTATTGTAATAATATTATTGAGCTGAGCGACTCCAACCATAGTTTTTTATTACCCAAAGAAGACGATGACAGAAAAATAACCCTCGAAGGTGGTGATATTATGGTGGTGAGTGATAAACATATTTTAATAGGCGTAAGCGAAAGAACTTCCTCTGAAGCAGCCGTAAAAATTACCAATACACTTTTTGAAAAAGGCTTGATGGATAAAGCTACCATTGTTAAAATTCCAAAGAAAAGAGATTATATGCATATCGATACTGTTTTTACGCAAGTGAAAAGAGATGTATGGGTTATGCTGGGAAATTTCTCGCGAAAAGCGGTAAAATATGAAGACCAAAATTCAGTAGAAAGATTGCTGGAAATAAAAAAAGAAGAGAAAATAAAAATACTTCAATTCCACCGCAAGAGTCCCGATAACCCCATTAGCTTTGAAAGCTTAGAAGATCTATTGGTTGACATCAGTAAGAACGACCTACACTGTGAACACGAAGTGAAATTTATTTTCTCTGGCAACAATGAATTCCCTTACAGTGTAAGAGAACAGTGGACTGATTCTTGTAATTTATTGGCACTTAAAGAAGGCGTTGTACTTGGCTACGATAGAAATGACAAGACCATTGAAGCTTTTAAAAACGCAGGCTTTAATATTATTGGGGTGAAAGAATTATTAATAGCATTGGAAGCTGGAACCATGCATGTGGATACGTTAACGGATACTTTTATCTTAATGCCTTCTGCTGAACTCTCCAGGGCCAGAGGTGGATTCCATTGTATGAGTATGCCATTATGGAGGGATTCAATTGATTCATAAAATAAATGCAATGCAACACAGTTCACACTTGTTAATGATACAGCCGATTCAGTTTAATTTTAATGCTGAAACTGCTGTAAACAATAGTTTTCAAACCAATTCCAACGATGATTTGGTTTCAGAAAAAGCGAGACAAGAGTTCGAAGATTTTATTGGTGTATTAAGCGCGCATGGTATAGATATTACCGTAGTAGCAGATACACCCTACCCTTATACTCCTGATTCTATTTTTCCAAATAATTGGATCTCTTTTCACAGCGACGGAACTGTATGCCTATACCCCATGTTTGCGGTGAATAGAAGAATGGAGCGCAAGCAGTCTGTTCTAAATGCTATTGAAGAAAAGTTTTCGATCTTACAGAAAATAGATTTTACGCATTTTGAAGAAAAAAATGTTTTTCTAGAAGGTACAGGTAGTATGGTACTGGATCGTGATCATAAAATTGCATACGCTTGCCTATCACCCCGAACGGATTTGAGTGTGTTAAATGAATTTTGTAAAAAAATGGATTATCAACCCATTGCATTCCATGCGGTGGACAGTACTAATAAAGCAATTTACCATACCAATGTAATGCTATGTGTGGCAGATGAATATATGGTGATTTGCTTAGATGCTATTTCCAATTTGGCAGAACAAAAAATGGTGACTGAAAGCATTGAAAAGACGGGCAAAAAAATAATTCCTATTAGTCTAGCTCAGATGAATTGTTTTGCAGGAAATATGTTGCAAGTGCATAATAATAAGGGCAATAAATTTTTGGTGATGTCGTCTCAGGCATTTCATTCACTCAACAAAATACAGGTGAATGAAATAGAACAATTTAATCCCATCATTCATTCAGATTTAACAACCATTGAAACCAATGGAGGCGGAAGCGCTAGGTGTATGATGGCAGAAGTATTTTTACCCTTAAAGTGATTTTTTAAAACTAAGCTTTACCCCTTCTTCAAATAATAGGGGTTGATAGTTTAGTAATTGCCTTGCTTTATCAATTAAAAGTCCCGAACGTTTTGCTCGTTGAACAGGTTCAGGAAAACTAAGGCTGTCTACCTTAGTGATAAGCGCAGCATCAAGCTGTAATATCTCTGCTACTTGAATAGCCATGGCATAAGGAGATAAAATTTCGGATCCAGCCAAGTGAAAAATTTCATGCTTTTTCTGGACTATAATCTGTTCTATTCCCTTGCAAATATCAATCATATAAGTGGGTGTTCTGAACTGATCATCCACTACTTTTATGGATTTACCTGCAGCCAAATTTTGTTGTACCCATTGTATAAAACTTGGTCGCATCCCTTCCCAATAAGATCCATAGATAAATACTGGTCGCACAATACCAAATGAAAAAGCAAAAGTTTTCACAAATTCTTCCGCCATTAACTTACTCTTTCCGTAAAAATTGAGTGGTTGTGGTATTGCATCTTCGGCATGAGGTCCATTTTCACCAAAAATAAAATCAGTCGATATATAAATAAAAAGCACCCCATGCTTATTGGCTGCATCAACAAGGTATTGGGTGGCCGTTACGTTGTGCAATATACATGCGTCCCTATTTTGTTCACATTCATCCGGTTTACTCATGGCTGCATTGTGAATAATGATATCTGGTTTTATTTGATCTACCATCCTATTTACCGAACTAACGTTTGTTAGTTCAATTGACTGGTAAAAAATATTTTTATGGAACGGAATTCTAGATTCATTTCTAGAAACTGCATATACCTCAAACCCTTTATCAGCAAAGAATAGGGCAGCATGTTGACCAAGAAATCCATTTGCACCTGTCAATATTATTTTCATAATACAATGCTACAAAAAATACCATATAATGTTCCAATGGTCATTTCCTTTCAAATCCGTATTTTTGGGACTCCGTGTATACAATACACATTTATTGAATGGGCGATTTTTCGCTGTATTAAAGAGATTATTTTATCATGGGTAGTAAAAAAGTAACAAAAATTGGAGTGCTTACATCTGGAGGCGATGCGCCAGGCATGAATGCAGCTATAAGGGCAGTGGTGAGAACGGGTAATTATTATGGGTTAGAAGTATTTGGTATAATGAGGGGTTATAGCGGTATGATTGATGATGAAATTAATCTGATGACCTCTCGCTCAGTTGCCAATATCATTCAGCGAGGTGGAACCATTTTAAAAACAGCAAGAAGCAAAGAATTTTTTGAACCAGAAGGTAGAAAACTGGCTTATAAAAACCTTACGAAACGAGGTATAAATGGTTTGGTAATCATTGGCGGTGATGGTAGTTTTAAAGGAGCACAAAAATTCAGCAATGAATTTGATATTCCCTGTATTGGTTTGCCAGGCACCATTGATAAAGACATTGCGGGAAGTGATTTTACCATTGGTTTTGATACCGCTGTAAATACAGCTATTGAAGCGATTGATAAAATCAGAGATACCGCAGATGCTCACGACCGCTTATTTATTGTAGAAGTAATGGGTAGAGATGCTGGTTATATTGCTTTGCACAGTGGTATTGCTACTGGTGCAGAAAATATCTTGATCCCAGAAACCGAGACTGATATTGAAGCCCTAATTGCCTCTTTATCGGAGCAAGAAAAACGTAGGAAATTAGTGAATTTGGTAGTTGTAGCCGAAGGTGATAAGTTTGGCGCTACTGAAATTGCTTCAATTATTAAAAAGCGCCTCCCCAATGCAGATACACGTGTTTGTATTTTAGGGCATATTCAAAGAGGTGGATCACCAAGTTGCCTGGACCGCCTAATTGCCAGCAGAATGGGCTTTCATGCAGTAGAATGCTTAATGAATGGAACACACAATGTAATGGTAGGGATATTGAATAATCAATTACACTATACCCCACTTGATCTTGCAATAAAAGCCAAACAAAAAATTTCAGAAGACTGGTTGAGAATCGTTAAAATTCTCGCCAGCTAACCCCCTAAAATTAATCATACCAAGATGTCAAAAAATTTAGAAAAGTACCTGTACAAGAACATGGACAAAGTTGCGGGCGTTCAACACGTGATGCATAGAACAAAAATTGTGGCCACAGTTGGTCCCGCCTGTGATACCTACGATAAATTACTAGACCTTGTGAAAGCAGGTGTGAATGTATTTCGTTTGAATTTCTCGCATGGCAATCATGAGGATAAACTGGCGATTATTGAACATATTCGCAATATCAATTTAACCCAACCTTACAATATCTCTATATTGGCTGACTTACAAGGGCCTAAACTTAGGGTGGGTGATATTGCCAACAATGCCCTTCAATTAGATATTGATGATATACTCACTTTTACCAATGAAAAATGTGTGGGTACCAAAGAAAAAATTTACGTTTCTTACCCCAACCTTGCTGGAGATGTAGTTTTGGGTAATATTATTTTGATTGACGATGGTAAAATTGAAGTAAGAGTAGTTGGCATTGAGAAAAATGGTGATGTTAAGGTAAGGGTAACTTTGGGTGGTATTTTATCCTCTAAAAAAGGACTCAACTTACCTGATACTAAAATATCATTGCCTGCATTAACTGAAAAAGATTTGATTGATCTGGAATTCATTATTGAACAAAAGTGCGACTGGGTAGCGCTTAGCTTTGTAAGAAGCGTTAAGGATATTGTTATACTCAGAAGTAAATTGGATGAGAAAAATAGCAAGACCAAAATCATTGCTAAAATAGAAAAGCCAGAAGCATTGGTGAATATTCGCGATATTATTGTAGAAAGTGATGCCATCATGGTTGCCCGAGGTGATTTGGGTGTTGAATTGCCAGTAGAACAGATTCCGTTGATTCAAAAAGAACTGATTCGCAAGTGTATCCACAGAGCAAAACCTGTAATTGTTGCTACACAAATGATGGAGAGTATGATTGATCGTGTAAAGCCCAACCGAAGTGAAATTACTGATGTGGCCAACGCTGTTTTGGAAGGTGCCGATGCCGTAATGCTTAGTGGTGAAACCGCTGCTGGTAACCACCCTACTTTGGTTGTTGAAACCATGCGAAAAATTATTGCAGAAGTTGAAAAGAAAGAATACCGCTATAACCGTTCCGAAGATTTAAAACCCCAGCCTCACTCCCCTTCTTTTCACAGTGATGCCATGTGTTACAACGCTTGTAAAATTGCCGAAGATGTTGAAGCAAGTGCATTAATTGGAATGACCCAAAGTGGTTATACCGCATTTATGCTCAGCAGTTACAGACCTTCTTCACCCTTGTTTATTTTTACAAAAGAAAAAACATTGGTGAACCAGTTAAGCCTAAGCTGGGGAGTACGTGCATTCCATTACTCGGAAGAAGAAAGTATTGATGATATAGTAAAAGACCAGATTGATATCTTAAAAGAAAGAGGTTTTGTGCAAGTGGGTGATGTTGTGGTGAATACAGGTAGTACCCCAATCGACCTTCACCTACCCACTAACCTGATAAAGCTTACTAAGGTAGATTAGTTTAAACCAAGACCTAAATTAAAAAAGATTCCTCCACAAGAGGAATCTTTTTTAATTTGAGGATTCTTTTAACACCAAGAAACTATTGAAATGGTTTAGTTTCTAATAAACCTGAGTCGCATGAAAAAAATAATTTTTGCCTTTTGTTTACTTTCTTTTTTAATTGCAGGTGCACAGCAAAACGAAATCATTCCAAGACCAGATTCTTGCATCATTGGAAAAGGTTTTTTTTCAATCAATCAGAAAACTAAAATTGTTTTATTGGGTACTGGCTTAGAAAAATCAGCCCTATTTCTACAAGATTACCTCCAAAAAATGTATAATATTCAATTACCCATTACGCACGGAGGAAAAATGGCAGGAAATATTGTACTGAATTACCACAAAATAGCGACTTCCATACCTGGCGCTTACCAAATGGAAATAACTGATCGTAAAGTAAATATTGGCGGGGATAATGCTTCTGGCGTCTTTTATGGCATACAATCACTTATTCAACTTCTTCCCTATAGCAAAAATAAAGCATTAGACATTCCGCAACTATCACTAAAAGACCAACCACGATTTGCTTATAGAGGGTTGCATTTAGACGTTGGTAGGCATTTTTTCTCTGTCGACTTCATCAAACGTTACATTGATTTTATTGCCCTGCACAAAATGAATATTTTTCACTGGCACTTAACAGAGGACCAAGGCTGGAGAATTGAAATTAAAAAATACCCCAAACTAACATCTGTGGGTGCCTACCGAAATGGAACAATCACTGGTCGCTATTATGGCACGGGTAATACAAATACGCATTACGGCGGCTATTATACCCAAACTCAAATAAAAGAGATTGTGCAATATGCCAAGGATAGATTTGTTGAAATTATTCCAGAAATTGAATTGCCCGGTCACGCTTCAGCTGCCATTGCAGCTTATCCTGAACTAAGTTGTTTTCCCAGCGAGTACACCAAATATCCTGCTCAAACTGTTTGGAATGGCCCCAAGGAAGGCAAGCAGGTGCAGCAGACTTGGGGGATATTTGAAGATGTTTTTGTGCCTAGTGAAAATACATTCAAATTTTTAGAAAATGTATTCAATGAAGTAATTGCATTATTCCCCTCAAAATATATTCATATTGGCGGTGACGAATGCCCCAAAGAGTCTTGGAAAAGATCTGAATTTTGCCAACAACTGATTAAAGAAAAAGGATTGAAAGACGAACACGGTTTACAAAGTTATTTTATTCAACGAGTAGAAAAATTTCTAAACAGCAAGGGCAAACAAATTATTGGTTGGGATGAAATATTAGAAGGTGGTCTCGCCCCCAATGCAACCGTAATGAGCTGGAGGGGTGAAAAAGGAGGCATTGAAGCTGCTAAACAAAAACATGCGGTAATTATGACACCTGGTGAGTGGATGTATTTTGACCATAAGCAGACTAAAAACGAGGATTCCATTACCATTGGTGGATATACTACCATTCAAAAAGTGTATAGTTATGAGCCAATCCCCAAGGGTTTGAGTGCCGATGAAGAAAAAAAAGTACTAGGTGCACAAGCAAATATGTGGACTGAATACATGACCAATAGTGCCAAAGTTGAGTATATGCTCTTCCCAAGAATAAGTGCATTGAGTGAAGTGTTATGGAGTAAAAAAGAAAATAGGAATTGGGTGGATTTTGAAAAGCGCTTACAAAATCAGTTTAAGCGATACGATTGGCTGTGAATAAATTACAGCAAAGCTTATTTCGATCCAATTAATGGTTCAACCTTACCTCAATAATTTCGGCCAAAACCCGCAAAAAAATGCATTTATTTGCGGGTTTACGAGTAATTAATATTGTAATATGATAAGTTCAAGTTATTTTAGCGATGCAAAACAGTTTAACTATGGTGGATTCATTTGAAAAAATAGAAGTTAAAATTTATTCTTCGGCAAAAACAGGTGCTGCATTTGTGGCAAAAGAGATTGCTGCATTAATAAAGGAAAAAGAACAGAAAGGAGAACACTGTGTATTGGGTTTAGCAACAGGATCTACTCCTATTAATTTATATTCAGAACTGGTTAGAATGCATCGGGAGGAAGGTCTCAGTTTTAAAAACGTAATCAGCTTTAACTTAGATGAATATTATCCGATAGATAAAACAGCCTATCAAAGCTACTGGAGTTTTATGCATCGGCATTTATTTAATCACGTTGATATTAACCCAGTTAATATTCATTTACCCAATGGTAATGCGCCAAAGGAAGATATGAAAAAGTATTGTGAGTCCTACGAAAAAGCAATTGAAGCTACTGGTGGCATTGATTTGCAAGTATTGGGGATTGGACAAAATGGACATATTGGTTTTAATGAACCTGGATCGAGTATACTTTCTAAAACAAGATTGGTAAACTTAGAGAACAGTACTCGATTGGCAAATTCCTACGAGTTTGAAAATATTTCTAAAGTGCCGCGGCTGGCTGTCACCATGGGTATTAGCACCATTCTAAAAGCAAAACGAATTGTTTTAATGGCATGGGGTAACAAAGCAGGCATCGTTGCCAAGTCGGTAGAACACAATATAACCGAGACTGTTCCTGCCAGCATACTTCAGCAACACAACGATTGTTTATTTGTGGTTGATGAGTTGGCTTCTGTTGAGCTTACACGCATAAAATCGCCTTGGCTTACTGGAGATTGTGTATGGACAAATGCTATGATTAAAAGAGCGGTTGTCTATTTGGCATTAAAATTAGAAAAATCTGTTTTAAGTCTCACCGCTGCAGATTATACTGAAAACGGATTATCAGATTTATTGGTAGAAAAAGGCGAAGCCTATGAAATCAATCTGCAAGTATTTTATATGCTTAGAGATTCATTAACAGGATGGCCAGGAGGCAAACCCAATGCAGTTATTCCGGCACACCCCGAAAGAAGTGAGCCCTACCCAAAAAAATGCGTCATCTTCTCTCCACATCCAGATGACGATATCATTAGTATGGGTGGTACATTTATGCGATTGCACGATCAGGGTCACGAAGTGCATGTGGCTTATCAAACCAGTGGAAATATTGCAGTTACTGATGAATTTGTCACTCGATTTATTGATTTTGCAGTAGGATTTGAAGAACTCTTTGGAATGGACAACAGTAAGAGTAAGGAACAGTTACTCACCGCACAAACATTTATTGCTACCAAAAAGAAAGACCAGATGGATACGAAAGAAATTCGTTCTATTAAAGGTTTAATCAGAAGAGGGGAAGCAAAAGCAACCTGTAGGTATGTGGGCTTAACAGAAGATCGTTGCCACTTTATGAATATGCCTTTTTACGAAACAGGTGCCATAGAAAAAAAGCCGCTGGGCGAAGAAGACATCATACTAACAATGGAATTGCTTCAGCGTTTAAAGCCTCATCAAATATTTTGCGCAGGAGATTTAGCGGATCCACATGGTACGCATAGGGTTTGCTTAGAAGCGGTGTTTGAAGCACTGAAGCGATTAAAAGCTGCTGATGAGCCTTGGATAAAAGATTGTTGGGTATGGTTGTACAAAGGCGCATGGCAAGAATGGGATATTGCAGAAATTGAAATGGCCATACCAATGAGTCCCGATCAGGTAAAGAAAAAACGCTTCGGAATTTTTATTCACCAATCACAAAAAGATATGGTTCCTTTTCAAGGGTCGGATAACCGAGAGTTTTGGCAACGAGCAGAAGATCGCAATGGCAATACAGCTAATTTGTATGCTGCATTGGGAATGACTAAATATGCTGCAATGGAAGCATTTGTACGATGGCATTTCTAGTTGTACTATTGCAATATGAATGAAGCATTGGCTACTTCCTGGGAAAAGCATTTGAAAAATAAAGATTTCAAGCTTAAACTACTGATAGGATTATCATTACTAATCCTACTTATTCCTGCATTGCCTGTTTTCTTTGATTATATTGAACAAAGAAAGGGTGTGGTATTGAATGATCTGTTGCTAAATCGCCTCCCTGCTTGGAATGTTTCTATCCCCACTTTTATTATTATTTGGATACTGGTTGTATTCACACTTTACCGTTGTGTACAAAACCCAGCAATATTTCTACTTTTATTGTGGAGTTATCTTTTTTTAACTATGGGCAGAATCATCAGTCTCCTCTTAGTACCACTTGATCCTCCGCAACAAATCATTGAACTGAAAGATCCGTTGAGTAACCTATTTTATGGAAGTAAATTTATTACTAAAGATTTATTTTTCTCTGGCCATACTGCTACCCTATTCACCATGTACCTCTGCTTGCAAAAAAAATCAGATCGGCTTTTTTTATTAGTTGGATCCATTGTTATTGCTTTACTAGTACTTATTCAACATGTGCATTATACCATGGATGTAATAGCCGCGTTTATATTCTCTTATATATTTTTTAAATTGGGTAAACGGATAACAGAACTGCGGTTTAGCTGATACTAATAATTATATTATCTACCAATTTTTTAAACCACTTACTGTTCTTAATCATCCATTGAAAAAGAAATATTCCAGTAATGCCACAAATAATTCCTGCTAATACATCTAATATATAATGGTGACTTGTATACACCGCTGCAAACCAAATGCCCAATATATTAATAGCAAATACATAGTTCCATTTACCCATTTTAAACTTTATGCCATAGTACAATACAATCAGCGGGTAGGAAGCATGTAAGGACGGCATAGCTGCAAAAACATTTGAACTTTTTTCGTATAGATGCTTGAAAATAGTAGTATTAAAATAAGCATCAAAACGAGCAAGACCCGCAGCATTTCCGGGCGTGCCAGCAATAAAATCAAACCCATACTGTTGTACATACCAAGGCGGTGCAGCGGGATATATATAATAAACGATAAAACCCATACAATTTACCAAAAGAAAACTGAGTGAAAAATAAAAAAAATGCTGGCGGTTCTTAAAAAATAAATAAGCAGCAAAAACGAGGGGTACTGGCATCCAGCTCAGGTAAAAAAAACCAGTAAATATATCCAGTAAATTATTATGCTTGTTCAGCCAATATTCATTTGGTGTAACAATTTGGTCATTAATATGAATACCAAATAATTGTTTTTCAGCATGATATAACTGTTCTATATGAACCGTATTGTATAAATAATTTGGGAATGCCTTCATATAATCAAATAAAATCCAGAAGACAATAAAAACAGAAAATCCTAAAATAAATTTCCTTGTAATGGGAGAGGAAAAATAACAACCCAAAAAAATCAGTACTAAAACAAGCTGTTCTTGTTTGTATCCGATTAGCCAATCTGAAAGCAGCAAGTAACCAACACCAATTAGCAGTACAACGGAAATGTTTTTATAGTTTAAGGAAGCTGACATTAAAATGCTACGGTTTAAATCTTTCTACAATGGGTTTACCTGTTGCCAACTCTGTTCCTTTTAATTCTATATATACAATATTGGGCTTGAATAATGAACCACCAGCATCAACACGAATAAATACCCTATTTAGAATTGCATTTTTTTTATTAATTAATGTAAATATTCGATAGCTTGATTCTGTGGGCAATTTGCGTAAGACAAGTTCATGTTTTTTATAGGCAACCAGCCGAATGCTAAAACTTCCATCCTTATTTTTATCTGACATAGTACCATAAGCAAATGTCCGCTGTATTACATTCAACTCTTTGCGCATTCCTCCTTCTGAATAACGAATCCAGAAAACCTTGATCGGATTTGAATCATCTAAAACACCTTTTGAATTGGTATTCAAAGCGTAAACAATTGTATTGGTATTGGTTGTACGTTGCAAATAAAACAACTGATTGGCAATATTTGAAGGTATTGGAAATGTATCCTGTGGATCTAAAAACAAGGGAGAAATATATTTACTCTCAGCAGCATTGCTGGTGAAAATTATTACTATTAATCCTACAAAAAATAAGAGCAGCACCAAAATAGGTCTCAAAAGAGCGTAAAAACGAATCAACAAATATTGCATTGATAAATTAATTAATAATTGGAAAGTCGATCTTTTTGATCCAGCACCACTTTTGCATTTGCCAACCTTTTAAAAGCAGTAAAATTAGTAAGCACTGCCATTAATGAAATAGGGATGGTAAAAATTGAAATGGTTTCAAATACTTGTATACTTGTTCCAGGTAAATATATTTTATAATCGCTCCCAATAAAATAAGCAGTAATACCGCATAGTACACCAGAAACACCAATGGTAATAACTCGCTCAGGCCTTTGCATTAGTCCATCCTTACAAGCAACTCCCAGCCCTTCTGCCCTTGCCCTTGTATAGCTTACCATCATAGATCCAATTAACGCAATAAATGCAAACAGCGAACTGTAAAAATAGTGGTGAGCAATCAGGTAATAACAAATGCCTAGAAATAAAATTAATTCACTGTATCTATCCAGCACTGAGTCAAATAAAGCACCAAAAGAAGAGCTCATTTTACCCAATCTTGCCACTTGTCCATCCAGCATATCAAATACACCTGCAAACAAAACCAATGCACCAGCCCAACCAATATAACTGAGTTCACCTCGATGGCCTTTTTCTGCACCTTCAATAAAAATAATTGTTACCAATATATTCAATATCAATCCAATTAGAGTTACTGCATTGGGAGTGAGTCCCATCCAAATTAGAGACTTTACCAATGGATTAATTACCCAATAAATTGCATGTTGAATTTTATCTCTTATACTGTTTTTATCGTTATTTTTTGGATGCATATATTAGAAATCAAATCTAAATCTGGTTCTGATACCCAAGGGTGATACTTCAGGATGATTGGTATAGGTAAATCTTCTTACCAGATCTACCCGAAGTATTTTAAATATATTTTCTATCCCAACACTACCCTCCATATAAGGAATTGTTTTATCTAATGCAAAAGTAGTGGTTATATTATTGGTTTTTGGATACTGAAAAAGGGCAGGATTTAGGTTGGGATTATTTTCATCTCTAACGCCACCATACAATATTTTAAATGAAGCCACTTCTCTAAGTTTCAATTTTTTTAGCAATGGGATTCGATTAAAGGCAATCCCCATAAAGTGATGTACCCAAGTAAAAGATGCATACCTATCACTTACAAATTCTAAAAAATTCATGAGGTTGTAGGAATTGAGCTGATACGCAAAAGTTTGGTTAGCCCGGTGAATGGTGAGCAAGGGAAAAGGCAGTTGTCCAAAAACATATCCCGATTCCATGGTTGCATCTGCGTAACCAAGTCGCGATAAATAAAATCTTTTTTCAGCACGTAAATCAAACCGATGATAATTGTATTCTCCACCTAATAATCCCGATACTCCGGCAGCATAATTAAGTGTAAAAATAGGATACTTATTAAAAATAGGTATGCGATACACTTTACCTTGGTAAAACTGCTCTTTGGGTGCCCATCGGAAAGACGCATTTAATTCCGTAGTAGTAATACCGGGAACCTGAACTGGAATATTATTTTGAATTTTAGTATACGCTAGAATTCCAGCGGGTTGTTGATTCCAATTTCGAATACCTACAGAATATGAAACCCTGTTTTTAAACTCTTTTACAAATTCAAACTGGTAGCTTTTATTATACAACCACCGTTCATTATTACCCCGTTTAAAGGAGAGTAAAAAATTATCTTCTTGCACAAATTCCAAATCCTGACCGGGAATTTTGGTGTCGTTTTGTGCACTAAGTCGAATATAATTTAATGGGAAGGTATAAATTGATTTATTGTTTAATGAATAAGTAGCGCTTAAAAAGTATTTCCATCTTTCGTCTTTAAATCCGTAAGCACCATAGGTTTCAAAATAAATTCTTTTACTTAATGAAGGGGTAGTTCTACCACCAAAGCGGAGCCGAAAACCTTCCACTGGATTAAAACTGTAAAATGCATTTACAGGCCCAATTTCAAAAGGCCCCACTGAACCATATCCTGCAAAAAGCAGTGTTACCATGGCCATGGTTCTGCGAAAAGAAGGCATTTTTTCTAGGCTATCAATATTACTGTATACTTTGGCTTCACTGGAAGATAGTTGCTCGTGTCTTTTGCTTACCCAAAAGCTATCAGATAATTTTTCATTGTTGTTTGTACGCACAATTGACTCGCCTAAATAAAAACTATCAGGTCGAGATTGGTTGATGGTGAAATTTTTATAAGAGACTGTTCTTTCCCCAAAAAATCCGCCACTAGATTTACTTTTACTCAATCCCATATCTGCCATCAAATTGCTCTTAATTAAGTGATAGCGCTTATCGGTTCCTTTCTCAAAGTCTAAGTCAACATGTAATTCTTTTATCCAATTGATATTTGCATTTTTACTTAAGAACATATTTATTTTCTGAATACCGTAGTTGCCATCTAGTGTGATATACATGGTGCCTCTGAACAATAAGTCATTGGTATTTCGGGGCGTAAAATACATTTTAACCAACTTAACGCCATCATTATCGGTAATGGTATCTCGTATATAATACATGTAAAAATTGGGAGCAGAATTGGCAATGGGACTTAAAAATTGATACGCAAAAATGGGAATATCATTGTCATAAATATTTACATTTTCGTAAAGCCTTTTCAATAAAGTACTTAAGCCATCATTATCCACATAACTACCAAAATTCACTTTCTTTTCTCCTATTATAATCGATTTTTTATTTTCAGGAGACTTTCGCAGGTATTGCCTGGAGAGGTTTTCCTCTAAATAGATGGGGAGTAAACTTTTTCCTTCAATTTTGGAAGTATCTCTGTTTTCAAAAAGAAAATTATATTTTTTCAATAGTTTACTATTGGTTAGTTTATCAGATGCATTACTAAGTGCAGCCTGAATTTTTTCATATTGCTCAAACTCCACATAATCGTAACTACTGGTTTTATTCTCTTCCCTATGTTCAATCACCCTCCTGATTAATTCAACTGCAGGATTATTTCGATTGGTATATTTAGCGCGCTTATTGGTGGTAACGGTAACATTGCTGGTTAAAGCGGGGTCTAACCCCATTTCAATATTTAATAATTGTTCTTTTCCTTTGGGTACTATAAATTGCAAGGATCTATATCCGATAAAACTAACCATTACCCTTGTACTACCCGATGAAGTTTTAATTTCAAATTGACCAAGGCTATCCGTAGCAATTCCTCTCCCTCCTTTAAAATAAACGCTGGCACCTGTAATAGGTTTGCGGGATACAGAATCTACCACTACCCCTTTTACCACAGTTACTTGTGCGGTAACTTTTGTGAGTAAGATGATTAACACAAATAAAACCAGTCCAACTCTTCCACCTTTCATTCCATTCATACACTTCAATTATTTAAATACGTATTTTTCTTGTAAGAAATAGTTATAGGATATTCCTACTATTATTGATACAAATACTTTTGAAAAAAAATAGTTCAGATCCAATACCTTAACCATGAATGCAAAACCAAAAAAATTCAAGGCGAAATTACCCATCCATACTAAAACATACCTGAATACTTGTTTTATTAATATTCCATTACTTGCGTTAAATACCCAATGCCTTCCAATTATAAAGTTAAGAATACCACCAGTAATTGTTCCAGACGCTCCTGCAAATAGAGCAGGTATTTTTAATAATTCTACCAACACAACCGTGGTAGTAAAATCAACGGATGATGCAATTAATGAAGAAGCCTGTGCTTTTAAAAAAATTGATTTTACCATAGCTTTAGATAAATAATTACTTGCAAAATAATATTGGCATAAATACCTGCCAATACATCATCTGCCATCACACCCCACCCACCAGGCAATTGTTCTAGCCGGTTAATATATAACGGTTTTAAAATATCGAATACCCTAAAGAGTATTAATCCCATCATTATATTTTCAATAGAGATTGGTATCAATAAAAGCGTTACAAACATTCCTGCCACTTCATCTATTACTACCCTACTATTGTCTTTACCCCAAATAGATTCAACTTGATTGCCACCCCATACACCATAAGCAGTTATAAAAGCAGTCATCATTAATGTATAGAGTGGAGGCCAAAATCTACTCATTAAAAACCAAATTAAGCAAGCCAATATTGCAGCTATAGTACCACCTCCTTTTCGGATATATCCGATTCCAAATACACTGGTTATGATTTTATGAAACTGCATTATAAATATTGGGCTTCGTCCTCATAATAATCCAATCCCAGATGGGTAATCAAGTCTTCCCCCATCATATGCCTCAGCGTATTCTGTAATTTAATAAGCTGTTTGAATATATCGTGTTCGGGGCGAAGTTCTGGTGCAGTTTGTGGCGATTTAAAATAAAACGACAACCATTCTTGAATACCACTCATGCCAGCTCTTTTTGCCAAGTCCATAAATAAAGCAAGATCTAATACAATAGGTGCGGCAAGGATGGAATCGCGACAAAGAAAGTTTATTTTAATCTGCATTCCATAGCCCAGCCAACCAAATATGTCAATATTATCCCAGCTCTCTTTATTATCACCATGAGGGGGATAGTAATTGATTCTCACTTTATGGTAAATATCGCCATAAAGATCTGGACTCATTTCAGGTTGAAAAATATCTTCTAGTACACTTAATTTAGAAACTTCTTTTGTTTTAAAATTATCGGGATCATCCAATACCAGCCCATCTCTATTTCCTAAAATATTGGTAGAGAACCAACCCTTAACACCCAAAGCCCTTGCTTGTAAACCAGGAGCTAATATTGTTTTCATAAGGGTTTGACCGGTCTTAAAATCCTTTCCTGCTATAGGAGTTCCAGTGGTTTTAGCAAGGCTTTCTAATGCGGGAATGTCTACCGAAAGATTGGGGGCTCCATTTGCAAAAGGAATTCCCATTTTAACCGCTGCATAAGCATAGATCATGCTTGGAGCAATAGCTGGATCATTCTGCCTTAGCCCTTCTTCAAAAGCTTCAATGGTTTCATGAACCGCAGATACTTCAATGTATTTTTCGGTAGAGCCACACCAAATAATAACGAGACGACTGCAACCATTGTTTTTTTGAAACAATTCCATGTCCCTTATTAGTTCCATTGCCAGTTCCATTTTAGTAGCTGCGGCTTTAATATTTGTACCTGTTATATTTTTTATATACGACCCATCAAAAACCGCTTTCATGGGTTTAATTAATTCCAGTTCAGGTTTTAGGGCATGTAATAAAACTGGTTCTAACACTTTGGAATTCATGGCAGCCTCAAAAACATTGTCGGTATAAATATCCCATCCACCAAAAACAATATCGGTTAACCCAGCAAGTGGAACAAAGTCTTTGATTAACGGATACCTATTCTCAGTCCGTTTACCCAGCCTGATATTACCCATTTGAGTAAGTGCTCCAATTGGCTTAGACAATCCTTTGTTGATGGCAATAACCCCAGCAATCATTGTTGTAGCTACGGCACCAAGGCCAGGAATCAAAATTCCTAATTTACCTTCTGCTGGAGCGATATTTTTTTTCATATATATTTATTTAAAAGAAATGAATATTAAATGCAGGTGTATATTTTAAATACAGTTATTGAAATGTAGCTTGTTTTTTGGTTTTTAATCCGTTGACCATAAGGCTGGAAATTGCTGCTATCCGATGTTCTAGTACCGCTTGATTCTCTGTAAGTAACTCTCGCTCAATACCCCTGATACTGCCTACTATAACCAAGGTAAGAATGTCCATTTCTTGGGCCAGTACAGGATTAAATTCGCCTTGCTGAATCCCAAACTCAAGAATTGATTCAATTAATGCTTTTTCTTGCTGGGCATATTCACTAAATAAGCTTTTGCTACAAGTGGGCTGTTCCATTAAATCACCGCATACCAATCTGTATAAGTTGAGCATATTGCCAAGAACGGTAATTCTGGTGACAGCAAATGTTTTTAATTTTTCTTCGGCTGTAATGGCTGCATTAACGGCAATTTTTGTCTTCTCGAATACCTCTTTCAGCTCTTTCTGAAGTACTTCAGCAAATATTTCCTCCTTACTTTCATAGTAATAGTAAAGGGTGCTCTTGCCTTTACCCAACGATTTGGCAATATCTTCCATAGTGGTCTTTTTTAGACCAAATGCCTGAAATAGCTTTTGCGCTGCGCGGATAATATCTTCTTTGAAAATTTCTTCTTTCACTATAAACTTTTGGACTAAATTCGTTTTGTAGTCCAAAATTAATGTATTTTTGATGTTTCACATTAATAATCAGCAAAAAGACGATAAAAATTTCTAAAAAAAATTGATTTAAGTTAAGAATTGCTGTAAAAACAAATATTAATTGCTTCTTTTACACGAGTGGAAAGAATTTACACAAAAAATATGTTTATTTCGTTTAAGATTTGATAATAGTATTTTAATAGTAATTTTACACAAAAGCGGGAATTAAGGATGAAAAAATGGGAAAGTAGATTTACACTAGGAAATTCAATTACGCCAGAGCAGCTTGATTTTTTCAATGAGCAAGGCGTAATTATTTTTCGCAATTTTATCAGTCCAGAACTTGTGCAGGAGTATATCAGTGAAATTTTTCGAATTGAAACCCTTTGGCTGGAAGAAAAAAGGGAGAAAGTAAATGGAATTCCAATCAAATTTGGCAAGACAGAAAGTGGCGATACCATGATCCAGCGGTTCTGTTTCAGTTCGCAATTCAGCAATGCTCTAAGCCATCTACTTAATGATGAAAGACTAAATGCACTAACCTCCTTATTACATCCGTATGAAGGGCGTATTGGGGAGAATGAAAAAGATGGCTTGGTAATTAATAACTATATCAACACTGCCAACAGCGCGTTTACTCAAATGGGATGGCATACTGATAGCCCGAGAGATTTGTTTCTTGGACAAAAAATAATGCCGATGTTGAATGTTGGCATTCACCTAGATACTTGTTTATTTGAGAATGGGGGGTTGCGTGTAATTCCCGGAACGCATAAACAAAGTATTTTCAAATTGCTCTTTGGAAAAAAATATTTTATTGACAATTCCGACGACCAGCGTGAAGTTGGATTTGATATACATTCTGGTGATTTAACCGTACACGATGGGCGAACTTGGCATAGAGTAAAACAATCCCCTTTAATGGGAGAAGCCAGTAGAAGAAGGGTCATGTATATTCCAATTGTTACGGGTAAATACAAACCAAAATCTGCCAATAGCAAAACACCGCTTTACCAACGATTGGCGTCTAGAGTACCCAAATAGCAGAGCGTCTATATTTATAAAAATCAATATATGCAATACGCATTAATTACTGGCGCCAGCAAAGGAATTGGCAAAGCCATGGCGGCTGAAATGGCGAAAAGAGGTTACGGGGTATTGTTGATTGCGCGAAGCGAATTGTTATTGCAGCAAAATTGTGTTGAACTGAATGAACTGTACAAAGTACCTACACAGTTTTTAGCCATTGATTTAACAGATCCTAGCGCACCGCAAGCTATTTTTGATTGGTGCATCAACAACCAGTATAAAATATCCGTTTTAATAAATAATGCTGGATATGGACTGAATGGATCATTGGAAGACTACCCACTCTACAACCATTTACAGATGATGCAACTAAATATGAACGCAGTTGTTGCTCTTTGTTACCTGTTTTTGCCAGAGTTAATAAAACAACAAGCTGCATATATAGGAAATATATCCAGTACGGCTGCCTATCAGTCAGTCCCAGGATTGAATATATACGCTGCAACAAAAACTTTTGTCCGCAGTTTTAGTCGCGGCCTTGCTTATGAACTCAGGAATACTGGTGTAAAAGTCTGCTGTATTTGTCCCGGCACTACCGATACTGACTTTGCCCATCATGCAAATATTACAAATGAGAAAGCCATTAAGATGGCTGCCAAGTTCAATATGAACCCAGCAGATGTGGCCAAACAAGCAGTTGAAGGGATTTTGGCTGGGAAAAAAGAAGTAGTACCTGGAGCTACCAATAAAATACTTAAATACCTATCGAATATAGTACCTGATAGCATTTTAGAGCAATCTGCAGCAGGAATTTACGGCATCTGATATTTAATAGCACTCAATATTTTGAGAATAAACAGGATTGTAATATATTTGCAGCCCCGTAGGGGAAATGGCTGCGTAGCTCAACTGAATAGAGCATCTGACTACGGATCAGAAGGTTTTAGGTTTGAATCCTAACGCGGTCACCACACAGGACTGAGCAGCATTTTTGCTGCTCTTTTCTTTTTTACAATCGCTGAAACCATTGCCACCATTGCATAGCAGGTCAAGTACCTCACTCGGCTGCATGGTTTGAAAAGTATTGTTATTATAAACCAGTTTTTCAGGGAATATCAAACCAAGCATTTTCTGCCGATTTTCTATGTTAGCAGCCCGGTAATATTGGTCCATATTACTCTGTAGGGATAAACCATACCGATAGTATTCCTGAAATCCGCTTTCAGCGGCTTTCAGTTCCGCAATCTGGCTTCTCAGTTCAGTACACTCTCTTGACAGACTTTCCTTTATTCGTTTATATTTGATGAAGAAATTGTTTTTAATAACCTTAACCAACAAGCTGTCAAAACAATGCGTAAGGTTAAGGCAGATATAAGTAAGATTATTTTGATGATGAAGGCTTACTGCTTCAAGCGAAAAGAAGTAGAGCAATTAATTTTGAACAAGCTAAAAGAAAACGAGAATGGCCAAAGCAAAGAAAGAAGTTAGTGTTAGAAAATCAGGATACAACACAGGAACGGCAAGTGAGTTTTTAGTACTGAGCAATCTTTACAGGTTAGGAGTAAATGCTTTTATTAGCTTGGGTAATAAAAAAAGTATTGACCTTATTATCAAAGCAAAAAATGGTTCATCTCTATCGGTTGATGTAAAGTCAGTGCAGGGATATAGTTCCATTGTGGTTAATAATGTGAAGGCAGCAGCAAATCATTTCATTGTGGTGGTAGTGTATAGAAACAAGTTTGCTGACCCAACGGTATTACCTGATTTCTACATTATCCCTTCTGATAATGTTGCTGGCCTGTCGGAGAACTATAAGGGTCAGTTGAGGCTTTTAAAGGGCAGCATTGTCAGCTATCAAGACAAATGGAAGCCCTTACAGTTATAATTAAGATTGTAAATAAATGAGTGCAACCATAGCAAAAGCAAAGGATATTTTAACAGGCAGAATTTTTCATATAGATAATGTTGATAAAACTATAAAGGCAGAATTTGAATGTTGTGAATGCAAGCAAAAACTATCACCGGTTAAAACAGAAGTAAGGGGCAAAGACTGGCATTTCAGACATCTGCAAACTACTGATATAGCAAAATGCAGAAGTACAGCCTTACATGATTTTGCAGTACAGATATTAATGGAAAATGCAGCTATCTCAATTTCAAAGAAATTGCAAATAGCTTACAGTGACCCAAGAAAGGAAATTACTGTTTTTGGCAAGCGGTCGGATGTAACAGTTAAATATGAAAATGAAGATGTACACTTTGAGGTTTTTGTAACCCATGATTTGGACAATGAAAAGATTGGTATTTACAAAGACAATAAAGTAAAATGTGTGAGAATTGATTTGAGTGAACCGGTGTTGTTAACGGCATCCCCGGAGAAAATTAAAGAGGCGGTTCTAAATCAGTATAAAAACAAAACGGTTGTTTATTGGCAGGATGAAATAGTAAAGCCTCACGAATCAAATGAGCCGGATTTTGGATTTAAACATTTACTATTATTAGCAGGGGCATTTATCGGGTTAAGGTTTCTTTACAATCGTTTCTTTAAGCCAAAAAGACGAAATTTGCGGTAGTTGTTAAATATAAATAGATATGTCCAGTCTTTACATAGATGAAAGTTACCACTTGGAACATGATGGGAAGCCTGTTATGTGTATTGGCTGGAATAAAGGGCAAAAAACCCCCACTTCGTAAGTGAGGAACGCAACTTTAGGCATTGCGGTTGAGTGGACAAGCCACCTACCAGTGCCTTTACTCTTTGAGTAATGCATCACAAATATATGGGTTGTTTTGAGAAAACGAAGTCAATTCCGCAATCTAAATAGTTTTTTGTATAATCCGGTGAAGCTGACCACCAATCCGGCTATTGTGACCTAAAAACAATTTTAGATAGAATAATGAACCCTGCATCCCATGCCACGGGGGAAACTATGTATGCAAAAGAATTAGTTGTAAGTTGCTAAAAATTATCATCCAAAAGCTGTTTTAACGTATCTAAATCGTTATCAATTATTTGTATTTACTTAGGTATTCGAATTTGCAATATTTACTTTTTCAAGTATTGATTATCAATTATTTAAACCACCTGAGTAGTTACAAAGAATTAAAAACATTTTTAGATGCTAAAAAAACAGCAGCATAATTATTAATAAATGATAAAAAACGTACAATCCATAGAGCAGGTAGAAAAGGTATTTGATACAGGCGATAAGCCCATATTAATACACTGTACCGACTTGGAATTTTATGTAAGCAAATACAACAGCACAGCAGGTACGGCAAACTTATTGTTTAGAGAATTTATGACTTCATCCTTTTTAAAAATTTGGGGTTTACAAGTACCCGATTTTGCAATTGTTGCTTTACAACCACATCATAACCCTGCAAATGGCAGGTATATAAACAATGCCATGCCCTGCTTTGGTTCTATGTACAATAATGAATACAGGGAGTTAGATGCTTTTATAAACGAAGTTTCGCCAGCACAACGGCAAAGATTTAATACCACTTTCGATTTATTAAAAATAACCCTGTTTGATTATTGGGTTTCCAACGAAGATAGAAACCACAATAATTATAATTTGATGCTTAAAATGGAAGATAAGAGCTATAAATTTGTACCAATAGACGGTGGAGCCGTATTTCACACAGGCAATCAAAATAGGGAAAATTATACACTTTCCATAGAAGAAAGCCTTATTTCCAGCCCATTATTTCAAAACCTCATCATTGCAGAAACCAGTTTTAACGCCGAAATAATAGCAAATCTTAAAGAAATCTACTACTTTTGCATTCAGAGTTGTAAGTCTCAATTACAAAATATAATTAACGATGTTCCAGAAGAGTGGCAAATAAACAAACCAGCAGAAGCAATAAATTTAGATGTTTTTCTATTTAACACTAATTGGATAGAAGAATGTTGGACAACTTTTTTAGAGCATTTACACAACTCAGGCATTTAATAATGACAACTCAATATAGTATATTATCGGTTTTAATACGACCAGAAATACAGGAAAAAATCACTATTGGTTTTTTGCTAATAAATGGTAACGAGGTATTTTTTGATTACTCTAAGCACAAATTAGGAGTAGCCAAAAATCTATTATCAGCCAATGCCTATAATTCATTAAAAGATGCCATTCACAATATTAACGCTACAGCCAATAATTATAAACATAATACAACAAGCGATACACCCAGTAAAATAAATTCTTTTTCTGTAACATACATTGAATACCTAAGCAGATATAACAATAATATTTTATCTTTTACTGCTTTAAAATCTATTGAAGTATCAGCCAATTTAGAAGTATTTACAAAGCTGTTTCATAAGTTTATTGATAATACAATTGCACCAGTAAAGAAAACTTTCGTTTCCGAAATTCAGAAATTTAAAAAAGAAAAGAAGGTTGAATTATCTAAGCATTTTAATATTGATAAGAAAATAACACCCAACGAAATCGAAGGCCTTATTGTTCCTGTATCAGTTACTTTAATTGGTCAAAATGAAGTTCCCGCATTTGTACAAACTTTAGATTTAGAACGTAGTACATCTTATTTAATAAAAGACATTTCGGAAATACTTTTTTTACAAAAAGCATTTGTTAGTACCCATTTACAAAGTGTGGCAATGGCTATTACAAACGAACCTAATAAAAATAAGTACCCAGAGCAACATGATATTTGGGAGCAACTACGCAATACTAAAGACATTTTGCATTACGATATTAGCGATGCAGATGCAGTAATAGAATATGCCGTTGAGCATAATGTTCATCCATTCATAAAGTAACGTTTACCCAATCCACCGCATAGAATACTGCTTATGTAAAAAAATCATACAAAGATTACAAGGTTGGTATTGTATACCGTTAGACTTGCATACCCTGCAACAACCATTTATTGCATATTACTCCAATAATTTTACCATCCTTATCATCTTACCTTCTGAATTTATACCTTCTACTACCACTTGTAATTTTTTAGATACATCGTTATTGTAAAACTCAATTTTATAACGAGGCGATTTTTTATTCGTCAGTATATACGGATTCCAATACAAAGTAGACCTTGAATCTAGGTCATAGCTTATACTCCCCTTTTCATATATAGGATTGTAAAATTCTTTAAATCTTGAATAACCGCCCAAAAAAGTACTCTCCATGCCTTTTACATTTTGGTTGCCCTTACTATTACCCTCCCCTCCTTTTTTGGTATAAATTACAATGGCACCTCCACCGCCGCCACCGCCACTTCCAAAAAAAGGAGGTCTAAAAACTTTCACATATGCTATATCATTAATTGGAAGCGATGAAACCATAGAAACATCAGATCGCATTTCATTCAAATACAAATCAGGTGCCTGACCCCTCCAATTTAAAGTTGCTGATGCTCCCATCCCATTAATTTGCAAGCCAGCAACCCTACCTTGTAAATAAGTTAATATATCCATGGCCGCTATGGCTCCATCGGTCAAATCAAAACTATAACCATCACCTCTCGAAAACAATCCACTGGCATAAGTCTCATCCAATATTTCAGTCTTACTCTTTGTTTTAGCTCTCACAATTACTTCAGATAAAGTTGTAGAAGCAATCAACTTTCTGAGTCGCTCTTGCTCAGACAAAAAATAATTCAGTTTTACAATAGAGAGACTATCTACACCCGCCCATACTGATGGTAGTATAGGATAATTGTATTTTGCACTTGGCTCTTTTCTCAACAAACCATTGTCTACTTTTACTTGTGCGCCGCTGGTTAGTTTAGACTTACTATTGAAATTATAATATACTTTAACTGTATCGTAAAAAAATAGTCCTGACTGTTCAAAACTTCCATCTGGATTTACACTAGCAAAAACCATATTTTTACTGCTGTCTTTTGCTGCTAAAATAAAATTCAGTTGCAGATCACCTGCATTCTTTGCTCCAAACACATTTCCCTTAAGCGATAAATAGCCTTGCTCTGGCATATACTTTAGTTGGGGACCAATACCTGCTCTTAATTTTTCCCAATTGAACTTACGCCAACCATTGGTCATCATCACCAAATCTAATCGACTGGTAATGCTATCGGCGTCACTGGTAAAATAATAAGCAGGGTTGTGAATATATCCTCGCAATTCATTACTCAATAAAAAATCTGAAAGAATAGTATGTTGATCTTTTGAAACGATACTAGCATCGGTAATGGAAACTGACATATTGGTCATGGCTGTGTCTGCCACCACAATTTCCAAAGAATTTTTTGCTCTTTTATCAAGACTTGTATAAATAGGATTCACTTTTGCGTTGAATTCGTGCAAGTGATTGTTTACAAAAACAATTCGCTCTGCAACTGGTATCCAATCGGCGGTGAACAAAGAAAACTGAACGATTCCAGTAGGAAGTTCATCAATTGGAATCTCCGCACGCTGGAAGGTTTTTTCAGCCATGTTAACCGACACTTTATACAATATTTGTTGATTCATATGAACCAATAAATTCATCTGCTTAAAAGATTCATTCACTTCTGCCGATCGCTCAATCATTAGAAATGCTTTTTCATTATTGGTTCTCACCGTTAATACAGCTCCTATTTTCTCTACGCCAGGAATTGGTGTTGTTCCTTTTACCCCAAATTCATCCGTCCAGTTTACCTGATACTGCAAACCTGGTATGGGTTTTAATAATATTATACCCATACCATCATGTACAGTTTTCAAGCTGTCTATAATGGTATTTTTATTGTCTACTAAATATCCTTTTATTTTAACTGGTAGTCCCGATTTATTAATCGCTTTAAATGCAATTCTAGATGCGCTTCCCGCTACCAACTTACCTCCTTCTGGAAAAAGCACCAATTGGGTAGGATCCTGAACTTTTTTATTCATAAAGATCCCCCGATTAATCGGAATATTTCTTTGATAAATAAAGGCGTCTTCATCATTCAGCATCCATCGGGTAAACGCTTTTACATGAAGAAAAGAACCACTGTAGCTGGACGGTATTTCAAAACTGCCTTTTGCGGTGGATTGGAATAAAGGCGCAACGGTTTGCTTTATCAATGCTCCCGTAGAATCGTACCACTCAACATATAAATTTTTACTGAGGGGGCTCAATTCATTCACCGCAAGTAGGTATACTTTATACCAAACCGTATCTCCAATATTATACCTAGATCGATCAAAATGAATATGTATTTTCTCTTTGGGGAAACCCTCGGCATAAGCCGTTATCATTGAATCTATTTGCTGGGCTTTACCAAAGCGAGTAATCAAGCAAAATAAAATCAAGAAAAAAAAATGAAAAGAGGATTTCATCGGCACTTATAATTTGGCTGTAAGATACCTTCAATCAGTCAACCAAAAAAGTCCCTATTCAAACTCATTGTAAAAAATTTATAAAAAACAAATGTTTAACGGGTCAAATAACCTTGCATGCATGAACTGCCGTAATTTTAACCCATGAGAATGCTGTTTATTTCTGTTGGCAAAGCACATGAAAGCTATATTAAAGAAGGGTTGGCCGATTTTACCCAGCGCATAAATAAGTATTATAAAGTAGATTGGCAAATAATTCCACCTCCCAAGAACGCTGCAAATATGGCGGCTCTCGACTTAAAAAAGGCAGAAGCAGAAAGCATTTTAGGGGTGATACAAAAAGACGATTTTCTGGTATTGCTAGATGAGCGCGGGAAACAGCTGAGTTCACCTCAACTGGCTGATTTTTTACAGAAAAGAGCAAATGATAGTACCAAACAAATTGTATTTCTGATTGGAGGCGCATTTGGGGTGAATTTGAGTATTGTTGAGCGAGCCAATATGAGTTGGAGTTTATCCGATCTGGTTTTTCCTCATATGCTGGTTCGGCTTATTTTGGCAGAACAGATTTACAGGGCTTGTACTATATTACGAAACGAAAAATACCACCACCAATGATAACCATAACCCTCTGCATCATCATCCTCACTTGTGTTATTTCTTTCACTGCTTTCTCAAATCAAAAAGTGATGGAAGACCTTATTTTTTATCCCCCTGCAATTACCAATAGAAATCAGTGGTACCGATTTTTTAGTTGCGGCCTTATTCATGCTGATATCATGCACCTTGTTTTTAATATGTACTCTTTTTACCTTTTCGGTGATATGGTAGAACGTGCATTTATACAGCTTTTTGGCGATAAAGGTAAAATTTTATACATCTTACTTTATGGGCTGGCATTGGCTATAAGCCTATTCCCCACTTACTTTGCACACCAGAACGATTATCATTATAGAAGTCTAGGAGCTTCGGGGGCAGTATCGGCTATTATTTTTGCAGGTATTTTTCTTTTTCCAACCTTAGGGATGGGAATTTTTCCGATTCCGTTTCATATTCCAGGATTTATTTTCGGCCCACTTTACCTGATACTATCTGCCTATCTTGCCAAAAAAGGTCAAGGCAATATCAACCATTCTGCCCATATTTGGGGAGCTGTATTTGGGATTGTATTTGTAATAATCACAACAGCTTTTCTTAGCAAATTTAACGCATTGGCAAGTTTTATAAATGAAATTTTGGGCTATCTGCGATAACTTATTTCAAGCATGGGCTGATGGGGTGATGTATATTTAAATCTATTGTCAATTCTATGTCCCAACAAAGCAATAATTTTTTTATCCATTTCCAATACCCATACTTTTTCTTTATCAATTTTACTCAACTTAGCATCAATCAGAAACTTAGAGACTTTTTTCTTCTTGGTCATCCCTAGAGGATAAAAATAATCGCCCGCCTTCCATTTACGCAATATTAAAGGGAACTGAATTTTAGAGAATTCTACATACTCACAAAAAAATGTAGATAAAGGTTCAGCCGATGCTTTTGGTACTAATTCAAGTACTCCATCTTCAAATACAGTAGTACCAATAGATTCTATAAGTATATGCGTGGCTTCTGTTGTTTGCAAGGGCGCAATAATCATCCACAAGCGGTTCTTAATAATGCGGTGCGTAGCAGACACCATACTACTTCCATTAGCAGAATCCAGTAGTTTAATCACTTCATTGGTTTGAGCAGCACTGAATCCGAAAGTCTTTATAATCTCCCAACTAATGGTGTGAAGCGGGATGTTTTTTTTCCATTTTAAAACTGGAATATGAAATTCGTTTGCTTTTGGTTCTACCAATTTTTTTATATGTATTGCCACAGCTTGATGGTATAAATCTGCCACTTCCTTAAAGCGATAAATATTGTGCGTAATATTTTCTTTCACCTTCGGAAACACTTGTTGCAATTGAGGAATCAGCTCATTTCTAAAATAATTACGGGTATAATCGCTTTTAAGATTTGAGGAATCGGTAACATAATCAATACCCTGCTCTAAAGCATACGCTTCTATTATTTCTCTTGAGAAAGGAAGCAGTGGTCGAAGAATTTTTTTATCAGCATAAAATGCAGGTATCCCTTTCAATCCATCAATGCCAGTACCTCTAAAAAAGTGCATCATCACGGTTTCTATATTATCATTTGCATGGTGAGCAGTGGCTATAAAACGGTTGGAAGAAACTTCGTTGTCATTTATAAGTTCTTCAAACCAATTATACCGAATTATTCTTGCCGCCTCCTGAATAGATAATTTATGGTGACTGGAATAATATTGAGTGTCCATTTTTTTTATAACCACCTTTATCTGAAGTTGAGCGGCTAAGGATTGTACAAAAGCTTCATCTCGATCGCTCTCCGCTGCTCGCAATTGAAAGTTTACATGCGCCAATACAATGGGAATATTTAATTCATGCAGCAAATGAATAAGCACGGTACTATCTGCGCCTCCACTTGCTGCAACAATAATGGTATAATCGGTTGATATGATTGGTGCAAATACTTGCTGCCAGTGTGTTTTAAACGGTCCCTTCAAATTCATATAGCAAAGATAACTAAACTCAGATAAGCTTATTTTGCCCTGAATACAAAAGAAGCGCTAAGCGCAGCAAGACCACTTACCAGTCCTCCCACAATTCCCGTTACTAAAACTAAAAGCATATAAGACCCTCCCAAGGGTAGAATCTGAGCCACTTTGGTTGAAAGTAAATGTTGATTGGCAATATCTTTATACAAAGCCAATCCAATCCACAATACCAATAACCCAGCAAAACCGCCTAGAAAGGATTTACTAGGTGATTGCTGAATGGCCAAAGCCACAACAAAAGAGCTGATTACAAAACACCACCAAGGCAATTGCGTAAATAATCCAAACACAAAGGCAAGTAATGCAGTAAGTATAATTGAGGCAACTAATTTCATAATGATAGTTTTATAAGTGCTAAGCTTTGGTAAATGAGATCAACCATTTTACCCTTTTATTGGTTGGCGCGTCTTTCAGGTTCATGAATAGTAAACGGTAATATTTTCCTTCGGCCCAGCTATTCACAAAATCATCATAATATTTTGAACCTGGATTACCGCTTTGTCCCCCTGGATATACCCCATAAGCTTCTATTTCGTCTGTTAAGTGCACTACCATTCTCCAACTAGGCCCATGCGTTTGTGTTGTGGCATTTATAGCATGTTCACTGCCGCCAATGGGTAAATGCAACCTACTCAATTGAGGTATTTTTAGCAGGTGCGATACTTTGGTATCTTTAAAATTGCCCCAACTTAGTTTAGATGCTTGTTCGGCCTTTAATAATACTGGCGTAGCTTTTCTAATGGCTGCTAGCACTGCATCGGCAAGGGTTTCTTTTTGATTTTTAGTGCTGATATTATCTGCAAAAATATAGTTGCTGTCTCTTTGCATACTTTCTAAAAGGGTAATTTCATCTGGCCATCCAATCGGCAGTTTTGAACCAGCAAATTCATCACCCCAAACCACGGTTTCAAGGCTGTCCCACACTTCATTAAAAACAGTAGCTCCTTTTTCGTCTATATCATTAATAAGATTCCAGTTTTTCATTAAGTCTATATATTTCTTTTCATCTGGATTCAGCTTTGATTCAACCAAATATTTCAATAGTATTGGCCTTGCCATTTCTGCAAAAACATTGTAATTATCCATTTGCAAACGCTGCATATCAATAGGCTTAATCTGTTGCATAGCTGCCAGTTTACGATTAATGATTAGTCCTCTATATACAGGAAAATTGCTGGCTGCCCCCAAATAATATGGATAGGTTTCATCGGTAGCTTTTTGATTGGCACTGCTCACAAATCCTCTTGCTGGATTTTTTATCATGGGGTTTTCTTCTGTCGGAATATAACCCTGCCAAGCATAACTACTGTCCATTCCAGGTAAAATAAAATCGCCCTGCTGTTTCCATCGAGCCACAAAACTAGATTGTTGTTTAATAGCAATATCTCCTGATTTAGAGGCAAAGGCAAAGTTCTGTCCCGGTGATTTCCAAAGTGAAATAGCATTCAGGTAATCGTTGTAATTATTGGCGTGATTTAACTGGTAAATAGTAGGGAAGCTACTGCTCGGATCGTGAGCCGTCCACTTCAACGCCAATATTTTACCCGCCGTACTATTGTTTTTATAGTGATGATCGTACATAACGGGCCCAAAAACGGTGAGTGCAATATGCTCTACCTGATCTTGCTTGCCTTTTACTTTAATTCGTTCAACCCTTTGCGCTGCCTTCACCCATGCCCCATTGTACCAATATTCTTGCAGGGTAGTATCTCTAAACTTCATATCATAAAAGTCCAGCACGTCTCTACCTGCATTGGTTACACCCCAAGCAATACTATCATTAAACCCAATTACTACTGCAGGAGAACCTGGGAAGCTGGCGCCATAAGTTTGATGGGTAGGCGTTGAAATCTGCACTTCATACCAAAGCGATGGAAGATTTAAACCTAAATGAGGGTCATTGCAAAGAATGGGGCGACCAGAAGCGGTTTTACTACCAGCAACTGCCCAGTTATTGCTGCCATTGCTTTTGTCGGGCACAATTGGGGGTATTGTGGTGCTTTCAGGACCTGATTTTTTAAGGTATGTTGAATCAATATCTAATGGAGTTTTTGGTATTGTAGAAGCGGTTGTAAAAGCAGTGCCACGAGGTATAATGGGATCCAATGAATCTTGCACATTGGTGTATAATTTATCAAAATCATCGTACCCGAAATAGTTTCTTGCATTGGTCATTTGCAAGTCGGTTGCCACTCCCCTGCCTGTTAAATCAAAAGCCATAAACATTTGAAATAAATAGGTTTTATGCGCAGTCCAGGCTTCGGGTTTATAATCGAGTAATTTGTATTCGAAAGGAATTTCTTCTGGCTTAAGTGATTTAATATAAGCGTTCACGCCTTTTGCATATGCATCAATTGCGGTTTTCATTGCTGGATGATTGGCAGCAACAAATGCTTCTGAACGCTCAGCGCCATATACCATGCCCAGTCGCCTAAAATATTGGTCGGTGCTTACTCTATCTTCTCCAACAATTTCACTTAACCTACCCCCTGCTACATGGGTTTGAAATTCCATCTGCCATAACCGAAATTTCGCGTGCAGGTATCCTTGAACATAATATGCATCGTTGTCATCATCGGCATAAATATGAGGCACAAGCCGATCATCAATATATACTTCAACTTTACCCTCCAAACCCTCCAATTTTATATCATCATTATAGTTTTGGTTTACTGACTCTGCATTTTGCCAAAAACCATGTTGAGGAGAAAGAAAATAACCGAGACGGGGTGTTTTACCAGTCCCTATTTTATGCTGGCTGTTTAACACAATTACCAATCCTACGGTACAAATGGCTGAAAGCATGAATGGAACAATTCTCATAGCAGGTATTTAATAAATGAAAATACGCTTTTAAGTTTATAAAAAGAAGTGAAGTGAATGCTGCTTATTTTAATTCTGCGGCTGCAACTGTACTTATCTCTTTGTCTGCTACTTGTTTTTTAATCAGTTCTGCCGCCTCAAAAAAAGGCTTTATTTTAAGTGCTTGGTTAGCATCTCTCCAAGCAAGCGCAGTTCCTAAAGGCTGGTTCACGAGTAAGAATACTTTAGCGCGCAATACCAACAGGTCAATATTTTTAGGCTCAAGCCGGAGTGCATTATTCGCCCATTCCAATGCTGTTATTAAATCTTTCTGTTGATTTATTTTCTCTTCTATTAATAATTTATATTCAGCAACAGAACGGTGCCGTTTAGGAAGTTCAAACTGATGTTGGTATTGACTATCGTAAGCACGATCAGATACAGATATTTGTTTTCTGGAGGCAATTGCACTATCCATTTTTTGCTGTTGTTCAGTATCCACACCATGCTGTTTTACAAGATCTTGATAAAACACAATTGTTTCATCATAATAGGCAGGTATCTGTGTAAGCATAGCATGAAGTTGAACCACCATCAAATCTTTGTTATTTGGGTAGCATTTTAATCCATTCTGCGCCTCAATAAATGCATCAAAATAATCGGCTTTTTTGAATTGTTTTTTTGCAGCTTCTAGTTTTTGATGCAAAGGCAGCTTACAGTTATTCTTATAAATTCGGTCGTATGTAATATAATACCAATGGTTGCGGAGTTCAGGCTTTAGGCGAACAGCCTCTTTAAAGTCGAGCTTGGCTTCCTTTAAAATATTGAGTTCTGTAAAGCAGACACCCCTATTAAAATAGGCATCGGCTTCATCCTTTCCCTCTTCAATTACAAAACTCATATCCTCTACACAGGCTTTGTATTCCTTAGCCATTTTTGCAGCGACTCCTCTTTCATACCGAAGTTCTTTTTTATAAATTTCTGAAGGCTGTGCCTTGAAAAATTCATTAAAAGATTCAAAGGACTCTTTGCCCAACCCTGCTTTTATTTCCAATCGCGCCAAATAGTAATAAAGCTGTGGATCATTATAGCCAACCAGTTGGGCTTGATCAAAATCAAAAACAGCTCTTTCGTAGAGACCTATATTTTCGAATCCACGGGCACGGATATAGAGTGCCTTCCCATTATTGGGCTCATATAGAAGAATCTGATTAAGGTTGGCAATAGATGCCGCATAATCATTTTGATCCATAGCATTGTTCAGATCCTGTTTATATTTTCTCAGGTATTGCTGTACAAGGGTATAAATAGATTTCTCTTTTTCCAACTCATTCTGGGGTGAAGACTGAGCAGTGGCAATAACAGCAATACAAGAAAAACAGACCATCTGTAGTAAGATATATCTTAGTTTATTCATGTTAATCTAAAGCAATATATTATTTTGCTTCCAAAATGAGAAATTTTTTGCCTTTAATTTTTTCTGGCTGAACCAATTTTAATAAACCAGCGAGTTTATTTTTCTTTACGGCCACAAAAGAATTGTGGTCTTTTACTACAATCAATCCGAGCTCTTCTTTGGTGAGTTTTCCCTTCTGCATAAAAAGACCTACAATGTCTACTTTATTTAATTTCTCTTTTTTTCCTGCATTTATATATACTGTCGCCCAGTTAGAAGCACTGGGTTTAGGGGCATTGGCTAACAAATTCATTTCAATAGGATCTGCATCTAAATACTTGGGCAACTGTTCTTCATCATGTAAAATCAGGTAAATATGCCCACTTGCATGCATTCTTGCAGTCCTTCCATTGCGATGGGTAAACTCCGGCATTGTTACTGGTAAGTGGTAGTGAATGATATGTTCAATGTCAGGAATATCCAATCCCCTTGCAGCAAGATCCGTAGCTATCAAGTATTTAGCAGTTCCATTCCTGAATTTGATCAGTGCCTGCTCGCGTTGCATTTGTTCCATGCCACCGTGAAAAGTAGTATTTGGAATGCCTTTTTCTGCCAACAAAGTCCCCGTTCTTTCTACTGCTTCTCGGTGGTTACAAAATATAAAAGCTTGTTTATTATCTAGGTTACACAATAATTGGTAAAGGGTTTCAACTTTATCTTTTTCGGCAGATCTTACCAAGTAATAGTCCAGCGCTACCGATGATTCATTGTGCTGTAAAAAATTCAATATTTCTTTTTCTTCTGGTTCTACAAAAGCGGGGATGGCAATAGATGCGGTTGCGGACACAAATAATTTTTGTACCGTAGGCTTTAATACACGAGTAATATATTCCATATCGGCTTCAAAGCCGAGTGCCAATGATTTATCAAATTCATCAAAAACAAAAATATGAATGCTTTTAGCGTCAAAAGTTCTTCGCTTGAGGTGATCAGCAATTCTACCCGGTGTGCCTACCATAATTGCAGGGGGCTCTACGAGACTATTAATTTCTTCTTGCATATCATGCCCACCATAAGCACAAATAATTTTATAGCCCGTGGACATTTTTTTCCATACCTGTTCTATCTGTATGGCCAGCTCCCTAGATGGTGTTAATATCAATACTTGTACTTGTTTAGATTTGGGATTTAGGTTTTCGAGTAAAGGCAATAAAAAAGCAAGCGTTTTACCAGAGCCCGTGGGTGATAATAGCAATACGTGTTTGTGTTGCACAATCGCTTCCCTTGCTGCAAGCTGCATACTGTTCAATGCAGTGATGCCGATTTTATTTAATATAGTCTGGTTCATAATTTAATAAATAGCGAATACAGGAAGCGCTGGTGATGGTGGTTCAAAAAAAATCTCAATATTTTAGTACGGTATATCCCTTAGCCGAATAATTGGTAATGGTAGTAATGGCAGAGATAGTAGGTAAAATTTCTGGTATTATATCCTTCAAGTCAACCTTTCTTTTAAACATGGTTTGTCCGCATACAAATAACTCAACCCCCGCTTCTTTCAAAGCAGTAAAAATAGGAAGGTTTGGATTGCTTACTCCAAATTTTTGTTTATAGGCTTCATCATTAAGTATGGTCATTATTGCAGGACCGTGAATAATAACTGCCAGTTTTATTTTTTCTTTTGAAACACCCGCCAATGCATGCAGGTTGATGATTCGGGCAATATTATCGATTGACTCATTAATTTCCCAACAAGGAGACCCATTGAGTGATACTATATCAACCAATATTTTATAAGTAGATTTTGAACCTGTATTTGCAACTGCAAACGGCACTTCAAATACAGTCCCGTATTTACTAATTACAGGATTTACTGGGGTTTGTGCTGCTGCTATTTCTGATAATAATATGCCTGTAATAATCATTATTCTAATCATAATCCCATACTATTTAAGTGGATGAAAGGTACAGCTATTTACCAAACTTTTTTTTCAGTGCCTGTAAGGCATCGTTTACATTCATATTGCTTAGGTCTGCTGGCTGATCATTGGCTCTTTTTGAAGCATTGAAATTGGAGGATGAAGAACGCTTGGCTGCATTGATATTGACTGCATTTGTGGGTGTTGTAGTCTCGGTCTGTTTAATTGACAATGCAATGCGCTTCCGAACCAAATCTATTTCCAATACTTTTACCAGTACTTTTTGGCCCAGCTTTAGAACCTCACTCGGATCACTGATATATTTATTGGCAATTTCACTTACATGCACCAGTCCATCCTGCTTCACCCCTATATCAATAAAAGCTCCAAAACGGGTAAGATTGGTCACCATTCCCGGAAGCACTAGCCCAACGGTTACTTCTTCCATTTTATAAATATTTGCGTACTCAAACTGTTCCAATTCACTGCGAGGATCAAGACCTGGCTTCTGTAACTCTTTCACAATATCATTCAATGCCAATATTCCAATTTGATCGGTTGTATATTTTTTGGTGTCAATCAATTTCAACAAATTTTCATTCCCAATTAATGCGGTTACGCTGGATTGAACATCAGCAGCCATTTTTTCTACAATGGCATAAGCTTCGGGGTGAACAGCACTTGCATCCAGTGGATGTGTTGAAGCAGGAATGCGTAAGAATCCTGCGCACTGTTCATAAGCTTTAGCGCCCAAACGAGGCACTTTCAACAATTCATTGCGAGAAGAAAATCTCCCTAATTCTTTTCTATGCTTAATGATATTCTCTGCAACCGACTCATTAATTCCGCTTACATAACTGAGTAATTGCTTACTGGCGGTATTGAGATTTACCCCGACTGTATTTACGCAGCTCACAACGGTTTGATCTAGTTTTTCTTTCAGCCTAAATTGATTTACATCGTGTTGGTACTGCCCTACCCCAATACTTTTGGGATCAATTTTAACCAACTCAGCCAAAGGATCCATCAACCTTCTTCCAATACTAACAGAGCCACGCACGGTAATATCGTAATCGGGAAATTCTGCCCTCGCTATTTCAGATGCAGAATATACGGATGCGCCATCTTCATTCACCAAAAAAACTGGTAATCCCAGGTTCATCTTTTTTATAAACTGTTCGGTTTCTCTGCCCGCAGTTCCATCTCCAATTGCAAATACTTGAATACCGTATTGTTTTACCAGCTCTTTAATTTTGTATTCGCTGTCGTAGAGTCGATTTGCTTCATGAACAAAAATTAAATCGGTCTTTAAAAGCTCACCATTCTCGTCAAGGCAAACCACTTTGCAGCCAGTTCTGTAACCGGGATCAATGGCCAGCACTTTCTTACTACCCAGTGGGGCGCTCAATAGCAACTGTCGTAAATTTTCGGCAAATACATTAATAGCGTCCTCATCGGCTTTTTGCTTTAGTGCTGTTCTGCACTCTGTTTCTAAACTCGGTTGTAACATTCTACGGTAGGCGTCTTTAATGGCTTTGCGCAGTTGATCTGAAGCGGGACTCATTCCCTTTATATATGCTTCTTCAATAGCATACAAAGCATCTTCTTCAGTGGGCGCAATATTCATCCGCAAAAACCCTTCTAAAAAACCACGGAGTATGGCCAGAATCCGATGCGATGGAATTTTATGAATGGGTTCTGAGAAATCAAAATAGTCCTTGTATTTAATGGCTTCCGTTTCTTTATCCGTCAGTACTTTACTTTGCAAATTGGCTTGATCCTCAAAAATCTTGCGCAGCTTAGCACGTATAGCTGCATTTTCATTTACATTTTCTGCAATAATATCTCTTGCACCTTGCAGTGCTTCTTCTATGGTAGTTATTTTTTCATTGAAATATTTTGCAGCTTCTGCTTCAACAGAGCCAATACCTTGCTCCAAAAGAAAGTTGGCAAGCGGCTCTAATCCATGCTCTCTTGCTACCACTGCCTTGGTTTTACGCTTTACTTTATAAGGCAAATAAATATCTTCCAGTTCCAGTAAAGTGCTTGCTGCATTAATTCTTGCCTGTAATTGTTCCGTCATTTTACCTTGTTCAACAATGGTCTTCTCAATAAAAACCTTTCTTTCGGTAAATGCTTGAATTATTTTCTGTTCATCTTGTATCTGTTGTATCTGAACCTCGTCTAAATTGCCCGTACTATCTTTGCGATAACGAGCAATAAAAGGGATGGTAGATCCTTCCAGCAAAAGGGTTAATACGATTTCTATTTGGGCAACACGAATGCCAAGCTTAGCAGCAATGATTGGGGCAAAAGACATATATCTATTCAATTTAAGGGCTGCGAAAGTAGCTAATTCTAACAATCTTAGCAGGATAGCGTTCGGTATATTTTCGAATCATTCCCTTAATCACTTCATTCTCGGCATAGGGAGTCACCTCCAATTTGAGTGATTCAAAATGATCTGGGTGCAGTGGTTCTTCCGAAAATTGGGTATCCACTTCCCCCATACCTATGAATTTTCCTTTTTCAACCAGGATTGCCGTCTTTTTTTCACAAATAATAAAGCTTTCTTTTTCTGCGGCAATAAAAGCCAAAGCTTGTTTTACTTGACGATTGTAGTGCTCTATTTCGGGCAATTCATCGGGTATAGATTTATCTAAAAAGCAGAGTGATGGATGCAATTCAAATGACTTCACCAGTCGCCATAACTCACGATGAGCATCTACCAACAAGGAAAAAGCAACAATGGGCTGGGTTTGCTTATGTTTTTTATCTATTGCCAGTCTCAAATATCCACGAGCATCTTCAAAAGCATAAATACCCCAATTTTGCTCATATCTTTTCTGACTTTTATTGTAGGCAGGCCAGAGTCGCTTTATTTCAATACTCTCAAAAATAGAAGCAATAAATTCAGTGGGGCAGTCAACGTGACTAATGGTATAGATTTCGCGAATAAAATCTTGCCGTTTACGGCTGGTATCGAGTCCCGAAAAATGACTCACCACCCTTTTTTTCAGATTCTTAGCTTTTCCTACATAAACCACTTTGCCTTTATTGTTGTGAAAGTAGTATACGCCAGGCGTGGCGGGTAATTGGTTGATAAAATGTTTAGGCAAATTAGCGGGAAGTAAATATTCTTTATGTTCTTTTTGCAGCATTTCTTTGATAAGAATACCTCCATTGTTTTTTAAGACCAAATCAAGCACTTCGGCGGTTGCCAATGCATCTCCACCGGCACGGTGGCGGTTATATATGGGTATATTAAGCTGGCGGCAGAGATGCCCCAGGCCGTATTTGGGGAAACCCGGAAAAGCCTTGCGGCTAAGTCTTATGGTACAAAGTTTAAGTGTTTGTAAATCAAACCCACTTTGTTGAAGATGGTGTTTTACAAAGCTAAAATCGAAATTTACATTATGGGCAACGAATACCCTATTACTGAGTAATTGAAAGATTTTAGGGGCAATATCGGCAAAGGAAGGCGCAGCCATTACCATTGCATTGGTAATACCAGTCATGCCTACAATAAAAGGAGGAATTGGCTGGAAGGGGTTAACCAAGCTTTCAAAGCGACCTTCTATTTCCGTTCCATTGTGAAGTACAATGGCAATTTCGGTTATTCCGTGTTGCTGTGGGAAACCACCTGTTGTTTCTATATCTACTACCGCAAAGCGCATCATTTTAATAAATTACTACAGTAAATATCATTTATATTATTTATCTTGTAAAGGTTCGATTGTTCTGCCTATTTAGGGTGCTTTAAAGTGCCTCTAAAATAGGGTAATAAGCGAATATATAACCTTATTTTCCACCTAAATCCCCCGATTGGTATGGAACAAACTAAAAATCATTTCACTTTAAGTGAAAATATGAGAAATGCTGCTATTGTAGCTGTTTTATTCTTTTTTATTGCGCTGCTTTCTTACTTGGAATGGCGTGGAGTTAAATTATTCTAAAAGAAATTATAATAAATGTAATATTTACGGCTACTTTACAACTAATAGTCAAAAAACTACTCCTAAGGGTGTAACATTTTTTTTCAACCTACGTTATTGTATTGTATGCAAAACACAATCAACCTACAAAACCACTACATCATTTTCCGTATTTTGATGGTCGTATTTTTTGCTTTTAATATTTCTGCTTGTGATACGCCCGAAAAAGCGGCCAAGATTTTACGAAAAAAAGTACAGGAAAAAGCCACACAAATTTGCTTGTCCCATAAAATAAATGTGGATCAGGAACTGGAAAAATTGGAATGTATTATAGCCGCACCATCTTTATCGGAGTCCATTTCTGAAAAAACCGAGCTTATTTCTAGCTGGTAATACTGCATCCATACTCTATCATAAATTATAAGCTTTTATTTATTGCTCCTTCCTATTCCTTAAATTTGCTGCTTTATCAATAAAGCCAAACAGCCTATTATGGGCAACAAAATGGAACTGAGCAAGAACTATATCCCCAACGAAATAGAATCTAAGTGGTACGAATATTGGATTGAAAAAGACTATTTCTCTAGTAAACCTGATGGTCGCGAATCATATACCGTAGTTATTCCCCCACCTAATGTAACTGGAATTTTACATATGGGTCATTGCCTCAATAATACCATTCAAGATATTCTTGTGCGACGTGCGCGCATGCAAGGAAAAAATGCTTGTTGGGTTCCGGGCACTGATCACGCTTCTATTGCAACAGAAGCCAAAGTAGTAGGTATGTTGCGAGAAAGAGGCATTACCAAATCGTCGTTAACCAGAAGCGAATTTCTAGAGTATGCTTGGGAATGGAAAGAAAAATATGGCGGAATTATTTTGCAACAACTGAGGAAAATAGGTTGCAGTCTCGACTGGAATCGTACTTCTTTTACCATGGATCCTGACTATTATAATTCGGTGATGAATGTATTTATAGACCTGTATAAGAAGGGACATATTTACCGCGGTAAGCGGATGATAAATTGGGATGTAAAAGCAAAAACGGCGCTGAGTGATGAGGAAGTTATTTACAAAGAAGTACAGAGTAAGCTCTATTATATAAAATATTTTTTAGAAGAAGAGCTACCGTCTACCGTCTCTTATATCACCATCGCCACGGTGCGACCAGAAACAATATTGGGCGATGCGGCTATCTGCGTAAACCCCAACGATGAGCGCTACAAACACTTGCATGGTAAATACGCATATGTGCCGTTGATCAACCGGAAAATAAAAATTATTCCCGATGAATATGTAACGCTTGATTTTGGCACAGGCGCATTAAAAGTAACACCAGCACATGATATGAACGATTACCAGTTGGGGCAGAAATACAACTTGGAAATTATTGATACCATGAATGATGATGGAACCATGAGTGAAGCAGCAACTGGCTATGCGGGCATAGATCGCTTTGAAGTGAGAAAGAAAATTGTGGTAGATTTAGAAGCGGCAGGGCATATTGAAAAGATAGAAGAATATCAGAATCAGATAGGTTTCAGCGAAAGAACAGATGCGGTTGTTGAGCCGAGACTTAGCCTACAATGGTGGGTAAGTATGAAGCAATTAGCTGCACCAGCTTTATCGGCGGTAATGGAGGATGAAATTCATTTTCACCCAGCCAAATTCAAGAATTTGTACCGTCATTGGATGGAAAATATTAAAGATTGGTGCATCAGCCGACAGCTTTGGTGGGGACATCAAATACCTGCTTGGTATGCCCCTGATGGATCATTTGCAGTAGCCAAAACAGCAGCAGAAGCATTGGTGTTACTGCAAGAACAATACCCTGATTTAGCTATTCAGTTGAACGATTTAAAACAAGATGAAGATTGCCTAGATACTTGGTTTTCTAGCTGGCTATGGCCATTTGAAGTGTTCAAAGGATTGTCGCATCCTGGCAATAAAGAAGCAGCCTACTACTACCCTACTAGCACATTGGTAACGGCACCAGAGATTATTTTTTTCTGGGTGGCAAGAATGATAATGGCAGGTTATGAGTACCAACAAGCCAAACCATTCAACGATGTTTATTTCACAGGCATTGTGAGGGATAAATTGGGCAGGAAAATGAGTAAGAGTTTGGGCAATTCACCTGACTTGCTCGGATTAATAGATCAATATGGTGCAGATGCCGTTCGATTTGGCATTTTGATAGCATCCCCCGCTGGTAATGATATTTTATTTGATGAATCAGCTTTAGAACAGGGAAGGAATTTCAATAATAAACTTTGGAATGCGTTGAAGTTGGTGAAAATGTGGGAAGCAAGACAGTCGCTAGGTGATAAACAGCTGACCGCAGTAACTGGCGAAGCTGATTTTGCTATTGATTGGTTTGAGAACCGACTTAATGAAGCGGTTGCAGAAGTAGAGGCACAGATGGTTCAATTTAAACTAAGTGAAGCCCTTAAAACCATTTATTCCCTTATATGGGATGATTTCTGTAGTTGGTATTTAGAGTGGGTAAAGCCAGGTTTTGAGCAGCCAGTTGATGCAGTAGTTTACCAAAAGACCATTCACTTTTTTGAAAAGTTGATGGAATTATTGCACCCGATCATGCCATTTATTACCGAAGAAATTTATCACCTACTCGGTAATCAGCAGGACGATCTTTGTGTGAAGCAACAACAAAAAACAGTGCCGAGCAATGCAACAATATTAGCAGCAGGTGCTTTATTAAAAACCGTAATTAGCGCATTACGAGACGCAAGAAATAAGCAGCAATTAAAACCAAAAGAAAGCATTGTACTTCATATACAAACTGCCCATCAAGCAAACTATAAAGCCATAGAAAGTATTTTAATAAAGCAAGTAAATGCAACAGAAATAAAGTACACTGATGCAGCTATTGCCAATACCATTATTGTAAATATTGGGCAGGATAAATTTTTTATAGAATCGGAGAAGCAATTAGATACTGCTGCAATGAAAGCGAGTTTGCTAAAAGATTTAACCTATGAGCAAAACTTTTTAGCGTCGGTAATAAAAAAACTCAGCAATGAAAAATTTGTACAGAATGCCAAGCCAGAAGTGATAGCATTGGAGCGAAAAAAGCAAGCAGACGCTGAAATAAGAATAGAAGCAATTGAAGAAGGGTTGAAGGGGTTGGAATAGAAACAAATATTACCAATTTACATTCATTTAGATAAATTATTGGGCGTACACAATATGCCCAATATATCCTCATGGTATCCTCAATAGTAGTTCAATGGAAGTTGTATAGGCCGTTTGGGCCGCCAGAAAAATCATTTTTAAAACCAGCCCTTAAAAAAGTCCATTTATAGGGCTTGAACCTTGATTTGTTCGGGACTTGTTCGATTCGGCCTCGTAATTTTCCTTTGCCAGCGCGGGTTGTAGCAGTCCAGTCCCGAAGCAGTCCCGAAGCTGGTAAGGCAAAACCCCTTATTTATTTAGAAAGTTACAAGGGGGGGTAAAGCCATGGTATCTTCGTGGTATGTTCATAGTATCCTCAATACATCCTCAATAGTAGTTCAATGGAAGTTGCATAGACCATTTAATCCTTCAAAAAAATTGCTTTGAGTGGATTGGCGGTGGCGACAATACAAAATGTATAGCTGTATTGACGCTACAACAATACAAAAAGTATAACGCAAACCCATTAACTTCCAATAGGTCAGTTTTTTGGAGGGTTGCTTACAATAGCATAAATTTACTTTGTTACCGCCAATGCTATTGAGACGATTTACCTTCCAAACCGACCCGATAAAGATAAAAAAATGTAAATTTGAACCGAACTAACTAATGGAAGCTGAAGTGAAATATCAAAATAACCAATTAAGGGACTATTCGACCTTGTTTTCAAGGAACGAGGTACTTTCTTGGTTAAAAATGGACTTCACTTCTATTGACTTTAAAATCCAACGCTATGATAACAAGTGGCTTAAATCAAGCAATGTAACATATTTAGACTACCTTAAATATGTGTATTCAGTTTTAGCTTTGAACTATCAGAACGAATACATTTTCAAGAATGAATTTTTAAATGATTGGCTTATTTCTGAGATTGGAGAGGATAATTCCAAAATATTTAGCGAATTCAGAGTAGGAAATTCCGTGGCAGATTTAGTTATGTTCAATGGTTGCTCCAAAGTTTTTGAGATAAAAACAGAATTTGATTCGGATTTTCGATTGCCCTTGCAACTAGAAAATTATAAGAAAGCGTTTAATCAAATTTATCTAATAGTTCCTGAAACTAAACTCAGCCTCTATGAAAAGTATGATTCAACTATTGGATTAATCACTTTCAATTCAAGTAATGAAAATTCGTTTGAAGTTAATCGAAAAGCTTTGAATAATCCTGAAATTGACCCTCAAACTATAATGAGTATTCTACATACAAATGAATATAAATCCATTGTAAAAAAACATTTTGGATATCTTCCAGAAATGACGAGTTTCAGCCAATTCAAAATATGCAGTGAATTAATTTGCGAAATACCTAAAATCGAATTAAATAAACTTTTTATCACACAGATTAAAAAAAGAGGTGATAATGAAGCTTTATCTTCCAGATATTACCGAGAATTCAACCAACTATTTTTAGCTCTTAAAATGAATCGAACTAATAAAAAGAAGATGATTGATATACTCAAGACCCCACTTCAATATTAATAATCATGTACTATCCATTTTTAAGGGCAAGGCAATTCGAACTCATAGCTTTAAGAGAGTTAGCTACTGAAGAAGCAACTCAAGGAGTTATTATTCCAATTTTAGAACCTGTAAAAGAAACCCACAACAATTTAACTTTAGCTCATAAAGTCTTTCTTGACAAAGGTCAAAAAGCATACTTGATTGTCAACCCAACAATTGGCGAACTTGCAGGTGATAGCAATTTTTACCTCGAATATTTAGCCACTCTTGATGAGGGGGTTTTTATTCCTGCATTTCATTATAGAAACAATGCTGCATTTATAATTGAAAGAATTGCACAATTCAAAATCTCCAATTGTATGGTTATTTGCCAAAATGACATTAGTTCAGAAGATTTTGAATTTAGAGGTTTAGTTGAAAGAGCAGAAATAAGTTCAATCAATGTTAGTGACCCAAATAAGAACAGGACACTTCACCGATTTCTTAGAAGCTTGAATAAAAACTACATACGCTTAGACGATTTATTCGAAAAGCAAGCTAGAAATAGCGATTATTTGGATATTGAGGGACATAGATTTTCTGAAGAGCACCTTTATTTCCAAGATGAGGGTTTTATTGGATTCTCAGATTATACAGTACTCCCAAGCGAATATATTGATGGAGGAAGTACACCGAGAGCTGTAGCTATTCATTTAACATATTTGTATACCGAAAATCAAATTTGGATTAGGCATTTCACATCAGAAACCAATGACTCTATAGCCAACGTGCAGGGCAAATT
>JANMOT010000057.1:0-47436 GCA_031369485.1 Sphingobacteriia bacterium
TGCTCAAACCCGCGAGGAAGCCATAGATACCATGTATAGGGCATTGAGTGAGTATGTAATAGAAGGGGTGAAAACGACCATTCCCTTTCACTTACAACTGATGCAGAATGAAGATTTTAGGAAAGGGAATTTCACCACTAAATTCTTAGAGACTTTTACCATGCAATAATCAAAAGGATCAATAAGCATAAAAAAACCTCCCATTAAAGGAGGTTTTTTTATGCTTAAAATTAGTCTGAATCTTATCTGAGGAACAGCATTTCTCTGTACTTAGGCAAAGTCCAAAATTCATCATCAACCAAATGTTCTAGCTTATCTACGTGGTAGCGAATCTGGTCGAAATAAGTCGACTTAATACTTTCATAAGCCACTGCTTTTTCACGGCTATGTTCAATATTATTGGCCACTTTTCTAGCTTCAACCATAGCATGCACTTGGGTATGAATGAACTGAATATGTTCGCTTACTTCTTTTACAATACTTAATTGGCTGCCGTAAGCAGTTGACTCAAGACCTGCGGATTTTAATCCGTTTATATTCTTGAGTAATTCATTTTGGTACTTAATTGCTGCAGGAAGAATATGGTTGATGGCTAAATCTCCCATAACCCTAGCTTCAATTTGTACGGTCTTGATGTATTTTTCTAGTTCAATTTCATGTCTAGCTTCAAGTTCAGAATGCGTATAAATTCCATTACTTTGAAATAAAGTTTTTGCTTTATCGGAAAGCATTGCGTCTAATGCAATAGGAGTGGTTTTTAGGTTTGGCAATCCCCTGCGTTCAGCTTCTTGATGCCATTCCTCGCTGTATCCATCTCCTTCAAACAATACTTTCTTGCTAGCAACAATATATTGTTGAATAATATGCATAATAGCGATTTCTTTTTTCTCACCTTTTTCAATTAAAGCATCTACTTCAACTTTGAATTTTTTCAAAGTATCTGCCATGATGGTATTTAATATAGTCATCGGGTTGGCGCAGTTAGCAGAAGAACCAACAGCACGGAATTCAAATTTATTTCCCGTGAAGGCAAAAGGAGAAGTCCTGTTGCGATCTGTATTATCTAACATTAATTCAGGAATACTGCGGTGTAAATCTAGTTTTAAGATGGCTTCGTCTTGCTCATCAAATTTAGTACCGACCCTAGTTTCTACATCCGCCAATACTTTAGATAAATACTGACCAACAAATACAGAGATGATGGCAGGAGGGGCTTCGTTAGCACCCAAGCGGTGGTCATTATGGGCAGATGCAATGGCAGCGCGCATAATATCAGCGTGATCGTGAACGGCTTTGATGGTATTTACAAAGAAGGTAAGAAACATCAAATTGGTCTTTGGTGTTTTACCAGGAGCCAGAAGATTTACGCCAGTATCGGTTGACATGCTCCAGTTATTGTGTTTTCCAGAGCCGTTGATACCTGCAAAAGGTTTTTCGTGTTGCAATACAACAAGGCGGTGACGTTTGGCTACCCTTGCCATTACATCCATCAAAAGGATATTGTGATCTACCGCAATATTTGCATCTTCAAAAATTGGAGCACACTCAAATTGAGATGGTGCAACTTCATTGTGCCTTGTGCGAAGTGGAATTCCTAATTTATAAGACTCTTGTTCATAGTCGCGCATGAAGGCATATACTCTTTCTGGTATAGATCCAAAATAATGATCTTCTAATTGCTGACCTTTAGCAGGCGCAGCGCCATAAACAGTTCTGCCACACTGGATTAAATCGGGACGTGCATTTGCCAAACCTTCATCGATTACAAAATATTCTTGTTCCCATCCTAAGGTAGAACTTACTTTGGTAACATTTTTATCAAAATAATGGCATACGTCAACCGCAGCTTTATTCAAGGCTTCTAATGCTTTTAAAAGTGGAGCTTTATAGTCGAGTGATTCCCCCGTATATGAAACAAAAATAGTGGGGATACACAAAGTTTTTCCTTTTCCAATTTCAATAATAAAAGCGGGTGAAGAAGGATCCCAAGCCGTGTATCCACGCGCTTCGAAAGTAGCTCTTAAGCCACCACTGGGAAAAGAGGAAGCATCTGGTTCTTGCTGAATTAATGCAGCTCCATCAAATTCTTCAATAGCCGTTCCATCACTTTTTAATGTAAAAAACGAATCGTGTTTTTCAGCAGTAGTACCTGTAAGTGGTTGAAACCAGTGCGTAAAGTGTGTAACACCCTTACTTTCAGCCCAAGCACGTAATCCGTTGGCGATGTGACTGGCAACACTTCGATCAATTTTTTTACCTCCGCGAATGCTGGTAACCAAGCTTTTATATGCGTCATCACTTAGAAATTCGCGCGCTGTTTTTAATGTAAAAACATTCTCTCCGAAAATTCCGGTAATTTTTGCGCTGGCCTGCGGTACAGCATTCTCCATTTCATTGGAAATGCTGCTGATTGCGTTAAATCGTAAAGACATGATAATTTATTTTTTTCAAAACAAAAATAACACTATTTGCGGCTAAGAGCGAAAATTTGTCTGCCAAAAACAATAAAATGTGTAAAATTTATGGACAAATCGTTATATCTTATTTTATTTAATATCTGATAATGAACAAAAAAAAGCACCCATAGCAATATGGGTGCTTTTAGTAAAATATTCAATTAGTTTTTTCCTGCTACAATTTTAGTGGCTTTATATTTAATAGTAGCTCCATCAAGACTTAGGATATACATTTTCTGACCGCTGTTGTTATTCATATCTACTGGTACAAGGTTTTCACCTCTTACCGCATTTATAGCTTTGGTCATTAATATTTTTCCGGTAGCAGCTTCAACCACTTTCAGGGTAAGGTTGTAGTCTTTGTCTGATTTAAACTTAACGTTGAATCTTGCATCAGTGGCTGGATTCGGATAGATACTCATGGTTCTCTCTTGCAGGCTTCTGATATAACCGATATCTTCTTTACTAAAGGAAACATTTCCAATTCCCAAACTTACTTCGGTTTGTTGATTCGCCGTAGTTGGTCCCATTGAAATCACAATTGAGCTGATATCATTTGCATCGATAGGTGTATTAATACCTTTAGATTTAAATTCATTCAATCCAATTACATATTCCTGAGATTCTTTGGTAATAGGCAGTGTAAGACTGTATTGATCTTCCCACTTAGTAACAGATTGTTTCACCAGTGTGATGATTAATGGACGATTGCCAGCTGCCGTAAATTTCAGTGATTTGAAAGCACTGAGGTCTTGACCATTACCGCCAGCTCTTAAAAGTTTGTAAAGCGTTAAATAGTCGGGTGTAGTGCCAACTAATTCAGCATTTCTGAATACTTTAAAGTCATCTTTAGCAGTAAGCGTTGAAGAAGCTGTTGCGTTGGTCACTTTGAAAGATTTAACACTGGTTGTATTGGTATTATAATCAACACCCCATGCTCCATCTGCCATAAATACTTCGTCTTCTAATTTGCCATTCATATATAAGCTAATAGTAGACTCGAATAAATCGCTGCTTGGCAAACTGATATTACTGATACCATTTGCATCAATTGTAAATGGTACAGTACGGGTTACCAATGTAGTTGACTGCTCATTGGCTCTGTCTTTTATTTCAAGATAACCATTGGTAGCATTAAGTGTATTTTTTACAGTAAGGCTTACATTTTCATCTACTCTTTTACCAGCAGTGAAATACACTTTTGGAAGACCAGCAGTATTTGATATTTGATTTACAGGCATACCAGCGCTGAGTCTAGAAATAATATCAGTAGCCATTTCAACTACTAAGCTGGGAGATCCTCCCCATAATTGAATATTGTACATTACTTCATCAATAGTATAATCTTTATTCAACCAGTTAGACTGGATGGTATAGCTATTCCGACCGTTTTTAGTACCAACAATAAAGCTCATTGCATATTCAGTATTGCCATCATTATTCTTTAGATTATATTGAACCAAGTTGATTCCTTTTACGGTAAGATTCTGAATAGCAATTAACTCGTATCCTTTTAAACGATCACAAATTGCTTTGGTGTGGTTGTATACTTCACCAAGTGTTTCTGTGCCAAATGATACTGCTTTGGTTACTTGCTTATCTACAAAATCAATAGCCAAAACATCTTTTGCATTGGTAATACCTACCAAATAGTTAGGCGTACTTACATAAGAAGTATAGTTGGTATTAGCGACTTTGGTTGGCAATATATCTTTTAATTTCAACTGGTTTCCTGTAGCGTAACTACGGATATTTCCGTTGGTAGTAGAAGGCCTAGATAATTTAGTGTAATCAATTGGTCCGTTTTCACTGTTGATGGTTTTATTGTAAAAACGCATAGCAATGGCATCTCCAAGGCTCTTGCTTTCTACACCACCACCACCGCCACCACCAACAGAACCTGCTGTTGCAAATCCAAAATCGTAGCTGTGGTTATTGGCACCTGCTATACCTGTATTGATGCTAATGGCTGAACCTATATCAGCTCCATCTAAAGAGAATGTGGTTCCATCATTATCTCTTTCATCTGCATTTGGATCTGCTCCGCCATTGTCAGTTAGTGTTATATCATATCCTACCAATGGAGTTTGAACACTACTTCCTGAAACACCATGTATAAATATTTTCAAGTCAGTATTGGGCTGCATTTCGGGGATGCCATATTTTTCAGAGCCAGTAGAAGTTCTACTAGCATCAGAGGAAAATATATAATTACCGTTTGCATCAGTTGTGGCCTGAGAAACAAGTGTGTGAGCTGAGCCTGGGCCAACATATTTAAGCAAGCTAACTTTAACACCTGCAATACCTACTTCATCAGCATCTTGAATACCATTGGCATTGGCATCGAACCAAACCCTATTTCCCACTTCAATAGGAGCCGGAGCAGTTATAATTTCCAAATCACCCAGTCCATTCGCTTTTCCAAAAACACTGGCGTCTTGACCTTGGTACAAGACCTTGCCATTTTTGGCAACTCCATCATTGTTTCCATAGTAACGAACTCCACCAGTATACCAATTATCAATCGGATCAAAAACAGTTGCAATTAATTCTTTTCCGGGAAAATTAAGGATACTACCTGTACTTGTTTCTTCGTGAGAAGTACTAGGATTTGTTCCATTGGCAGTATTGCCGATGCCCAATACTCCACCTTGACCAGCTTCGTAACGATCAGTAAAATAAAATTCCCCACCTCCAGGTCCTTCATTATTATTTGCACCATTGGTTGTATTGCTTCCACAATTACCATTAGATTCTAAAGTAAACGTGCTGTATGTTCCATTATTCGCAGCTTTTAAGATATCTCCAGCGGCATTAGATGTATATAAGGTATTGTTCCCCATACTGGTTGGAGCATAATTTGCATTTCCAGCCTGATGACCTGTTCTATCTGTGATGCCTAGAATCATAGATCCATCAGAGGGATCAAAATCTAAGGAGCTCAACATAGGCTGAGGATAAATAATTTTATTCGATCCCGGTGGGATTACCACTTCTGAGAAAGTTCTCGCCCATGGGTGCCATGATCCTTGACACAGTGTTGCAGCTAAAACTGTACCATTTGGATCTATATAATTCGAGTTTCTATTTACACCAAAACCAGTATTCATATTCGCTCTTCTATTAAAAGTCAGGGGAGCATCTAATACGGTTGTAAAGCTAGCAGAACCGGGTACAACGGTGGCATCAACTTTTAAAACAAGTGCTTTTAGCTCAGCCCTGTTTACAGAAGAGTTGTCTGGTTTTACACCATCTAAAACACCTCCAATATAAATAGAGCCTTTATAGAATTTAACGGCAAATGGTCTAAAACTACTATTGCCTTCTGCAACGGGAAAAGTATTATAAGATACAATTTGAGAAGCAAGGGTAGGTGCGGTTCCGCTTAATCCTATATCTACTCTCCACAATCTGCGATCGTTTAAATTTATGATGTATAAATACCTTCCATCATCTGAAATGGTCATTCCACCAATACCTTTTTTACCTACTTCGGTAAAAACGTTTCCACCAGTCATATCATCTCTGTTGGCATTTCTTTTATCACTATTACCGGGTGCAAAACTTCTGCCAGCTAAAGTTCCTGCATTGAATGAAGGATTAACAGCGTTTAGGTTAACAAAACCGGCAGTATTTGTTTTATTAGTCACTGCTTTTGCACCAGTTGTAACATAAATTCCATTCAAACCAAGCGGTCCAACCGAAACATGTCGCTTTACAAACGCAGCATAAAATAATTTATCAGCTTTTTTATGATAGGTAGTTCCCCAAACAGCACCAATTTGCCCCATATCACTTAAAATATTGGCGGCGGTACCACTGCCATAATCAAAAGCATATACAGCATCATGATTTTTTGCGTCATACCAGTTGCCCGTATTTGCTTGGTTGTCTCCGTTGCCGTAAGCTGGTAAAATCACTCTTGCAGTTAGGTTGTCTATATAATCTCCAGGATAATTAATCCCAAAGTCAGCCGTTGCATTCGGTGCAGTAGCAAATTGTACACTTGATTTATTATTCAATCCAGTAGGAGCAGGGAAGTCAGCACTCTGCCAACCACTAAACTCTAAACGAACTTTAGTGGCAACTGGAACCTGGCCTACTGTAAAACTGTATGAGCCATTTGCAGCAGAGACCGTGGTACCCAATACTGTACCCGCAGCGTTGTACGCCTTCACGGTTACACCAGCAGCACCTGGTTCATTGTACCCAGCGCCATTGTTCTTGGCTCCATTCCCATTAAAATCGCGATAAACAGTACCGCTTATTTGAGCAATACCATCCAATCCTATAAAAGATTGTGCAATCAGCAAAAACAATACAATTAAGTATGATTGTTTTGCGTTTTGGAAACTGATGTGGGGAGTAGTGTAAAATTTTCGCATATACAACGATTGAAAAGTGACTAATTTATTTTTTTTTCTGGCGAAGCAACCCACTTTTATTATTTGTCCCAATTTTGGAATTAGCGGATTAGACCCAACTAGACGAGTAAAGATATGCGAATATGTTAATTTTAAGCCTATTTATTCAAAAAAAAACAGCTGTAATTCAAATATACCAACGACTTTGTACGGGTTTTCATGAAAAATCACGGATCAATTGCCTTTCTCATGAATCAATCCACAACCCTTTCTTTGTTTTTCGTTATTATTGTCCTGCTATCATCAATACATATAATAAAAAAGCGCTATAAAATATTGTCATTTTGGGAAAATCAAATTTTATATCAATCAGTTGTTTTTTATTATCAATATTTTCCGTTGAATTTTTGCAAGCCCAGCAGGAGATAAAGCCTTGCCAAAAAGAGCCCCCATTTATTAAAACCTTGGGTTTTGATCCGTTGTGGACTGGATTCAGTACTGTAGAAAAAAAGACCATGGGAATTGTATTGGTAGAATTTGAAAGAAAAATAGGGCAATCAGTTCCTACAAGTAGCAGCATAAGAAAATCTTATTATCAGCATCCGAGTTGGGAAACTGCGGGCTATCTCTCCACCATTAGTTTTGATATTCGGGGTAACACTTATGCCATTCCTGCCCCATTGATTTCTATGTTTTACAACGACGCAAATAAATTGAATACCATTTATCAGATAGATGCAAATACTGGTATAATGAATGCATGGTTAAATCTCCCCTTCCATACAAAACCTTCAGTGAATAACCCGTACGGTTTATTGGGAATTACTTACGATTGCACTGCAGATATAATCGTTGCCGCTAGTGTTGCAGGTTCCGATAGATATCATGAGCGTGGTATGATTTATTTAATTCAATCTAGTACAAAAAAAATAGTAGATACTTTGAAGGGGATAGATGTAATGGGATTGGCGGTGGCAATAGATGAACAAAATCGAAAGCGATTGTATTTTGCAAAAACAAGAAATGGATCTATATACTCTGCTGTTATTAATAAATTGGGGAAACTGATTCGTAAGAGTTTGCGTGAAGAATTGTCGCTGGATGGATATGGTCCAAGGGGCGATGATAAAGCTAGAAAAATAAGGTTTATCGGCAACCAGTTGCAAATTAATGGGGTGGCATTTAATTATAATTTGCAGGCTCAAAGAGAAAAACCAGAAACCATTTATACATTTAATTGGGATGCAAAAACAAAAAAATGGGTGCTGATCAATTTCCAATAACACTTATTATGAAGCCTATTAAAGTTGTTGTATTAATTGTTTTGTTCACTGCCTTTGCAGTTGCAGAAATTGATTTGTACTCTTCTGGTGTGAACATTACATCATCTGCTAAAATTGAATTGGGTAGGTTTTTATTTTATGACACAAAACTATCTTATAATAATACCAAATCATGCAGCTCTTGTCACGATCCTAAATATGCTTTTTCAGACGGATATCGTAGATCTTCTGGTGCTGATGGCTATGCAGTAAGAAGGAATGCTCCATCTTTAATAAACACTAAATTTTTAACTACTTATACTTGGGGGGATAGCAGCATTCACCGTTTTGAATCACAATTGATATTCCCTTTTTTTAACGATGCTCCGAAAGAATTAGGATGGCAAAAAAACGACAAAGAATTAATGGTGCGGTTTTTACATTCACCAGTATATCAACGGCTTTTTAAAAAAGCGTTCCCCTCTCAAAAACAACCCGTAAATATTCAAAATATTTTTACTGCTATTGTTGCTTTTGAAAATCAGTTGGTATCTTTTAATGCACCTTATGATGCTTTTTTAAATGGAGATAAACCAGCGTTAAATGAACAAGCACAAAAAGGCATGTCACTTTTTTATTCTGAAAAATTAGCTTGCGGCTCTTGTCATATTTGGCAACAAACGAATCCTCTAAAACCAGTCTATGCCAATACGGGACTCTATAATATTAATGGCAATAATACTTATCCTGATGCTGACGAAGGATTGTTTATGCTAACGGGAAATATAGCCGACAAAGGTTTTTTTCGTGTACCTTCCCTTCGTAATATTTTATTAACAGCTCCTTATACACATGATGGATCGGTTGCTACCATTGATGAATTGATTCGGATTTATGAGAGAGGTGGGAGAAAAATTGCCGCAGGAGTTTTGGCTGGAGATGGAAAATACAATCGTTATAAAAGTAAACTCATTAATGGATTTATTTTAAGTGATGAAGAGCGGCTGGCATTGATTTCATTTCTAGACGCGTTTACCGATACCAGTTTTTTACAAAGAAAAAATTTATTGAACCCTTTTAACTAATTATATAATGCGAGGCTCAATTTTATTCTATATTTTATGGGTATTGCTGTTTTTTAATGCTGATATTAATGCACAAAAATCGAAAAATTCATCAAAAAAAATAACCACAAATAGTGTTTATCTCGCAGCCAATGGTAGCAACTTAGGAGCTGATGATTTGATGGATACTGCCGCTTTTATAATAGCAAGGAAAAATCAAATACGCACTTTATTACAAGCAGCTTTGCCGGTGAAACTATTGCTTGATCGGAAAGATGAAAACACAATACTTGCGCAGCAAATTGCAATATCGGATAGCTTTTTTACGCGCTATATTTTTGATCGAACTACAAAGCAACCATTGTGGAATGAAATCTTTGGTATTTTCCCAGCAAGGCCGGGAGATATTAGAAAAGGAATTACTGCACTGCCAGGCACTTTAATGCGGGTGGAGATGTATAATTATGCACTTAATCTTACAACCATTGGGTTGGTAAATATTTTCACTCAAAAGATGGTCAGCGTAGATCACTACCCCGATACGCAACCTGATATTCCTTCAAACTTGGTTGAGCTGGCAATTAATATTGCCATTCAGGCTCCTGAAGTAGAAAAAGCATTGGGATATAAACCAAGTGCTAATATGCCTATTATGGCTAGCACAAAAACTGCTTTAAATAGAACTAAGTGTGAGCGTTCTCAACATTTATGTGTGGCGCCCACTTTTGTAAAAGGCGATAGAGCTTTATGGGCCATTGTTGATTTAACGGACAATCGTTTGGTGGGATTGAGGTGGACCAGTACTGGAAAAGATGCCGATAAAATAGTGGTTACAGAAAGAAGACTACAGAATGAAACCGTTGCCGATTGCTATTGTGAAAAAATAAATAGTATCGATCAAAAAGGTTGGAAAATGGATTATATTATCACCGCTTCCGATGGGTTAATGATTCAAAATGTGATGTTCAAAAACCAACGAATATTAAACAATGCTAAGCTGGTGGATTGGCATGTAAGTTACTCTGGTACCGATGGGTTTGGCTACAGCGATGCTGTTGGGTGCCCCATTTTTAGTCAAGCAGCAGTAATAGCTACCGAACCACCTAAAATTGCAGCTTTAATGGAAGGCAATCAAGAAGTGGGATTTATGCTTGAGCAACAATTCTTTAGTGAGCGCTGGCCTGGCCCTTGCAATTACAGCTATGCACAGCGTTATTTTTTTTACAACGATGGCAGATTTAGGGTTAGTTGTGCCAGTATAGGTAGGGGTTGTGGGAATAATGGAATATATAGACCCGTATTCCGAATTGCTTTTGCGGGCAATAATCAGTCGCTTTATGAATGGAATAATAGTGACTGGAAGCTTTGGCAAACTGAGCAATGGCAATTACAAACTGCATCCACTCGCTATCATCCAGATGGGTACCAATATAGGCTTAACACAGGAGAAACCGCAGGCTTTTATATTGAACCTGGAAAGGGTCAGTTTAATGACGGTGGAAGAGGGGATCAGGCTTTTTTTTATATTACTAAAAATCATTTGGACAAAGACGAGGGGGAGGCTGATTTGGTAACGATTGGGCCTTGCTGCAATACCGACCATCGGCAGGGGCCTGAAAAATTCATGGAACCCATTGCTGAATCCGTTGTAAATACTGATCTAGTACTGTGGTATGTGCCACAAATGAAAAATGATGATACGCCAGGATCCAAGTACTGCTGGGCAGAAACTTACTATGAAAATGGGACTTATAAAATTAAAACTTATCCTTGTTTTGCGGGTCCAATGTTCATTCCTATAAAATAACCTATATTAGAGTATTATAATATGGAAAACAAGATACAAATAATGATTGCGGACGACCATCCGCTATTCGTAGAGGGGCTGAAAATGATCCTCAGTGGCAACGACCGATTTGTTATTGCAGGAATTGCAAATGACGGAAAACAGTTGCTTTACTTACTTACCCAAAACTCAGATATAGATTTAATTTTACTGGACGTAAACATGCCCAATTTAAATGGGTTGGATACTATTAAATATATCAAGCAATCTTTTGGAGCGGTTAAAGTGCTGATGCTCTCTGCTTATAGTGATGCAAAAGTAGTAGAGCAAGCAAAACAGGCTGGGGCTCAAGGCTATGTATTAAAGAGTAGTAGTAAAGACGAGTTGAGTAATGCAATTATTAATGTAGTAGAGGGTAATACCATTTTTCATGTTCACCAAGAAATAGACCAAGAAGATGCGTTTAAGAAAATGGATATTTTTTTGCGTAAATATGAGTTAACCAAGCGGGAAAAAGAAATTTTACTATACCTAAAACAGACTTTTACCAACCAACAAATAGCCGATAAATTACACCTTAGTATTTATACCGTAGAGACTCATAGAAAAAACATTATGCAAAAGTTACAATTAAATTCCCCAGCTGCACTGGTGAAGTTCATGATTGAATTTAATGTTTAAAAGGCTCGTTATTTTATTTGCTTAGCTTCTTAATTTAAGATTAATTTTTTGGTTGGAATTTTAATTCCGTTGCCTTCAATTGAGATCAGTAAGAGTGCATTTCCTATTTGTTGATCTAGTTGTATTGGAACAATATTATCTCCTTTTATTGCTTGGATTATTTTACTATATAATAGTTGCCCACTTGTGCCATTGATTACTTTTAAAGTTACAGTGGTAGATGTTCCGCTTCTAAAGCTGGCATTGAAGCGACTATTCGTGGCGGGGTTAGGGAATAAATGCATTTCTCCCTTGTTCAGGTTTTCCATAAAATCTTTACTCTTTTTTGAGAAAGAAATATCGGCTAATGATGCCTCAATATCAGTCCTTTTATTTATGCCAGTTTCAAAGGAAAAAAATAAGGTTACTAAGTCGTTTGCATTTATTTTCTGGGTTGGATCATTTGATTTAAAGTCGTCAAACCCAATGGAATAATTGGTAAGTTCATTGTTAAGTGGTATTAGGTATTTGAACTGGGCGTCAAAATTAGTAATTGAATTTTTCACCAAAGTAATACGCAGATTGGTATTGCCACTTGCTTTAAAGTTCAGGGTTTTATAAGTTGACAAGTCCTGCGCAGCACCAGCACCTCTTAATAATTTATATAGGGTTACATAGTTTTCTGTGCTCGCTTTTAATTGTACATCTCTGAAAATCGGGTAGATATCTGAAAAACTTCTTGTAGTATCATTGCTGATTTGGTATTGCTGAACAACTGTTTTTGTGGAGTCATATGCTATATCCCATGGTCCATCGCTCATGTATACAACGTCTTGTAATTTGCCATTTACATACATCGCAATATTACTTTCATAGGTATCATTCATGGGAAATGAAATATTGGATAATGCATTTGGATTTAGGGAGAAGGGAATTATTCTTTTGGTTTTATTTTTTGCAAGCTCGTTTGCTCTTTCTTCTATTTCAAAATATGCACTGGTTGCACTTGTTTCATTTTTAACCAATAGATTCACAGTAGATCCAGTTCTGTAGCCACTTCTAATAACAGCTTTAGGAAGTGCTGAAGTAGGATATATTTGTACTACTGGCATAATGTTTTTCAGCTTTTGTAAAATATCAAGTGCCATATCCACACATAAATAGGGAGCTACGCCCCAAACTTGGTAGTTGTACAAAGTATCTTCTTTTACAAAATCTGTGTTTAACCAATTTGACTGGAAGGAAAATGATTTTCTGCCCGTTTTTTTACCTACTGAAAAGCTCATGGAATATTCAATATGTCCCGTTTCTTGTTTTAACATATAGCGAACAAATTGAAGTCCGCTAAGGGTGAAATAATCCACATTCAACAAAACAGCACCTTTTAATCTATCACAAATTGGTTTGGTATGATCGTACACATCGCCAAGTGTTTTGGTAGCAAAAGCTACCGCTTTTGTAGTGTTGGATTGGGTAAAATCGACTGCTCTAACTTCTACTGCATTTGTGATGCCGGGTATATCATCTGGGGTGGTTACAAAACTCTTGTAATTGCCATCAGGAATACTGCTGGGCATGATATCTGCTAATTTTAGTGCACTATTTACACTGGTATTTCTTATTTTTTGTTGGGTATTTCCCAATTCTTCCATTTTTGTATAATCAATTGGGCCGTTTGTGCCTTCTAATACTTTTTGCAATACTCTTTTAGCCAATTTATTACCAAGACTTTTACTTTCTAATCCGCCCGTATTACCCGAGAAGGAAATATCGCCATTCTCAGACAGAATAGGGATACTATCGAGTTTCGTAATGCAGTTTGATGGGCTAATAGTAGCGAAAAATAGCAGGTCGTTGAAGTCTTGGTCGCAACTGGAAGTGTCTCTTCGTATATCTTCAAATCCAACGATAAACCGGTTGGTGATTGAGTCTCTGATGATGACAGTATGTTTTTTTAGAGAATCAACTGATTCAGGGTTGAATGAAGCGGTAGAATAGAGCGTCCAATTTCCCGGATTTACAATTGATCCATCCCATCCATTTGTCATTAACACAAATCCAATTCCTGTTTTTGCAGGAAAATTTCCAAGATAAACTTTGTCGCCAGTATTCAATCCTCCCCCAAATCCTGTTTTAGAAGCATTGGGAAATATGATTTTTATTTGGTTGGATGGTGGGGCGGTAGTTGGGGGATTGTCGGTGTTGAACGTGTAAAAGCCAAGAGAATTTGTATAGCCAGCACCTTCATCAACAAAGCTGATCCAAATATCTGAAGCGCAGGTTAAATTAATGGTTTCTGTTCTGCCTGCGGCAAGAAGAATTGGGTTGTAAACAGTTACTGGTCGGTATTCTGGTAATGTTGTGGCAATCATATTTCTAAATCCCGAACTCACTATATCTGCGGGCACTACTAAATAATTGGGCTTTCCGTCGGCGGAGTAAGTCCCCAAATATTGGTATTGTGCTTTTACGCAATTAAGGGAGAATAAGAATAAAAAAAAGCAACTTAATTTTAAAGATCTGGGATACATAACCGTTGATTGATCAGTTTGAATGGATTATTTATAAAGTTACTTAAATCCTTTATTTATCAGGTATTTGAATTGGAATTCAGTATAAAATACCCGCTGGTTGGTATTTTAGATAGGTTGTAACTTTTTTTATGGAGGATCGTTTCAGCTAAAACAAGCAATTTGAAATGAAGCTTTAAAATGTTTTTCATAAAGAAACGCTTGAAAGCAAAGTTGAAATTACTAAATCATTAAAAATTAACAAATGAAAAAAGTCTATTTATTTATTTTCTCTTTAATCAGTATTTCTCTATCTGCACAATGGTGGGATAGCGAGCGAATTGATGGAAATGGTGTTCTTACCAAAATCAGTCGCAATGTGGGTGAATTTACCTCAGTCAGTTCCTCTGGATCTTTTAATGTAGTGCTCACTTTTGGCAAGCCCGGCAGTATCAGTCTAGAAGGAGAGGAAAATCTATTGCCACTTATACAGTCAAAAGTGGAGAACAATCAGTTGACTTTAAAATTCAAGAATAAAATCAATATCAGAAACAATAAAAAAATCACTATTTATGTTGCAATGTCAAGGGTAGAAGGTTTATACCTTTCTGGCAGTGGTAATATTAATGGCAGTGGTGATTTTGGAAACCAAGGAAATACTTCTTTTAGGGTTTCTGGGAGTGGTAATATAATTTAGATTTTGACAGAATTACAGCTACAAGTCTTGCTATTTCTGGGAGTGGTAAAATTATTTTAAAGGGGAAGACAGACAAGCTGGGAGTTCAAATTAGTGGCAGCGGTGGTGTGGATTGTGCATCATTAATTGCAAAAGATGTAGAAGTACAGATAAGCGGAAGTGGCACAGTGAATGTATATGCCGATGAAACATTGGAAGCAAATATAAGTGGCAGTGGTAATATTAATTATTCGGGTAATGCCAAAAATGTGAGCAAACACACTGCTGGCAGTGGAAAAATAAGAAAGGTATAGGAATGATTTCTTTACAAAACTTCCTATGGTGGCTTAGTGCTACTTTCTTACCTTCGCTTCATCATGGAAATTACGGTAAAAACAGCCCAGCAACTTCGGCTCACCGCTGAAGAATTTGAGTTAATCATCCAAAAGTTGGGACGTACGCCCAACTTCACAGAGCTCTGTACTTTTAGTGCAATGTGGAGCGAACATTGCAGCTACAAAAATTCTATTAAGTGGTTAAAAACCCTGCCCCGTGACGGTGGTAGGATGTTGGTAGCGGCAGGTGAAGAGAATGCAGGCCTGATGGATATGGGCAATGGCTTTGGGGTAGTATTTAAAATAGAAAGCCATAATCACCCCAGTGCCATTGAACCATTTCAGGGTGCAGCCACTGGCGTGGGTGGCATACAGCGAGATATATTTACCATGGGGGCAAGACCTATTGCTTCTATGAATAGTCTCCGCTTTGGAAATTTAAAAGATAAAAAAACACAGCATTTGCTGGCGGGGGTAGTAAAAGGCATTGGTCACTACGGCAATTGTTTTGGAGTACCTACCGTTGGCGGAGAAGTGTATTTTGAAGATTGTTACCATACCAATCCATTGGTGAATGCCATGAGTGTGGGCATCATGCAAGCCAATAAAATGGTGAGTGCTACTGCTAAAGGAACTGGAAATCCGGTAATTTATGTGGGTAGTGCAACGGGTAAAGATGGTATTGGTGGGGCAAGTTTTGCCAGTGCAGATATTACGCATGATAGTGTACAAGAATTGCCTGCTGTTCAAGTAGGAGATCCTTTTCAAGAGAAAAAATTATTGGAAGCTTGCCTAGAAGTGCTGGAAACAGGTGCAGTAGTGGGTATGCAAGATATGGGTGCAGCTGGTATTATTTGTAGCACTGCCGAAATGAGTGCTAAAGGTGAAGTGGGCATGCATATTGATCTGGAAAAAGTACCTACTCGCCAGCTGAATATGAAAGCTTGGGAATTGCTATTGAGCGAGAGCCAAGAGCGTATGCTGATGGTAGTAGAAAAAGGGAGAGAAGCTGAAGTGTTGGCAGTTTTTGAAAAATGGGATTTAAGTGCAAGTACGATCGGACATGTTACCGATGATGGGCTGCTAAAGTTTTATTTGAATGGGGAATTGGAAGCAACCATTCCAGCTTATGAACTGGTACTAGGCGGCGGTGCCCCCCAATATACTAGGGAATACAAAGAGCCCGCTTATTTTGAAAAAATCAATGCATATAATATTGATGATATTGCTGATACAACGGAGGTGAAAGCAACTACAGAAGCATTGATAAAGCTCCCGAATATTGCTAGTAAACGTTGGGTTTACACGCAATACGATAGTATGGTGGGTGCTGCAAATATGAGTACCAACCATCCAAGTGATGCTTCAATTGTACTGGCTAAGGGAACTGGAAAAGCACTTGCAATGTCAGTAGATTGCAATAGTAAATATGTATACGCCAATCCCTATATTGGGGGAATGATAGCAGTGGCTGAATCGGCCAGAAATATTGTGTGTAGTGGTGCAGAGCCGATTGGGGTGACCAACTGCCTTAATTTTGGCAATCCTTATGATCCGGAAGTCTATTTTCAATTTGTACACGCCGTAACAGGAATGGGTGATGCCTGTAAAAAATTCAGTACGCCTGTAACAGGTGGTAATGTAAGTTTTTACAATCAAAATCCGGACGGGCCTGTTTATCCAACCCCTACTATTGGTATGGTAGGAATATTAGATGATCCCAATAAAAGTATGACCCTACATTTTAAAAAATTAGGGGACATTATTGTTTTGATAGGGCAACAGCACAATGATATTTCTTCTAGCGAATACCTGCATAAAATAAAAGGCGTTGCTTATTCTCCAGCACCTTATTTTAACCTAGATGAAGAATTCAATATGCAACAATTGGTGCGTGCGCTGATTGCCGATAATAAAATTAAAAGCGCACACGATTGTAGTGAAGGTGGGTTGATGATAACTTTATTAGAAAGTGGATTTGCTGGCGGAAAAGGGTTTGAGGTAAATCCAATCATTGATATCCGTGCCGACGCTTATTGGTTTGGTGAAGCGCAAGGAAGGGTAGTGGTTTCCGTGGATGCAGATGCATTAAATGAATTACAACAATGCTGTGCAGAAGCAGGTATTGCTGCTACTGTTTTGGGTGCCGTTACAGAAGGAAATATACTGGTAAACGGAGTGGAATGGGGTAGTATTAACGATTGGAAATTAATTTATGATACAGCCATTGAAAAGATGATTCAATAAATATATGAGCAAGCAACAAAAAATATTGGTGACAGGTGCGGCCGGATTTATTGGAAGTTGCATGGTTCAATACCTCAATGAACAGGGGTACCATCAATTGTATTTGGTAGATGATTTTGGGGTGGAAGAAAAGCGAAAGAATTGGGAGTCGAAGCAGTTTATACAGATTGTAGAACGGTATAATTTATTCAATTGGCTGGAAGAAGAAAAACCAAAATTATCGGCCATTATACACTTAGGTGCTAGAACGGATACCACTGAATTTGATTATGCCATTCACGAAGAATTGAATTTAGAGTACTCAAAAGATGTATGGAATTACTGCTGTATTCACCAAGTTCCACTGATCTATGCTTCCAGTGCAGCCACTTATGGAAATGGAGAGCAAGGCTATAACGACAGCCATACAATTCTTGATGAACTGATACCATTGAATCCTTATGGAATTAGTAAAAATGAGTTTGATAAATGGGCGGTTCGTCAACTTAATCAACCACCAAGTTGGGCGGGACTCAAATTTTTTAATGTGTACGGGCCCAATGAGTCGCATAAAAAAAGAATGGCAAGCGTAATCTGGCATGCTTTCAATCAAATTCAAGAAAACGGTGTGGTAAAATTATTCCGCAGTCACTTAGAAGGATTTAAAGATGGGGAACAACTCCGTGATTTTGTGTATGTAAAAGATGTGGTAGCGGTAATAGGCTGGATTTTGCACACCATAAACAGTGAAAACTGGCCGATGGCGAAGAATGGATTGTACAATTTAGGTACCGGTAAGGCGCGGACTTTTATAGACCTTGTAAATGCTAGTTTTAAGGGGCTTGATTTACCTGCAAATATTGAGTTTATTGATATGCCAGCCGATATTCGAGATAAGTATCAATATTTCACACAAGCAAATATGCAAAAATTATACAATGCAGGATATACTGCATCATTTCATACCTTGGAAAAAGGGGTGGATGATTATGTGAGAAATTATTTACGAATAGGTAAACCGTATTAAACAATTATCATGGAACATACAATTGCCATTATTGGAGGTGGAAATTTAGGGTCAGCAATGGCCGAAGGATTAATCAGCAGTGGATTTTGTAAGCCATCTCAACTGATTGTAACCAAAAGAAATCCCGCTACCTTGGCTGCACTTGCAGAAAAAGGGGTACAGGTAAGCAGCAATAATGCTGCTGCAGTTCAAAAAGCATATTGGGTAATATTGGCCGTTAAACCCTTTCAGGTAAAAGATATTATTGCAGAAATAAAACCTTTTTTAAAGCCAGAGAAGCATATTTTAGTCAGCGTTGTTACAGGCGTATGGATTAAAGATTTGGAAGAAATGTTGGGTGCTCATTTTCCATTATTTCGTGCCATGCCCAATACGGCTATTGCAATTCAGCAAAGCATGACTTGTATTAACGGAAAAAACAATACAGCCGCACAGCAGGCTTTTGTAATTGACTTGTTTAACCAGTTGGGTAAAACAGTGTATATAGAAGAGCCCTTGATGGATGCTGCAACGGTATTGGGTGCTTGTGGTACTGCATTTGCCATGCGTTATATCAGAGCCAATATACAAGGAGGGATTGAAATTGGGTTTAGTGCAGCTATTGCTACTTTAATTGCTGCACAAACGGTAAAGGGAGCTGCGGAATTGCTGTTGCAAAAAAATACCCATCCAGAGCAAGAGATTGACAAAGTTACTACCCCCAAAGGCTGTACCATTGCAGGTTTGAATGAAATGGAGCACCAAGGATTTAGTTCTTCTTTGATTAAAGGGTTGGTGGTATCGTATAAAAAAATAGTGAATGATATGTAGCTGTAAAAGATAGTAACCTTCAACTAACAGTTTTTAAATTGAGTGGTAGAAATGGGATTGTCTATTTTTCTACCTTAATTTTTTACAGTAGGTTTGTATGACCTCAGAACTATTTCGGTTCAATTTTCCAAGGTCAGTTTGTTCTTTAGTATTGTAGGAGATATCAATTAGTGTGTTTCCGAATTGTGTATTAGGTAAGATTTTATAAAATTGTATTCATTAGTTATGGCTAAATATATTTTTGTTACTGGTGGTGTAACGAGCAGTCTTGGTAAAGGTATTATTGCCGCGTCGTTGGCAAAATTATTACAAGCCAGGGGGCTGAGTGTTACCATTCAAAAATTTGATCCCTATATCAATGTAGATCCGGGCACCTTGAATCCTTATGAGCATGGGGAATGTTATGTAACCGAAGATGGGGCAGAAACAGATTTAGACCTTGGGCACTATGAGCGATTTTTAAATATCTACACATCTCAGGCTAATAATGTAACTACTGGAAAAATTTACCAGACGGTTATTAATAAAGAAAGAGCAGGCGACTTTTTAGGAAAAACAGTACAAGTAGTACCACATATTACCGATGAAATAAAGCGTAGAATGTTGTTGTTGGGCGAAGATGGGAAATTTGATGTGGTGCTAACTGAAATTGGAGGTACGGTAGGCGATATAGAAAGCTTGCCTTTTATAGAAGCGGTTCGCCAACTTCAATGGGAGTTACCTGAAGAAGACGTAATGGTGGTTCACCTTACACTAATTCCTTATTTAAAGGCAGCCAAAGAATTAAAAACAAAGCCAACACAACATAGTGTTAAGATGTTGAGCGAAACAGGGGTGCATCCAGATATTCTTGTATGCAGAACCGAAGAGCCATTGAACAATGATATTAAAAGAAAAATAGCTCTATTCTGTAATGTAAAACAAGAAGCGGTAATTGAGGCAATGGATGCAAGTACTATTTATGAAGTGCCCCTGCTGATGTTGCGCGAAAAGCTGGATCTGATCTGTTTGCGGAAAATGAAAATAACCAATTATGGAGAGCCGAATTTGGATAAATGGAAGGGCTTTTTAGATAAGTTAAAATACCCGAAGAGTAAGGTTACCGTAGGATTAATTGGTAAATATATTGAACTACAAGACGCTTACAAATCAATCTTAGAAAGTTTTATACACGCTGGTGCCATGAATGAGGTAAAAGTGCAGGTAGTAAATGTACACAGTGAATTTATTACGGATGAGAATGTTGTAGAAAAATTACAAGGGTTGGATGGCTTACTTGTTGCACCGGGTTTTGGTAAAAGAGGCATTGAAGGCAAAATCATTGCAGTAAAATATGCTCGTGAACATGGAATGCCTTTTTTTGGAATTTGTTTGGGTATGCAAATGGCAGTGATTGAGTTTGGTAGGAGTGTATTGGGATTAACAGAAGCACATTCTACAGAAATGGATCGTAATACTGTTTCGCCTGTGATTAATATGATGGAGGAACAGAAAAAAATTAAGATGATGGGTGGTACCATGCGATTGGGTACTTATCCTTGTGAGCTAGAAGCCGATTCATTGGCGCATCAAGTGTACGGAACTCAACAAATAACAGAGCGACATAGACATCGTTATGAGTTCAATAACGATTATTTAGACCAGTATCAAGCAGCAGGTATGATAGCCAGTGGCAAAAATCCCGAGACGGGCTTGGTTGAAATTATTGAGCTATCAAATCACCCGTTTTTTATTGGCGTTCAATACCATCCAGAACTTAAGAGTACAGTGGAAAACCCAGCTCCACTATTTGTGGGCTTTATAGACGCTGCTAAAAAATTTAACGATAAAAAAAGCACTCAGAAATCCAGTTCAAAGCAAGATTCATTAATTTAATACCATATTGACTTGGATTCATAAAGCTGATATTCCAGCCCAGTTATAAATGATTGTTTTTTGCTATCTTTCAGGTATAGATACAAATATAAGGTTTAGAATTATTAGATGCTGGCATTATTGAGAATGAAATATTGCCAATGAAATTGATTGAAATGTGAAACAGTAAATGCTAGGTGAAGAATCAATTAAACAAATAGATTAAGCAACGTAATTAAGTATTTAAGGAAAGATATGATGGAGAAAAAATACAAAATTTTGTTGGCTGAAGATGAATCAAAGCTTGCAAATATAATTCAAGAAGAACTAACGCGAGGTGGATATAAGTTAGACATAGCTTCAGATGGTTTGAAAGCTAGCAAATTGTTTATTGAGCACGACTATTCATTGGTTTTACTCGATATTAATTTGCCTGGCAAAAATGGGTTGGTGCTTTGTAAAGAATTTAGAAAAGCGAATAAAAAAATACCCATCATTATGCTTACTGCTATTGGTGAAATTCACGATAAGGTTGCTGCTTTTGATATTGGGGCTGACGATTATTTGGTAAAGCCTTTTCATTTTGATGAATTATTTGCTAGAATAAAAGTATTACTGAAGCGAGCTGATTTAGGTGATGTGGCTGATAAAATTGTTTACCAAGATCTTGAAATTGACTTCCGCAATAAAACAGCCTCAAGGCAGGGTACTGTGATTGGGTTGACTGCAAAAGAATTTACTTTACTATCTCTGCTTGCAAAAAATCCAGAAAGAGTTATCTCAAAACAAGAGATTTTAGAAAAAGTATGGGATCTTAGTTTTGATACTGGAACCAATACAATAGAGGTATATATCAGTTTTTTGAGAAATAAAATAGATAAACCTTTTTCTACTAAACTTATTCATACAAAGCCAGGATTCGGATATTTTATTAAATAGTAGGTATGAACCTGAAACAGCGATTTGCAATTCTATTTACTTGTTTTGTTGCTGTTATATTAATGATTTCTTGCGCCAGTATCTACCTCTTATATGGCACTTATCGACAAGAGGACTATTACAATCGTGTTACAGTAGAAGGAAATGATGTTTATCGACTTTTTATAGAGATGAAAGCTGCTGGGAAAGATAAGCTAAGCGAGAGTTTACTTAAAATGCACAATAAGCCATTGGTAAACGAAAAGTTTTATATACTTGATTCACTGGGTCGATTAATTTTTACGTTTTCCGACAATCCAAAAATAGATTTTCCGCTTCTGAACCTAAATAAAATAAAGAAGTTAGGAATATACCGTTACGCAGGTGAAAATGAGCACCAGCATGTTGTTCAATATAAGACCGAAACAAAATTGTATCTATTAATATCAGGGTTAGATAAAGTGGGTTTCCTTAAATTAAAAACATTGCGACTGATTTTATCAGGGGTGTTTATTGGGGCTTTGTTTTTAACCGCAATCATGTCATTTCTGTTTGTAAATGAAGCCATTAAGCCGATAGTTCGATTGAGCAATCAAATGAAAAGAACCAATGAACTAAATTTGTCAGAACGTATTGAAGTGCGGCCAGCACGGGATGAAATTAATGCCATTGCAAAAAATTTCAATGCTATGCTAGAGCGACTGAAACTGGCTTTTGAATTCCAGAAAAGTTTTGTGCATCATGCTTCTCATGAACTTAGAACGCCATTGGCAATTATGCTATCTCAAACTGAATCTGCACTCAATACTACCTATGATGTAAATGGTTATAAAGCAGTACTGGCATCACTTAAAGAGGATCAGCAACAACTTATAGCGTTAACAAATTCACTGCTGCTATTATCGCAATATGAAAGAGTAGCTTATTTCCCAGAATGGCCTTATTTGCGTGTTGATGAACTGTTGTATGAAACCATTACGGTTGCTCAAAAATCATTTCCCAATATTAAAGTAACAATAAATTTTGATACGATTCCAAATGACGACACAGCATTACTGGTGAAGGGCAACGATTCTTTGTTAAGATCGGCTTTCTTAAACCTGATAAAAAATGCTTATAACTACTCCATTGATCAGTCGGTTCATATTTCCGTAATACCCCAACAAAATACGGTTCAAGTTCAAATGGATAATAAGGGGCAACAATTAGACGAAGCTGAAATTGATAAAATCATGATTCCTTTTTTTAGAGGTGAAAATGCCTACCCAAAAAAAGGGTATGGTTTGGGCTTGTCTATCATCAATCGAATCATCACCATTCATGAGGGTAAAGTGAGTTATTTGGCTGTAAATACCGACATAAATAGGTTTGTTGTTGAGCTGCCAGTTAAAGGGTCTATGGCATAAAAAAAGCCAGACATTACTGTCCAGCTTTGAATATAATAAACAATACTGTAATTATGCTACAGTGGTTGCTTTCTTAACCAATTTGCTTTTCAAATTAGCTGCTTTGTTTTTGTGGATAATGCCACGTTTTGCTAATTTGTCAATCATTGAAATAACGTCTGGAAGTTTTTCTTCGTAAACTTTCTTCTCTGCACTTGTTTTGAGATCGCGGATTGCATTACGGGTAGTTTTTCCATAATAACGATTGCGGTCACGTCGCTTAGAAGCTTGTCGAACGTCTTTCTTTGTAGCTGAATGATTTGCCATTTTCTAATTTTTTTCAGGACGGCAAAGGTAGGGGCTTCGAGGCAGACTGTGAAATAAAAATCAAAAAAAAATAAAATCAATGGATAAGGCTGTGTAAAACTAGTTTTAAGAATAGCTAACTTTTGTGCATTTTTAGGGTTATTTTCTGCTTGTAATGCCCGATATTTGCCAACCAATTCATCTAAAGTTGCATAATTAAGCCCAATGAAGGATTTTTCATATATCACCAACTCCATCCCGCATTTATTGAAGGTTTGTACCAGGATTTCGTTAAAAACCCAGATGGGATAGATCCCGAGCTAAAAAAATTCTTTGAAGGGTTTGATTTTGCCATTGCCAACAATACCAATGGCACTATTACAGCAAGTACTAATTCTTCAAATGCAAGTGTTGATTGGATGAGGGAAATTAAAGTATATCGCTTAATTCTTGGGTATAGAAACAAAGGTCATTTATTAGCAAAAACCAATCCCATCAGGGCTAGAAAAGACAGAAGTGCCAACCTTGATCTTTCATTTTTTGGATTGGGAGAAGCAGATTTAAACACCATATACCAGGCGGGTAACCTAGTGGGACTAGGGGCTACTACATTAAAAAATATTCTTACACACCTTCAAAATACCTATGCCAATCATGTAGGCATTGAGTTTAAATATATTAGTGATCAGAAAAAAGTGGATTGGCTTTCTTCTGAAATGGAGCAGAAATTTGCAGTTCCATTGCCACTAAATAAAAAGCAGCGGATTCTAGAAAAATTAAACCAAGGGGTGATGTTCGAAAAGTTTCTGCACACCAAATATATTGGGCAGAAAAGATTTTCATTAGAAGGGGGAGAAACTACTATTGCTGCATTGGATGCCATCATAAATATAGCTGCAAATAATGAAGTAGAAGAAGTGGTGATAGGAATGGCGCATCGCGGTCGCTTGAATATTTTGGCCAATATTATGGGCAAGACTTACGAGCAAATTTTTAGTGAATTTGAAGGTACTGCAACCATAGATCAAACCATGGGCAGTGGAGATGTTAAATACCATATGGGATATGGTAGTGAAGTAACCACCATTGACAATAAAACCATTCACCTTAAATTAATGCCAAATCCCTCGCACCTTGAAGCCGTAGACCCAGTGGTAGTGGGGTTCGCAAGGGCTAAGGCCGATGTTTTGTATCAGAGTAATTTCGATAAAATTCTTCCCATTCTTATTCATGGTGATGCTTCTGTTGCGGGTCAAGGCATTGTGTATGAAGTGCTTCAGATGAGTAACCTGCGTGGATATTATACAGGTGGAACGATTCACTTTGTAATTAATAATCAGATTGGCTTTACCACCGATTTTGATGATGCAAGAAGTGCTGATTATGCTACTTCTATTGCCGCAATGGTGCAAGCTCCTGTATTGCATGTAAATGGTGATGATGCAGAAGCTGTTGTAAAATGCGCAGAAATTGCAACTCGTTATCGCCAGCAGTTTAACAGTGATATTTTTATAGATATGGTATGTTATAGAAAACATGGCCACAATGAAGGCGACGATCCAAAATATACCCAACCACATTTATACGCATTAATAGATCAACACCAGAATCCAAGAGAGCTGTATACCGAATTTCTAATGCAGAATGGTACCGCCGATGCACAGCAATTGGCAAAAGATATGGAGAAAAAATTCTGGGCTGATTTGCAAGAACGCCTAGATGAAATTAAACAACATCCACTTCCCTATAAATACCAACAACCAGAATTGGTTTGGAAAAATATGGGAAAGGCCAATAGCAATGATTTTGATGCTTCACCAAATACAGCCGTAAGTGAAACCAGTTTTCAGCAATTGTTTGATGGATTGATGAAATGGCCTGATGATTTTAAGCCACTTAAGAAAATCGAAAAACTGGTACAAGACAAAGTTAAACTGCTTAATATAGAACAAAAAGTGGACTGGGCTACAGCTGAATTAATGTCTTATGGTTCTATTTTATTGGATGGTAATATTGTTCGCATGAGTGGTCAGGATGTGCAGCGTGGCACTTTCAGTCACCGCCACGCCATTCTCCGTGATGAAGTAACCAATAAAGGATACAATAGACTGAATCATTTTAAAGAAGGGCAGGAAAAATTTAGAATTTATAATTCCTTATTGAGTGAATATGGGGTATTGGGATTTGAATATGGTTATTCTATGGCCAACCCCAATGCATTGGTAATATGGGAGGCACAATTTGGTGACTTTTGCAATGGAGCCCAAACTATGATAGATCAATTTATTGCTGCGGGTGAACAGAAATGGCAGCGACAAAATGGGGTGGTCATGTTATTGCCTCACGGTTATGAAGGCCAAGGACCAGAGCATAGTAGTGCTAGGATGGAAAGGTTTTTGCAAATGTGTGCAGAGTTAAATATGGTGATTACCAATATTACCACAGCAGCCAACTTATTTCATGCATTCCGAAGGCAGCTAGCTTGGAATTTCCGAAAGCCACTGATTAATTTCTCGCCAAAAGCAAATTTGCGCAATCCCAATACTTATAGTCCCGTTTCAGCATTTATTCAAGGGGGGTTTCAAGAATTGATCGACGATGCTTTTGTAACCGATGCTGCTGAAGTAAAAAAAGTATTGTTCTGTAGCGGTAAGATTTATTATGAGCTGGCAGAAAAACAAGCCAAAGAAAATAGAACAGATATAGCCATCATTCGTCTTGAGCAAATTTATCCTTTGCCATTAAAACAATTAGATGTATTGTACAAGAAGTACAATAAAGCAACTTGGTTTTGGGTGCAGGAAGAACCACTAAATATGGGTGCTGCAGGCTTTTTGCAGATGAATTTAAAAACAATTAATTACGGCGTAATCAGTCGCAATGCCAGCGCAGCAACAGCTACAGGCTATGCCAAAGTACACGCACAAGAACAAACAGAAATTATAGAAACCGCATTCAATATCTAATTTAAAAGCATCGTTCATCATCCACAATTTTCACTAATATGATTGAAATAAAAGTACCAACAGTAGGAGAGTCTATCAACGAAGTAACTTTGTTAAAGTGGACTAAAAAAGATGGAGACTATGTAGAACGTGATGAAGTAATTGCAGAGTTAGAAAGTGAGAAAGCAACTTTTGAAGTGAATGCTGAGAAAGCGGGAATACTTACTACCCTAGGCAAAGAAGGTGATACCCTTAATATTGGAGATATACTGGCGAATATTGATGAAACGGCTGCAAAGCCCGAATCTGCTGCGCCTGTGGCAGTTGTAGAAACGCAAGTAGCTAAGCCTTTAATGAATGAAGCAGCAGTAATATCAGTGCCCAATGATTTAAAAGCTAGTCCCGTAGCTTCTGCTATTATTGCAGATAAAAAAGTAGATGCTAAAACCATTGTTCCATCTGGAATAGGTGGTAAAATTATGAAGCAAGATGTATTGGAAGCAATTGCCAATCCAGGAAAAAAGCCAATGGTTGCTGGCGGTGAATTGTTCAGTAGAAATACACGCCAAGAAAAAATGAGCGCACTGAGAAAAACCATCAGTCGCCGCTTAGTAGAATCAAAAAATACTACGGCCATGCTTACTACTTTTAATGAAGTAGACATGACGCGTATTATGGATATTAGAAAAGCTTATAAAGATAAATTCAAGGAGAGTCACGGTGTAAACCTCGGCTTTATGAGTTTCTTTGCAAAAGCTTGTTCTATTGCACTGGGAGAGTGGCCTACGGTAAATGCTTATATTGATGGCGACCAGATTCTGTACCACGATTATGCCGATATAAGTATTGCAGTAAGTACACCTAGGGGATTAACGGTGCCTGTAATGCGCAATGTAGAGAGCTTGAGCATGGCTGAAATAGAAAAGAAAGTAGTTGAACTAGCGGGAAAGGCAAGGGACAGTAAACTTACTGCCGAAGATTTGCAGGGAGGTACTTTTACCATCACCAATGGAGGTGTTTTTGGAAGCTTAATGAGCACGCCTATTATTAATATCCCACAAAGTGCTATCTTAGGGATGCATAAGATTCAGGAACGCCCGATGGCGGTGAATGCACAAGTAGTAATTCGGCCCATGATGTATTTGGCACTGAGTTACGATCATAGAATTATAGATGGCAAAGAGAGTGTTAGTTTTTTAGTACGAGTGAAAGATTTATTGGAGAATCCTGAATTGTTGTTGATGGGCAAAGATCCAGTGAAAGCCTTGCTGGAACTGTAGTGTAGCAGTTGGCTGATATTAATAAACAATACAAATATGAACCGCTTCTTATCCTTTAGATTAATCGTTGGTGTCTTTTGTGTGCTAATAATGGCCTCTTGCGAGAAGGAATATGCTCCGTCAGGCGTTACAGCAGGCCCTGGAATCCCCTCGAATCCAGGTAATAATCCACTGCTTTTAAAATTTGAGTTTAGTACTGAAAATAGCAAAGAATCAACTGTAATTGATTATGCATATAATGCACAAAAAAAAGTCATCAAAATTTCAAGGCAAGAAGTGGATGATAACGGTAAGAAAACTTCAATCGTATACCGATATATTAGAGATGCAGCAGGAAAAATCACCAGTATTGTAACCAATGATCCTGAACTAAATACCGTTGGTGGCATTGTCAGCGACAGCTTGATAATAAAAGTGAACTATCCTGCGGGTTCTTTTAATTTTGATTATGCCACATTCTCTTTTAAAGTTGGGAATTTGCAATATGTTGATAGTTCAATTTTTGTTTATGCTGCGGGTACAAGTAGAATAACAGAGATTTTTCACTCATTTAATAGTATTCCACTAACACTCTTTACCAAAAGTAGATTTGTGTACACAAACAATAATATTACCCAACGAAAATACCTGACTATTGTTCAAGGAAATGAAGTGCCTTCTCTTACTATAAATATGGAATATGATTCAAAATCAGCGCCTTTGGTTACTGGTAATGATGGTTTTCTACCCGGTATGGATATAGACAATGTTTCAGTAAACAATTTTAAGAAATATGTAATAATAGATCATTCAAGCAATCCAAGCTCAATATTAGCGACTGTTAATTACACTACTTTATACAATAGCTTTAATTTGCCAAGTTCTATAACCGTAAATGTTGAAGGCAGTAATCAAATAAGTAAGCATAAATATACCTATCAGTAATTTCCACCATTGGCCGTATGCGCTACTCAACAAGATATCTAAGCTATGCCGTTGAAATAATTAGCGAGTTTCAAGGCGATCAGCCTTTTGCAATTTTTTTAAAAAGTTATTTTGCGGCGAATAAAAAATTCGGTTCAAAAGATCGTAAATATATTGCTCAGCTATGTTACAATTATTATAGGCTGGGTGTTGTAGCAAAATTATTTCAAATTGAAGAAGCAATAAAGATAACTTTATTTTTATGCAATGATGAAGTGGGAAAATGGACTGAATTATTTGAAGCGGATTGGTTGTTGAAATGGAGCGATCAGTTGAGTAATAGAATTCATTTTATGCAAGAAATATTTCCTGCATTCAATGCTGCAAATATTTTTCCCTTTCACCACCAGCTCAGTGAATCAGTTGATACAGAACTATTCGCAATAGCCTATTTAAAACAACCCGATTTATTTATAAGAATAAGACCGAGCAAAGAAAAAAAAGTAATTGATGCTTTAACCAATGCAGGTATTTTGTTTCAACAAATTACGGATACAACCATTGCCTTACCCAATGGTACCAAGCTAGAAAGTATTTTGAATATAGATGAGGATATTGTGGTGCAAGATTATAGTTCGCAGCGAGTAGGGGATGTATTGAAGACTCTACACTGTAGAAGGTTTACGGTGGATGCTCCATTTTCTCTTTGGGATTGTTGTGCTGCTAGTGGGGGGAAATCTATTTTAGCAAAAGATATATTAGGAAATATTGATTTAACGGTTTCAGATATCCGTTCTTCTATACTCTACAATTTGGAGCAGAGATTTAAAAGAGCAGGGATTACCCATTTTAATAAATTCATTGTAGACTTATCGTCAATCGTCAATCGGTTAAGTTCCACCTACGATCTGGTGCTTTGCGATGCGCCTTGTACTGGCAGTGGCACTTGGGGAAGAACCCCTGAGCAATTATATTTTTTTAATGAAAAAGTGATTGAAGAATTTCAGCAACTGCAACAAAAAATAGTGCGCAATATTATTCCTGCAGTTGTAGAAGGCGGCTATTTGCTTTACATCACTTGCTCAGTATTCAAGTTAGAAAATGAAGCTATGATAAGCTTTGTTGAAGAAAATTCAACACTTAAATTAGTAGAACAAAAACTAATAGAGGGATACAACCAAAAAGCTGATACTATGTTTGTGGCCTTATTTCAACTATTGAGATAAAATAAGTTCACCTCTTTGAATAATTCCACCACCGATTACATCATTGCCTTCGTAGAAAACAGCGCTTTGTCCCGGCGCAATACTTTTTACATTTTCATAAAACCTAGCGCGGATGCGACCGTCGGGTTCATTGTATAAATTGCTAAGTGCACCTTTGTCCTTATAACGAATGCGAGTTATGGCTTCTATGCCATCGCTCACCCCATCGTATTTCATCCAATTCAGTTTGCCCACCATCATATCATTCTGCTCCAGATCAGATTCATCGCCTAAAACAACGGTATTATTATCGGGGTTAATGGCAGTTACATAAATGGGTCTGCCCATGGCAATCTCTAATCCCTTGCGTTGGCCAATGGTATAGAAGGGATAGCCCTTGTGTTCGCCTAATTTTTTGCCAGTTTTGTCAATAAACCAGCCACCTTCAACACGTTCTTCCAAACCATCTACTCGTCGCTTTAAAAAGCCACGGTAATCGTTATCGGGTACAAAGCAAATTTCGTAGCTCTCACTTTTTTTGGCCAGTTCGGGATAGCCCATGTCCATGGCCATTTGTCGGATAGCCGTTTTACGGTAACCACCTAGGGGCATCATGGTTCTGCTGAGTAATTCCTGATCCAAGCCCCAAAGTACATAGCTTTGGTCTTTGGTTTCATCAAGCCCCTTGCTAATAACGTAACGTTGGTTGGTATGTTGGCGAATTTCTGCATAGTGGCCAGTGGCTATAAAAGCACAATCCAGTGCATTGGCGCGTTTCAACAATGCTTTCCATTTAATATGGGTATTGCACATTACGCAGGGATTGGGGGTTCTACCTGCGAGGTATTCTTCCACAAAATTTTCAATTACAAAGTCGCCAAATTCGTCCCTAATATCTAGGATAAAATGAGGAAACCCGTGGTGTACTGCGGCTTGGCGAGCGTCGTTAAAAGAATCAATATTGCAGCAACCCGTCTCTTTAGTACTGCTGCCACTGCTGGCATAATCCCAGGTTTTCATGGTAATGCCAATCACTTCATAACCTTGGTGGTGGAGCATAAGTGCGGTAACGGTACTATCAATACCCCCACTCATAGCCACCAGCACTTTACCATTCCTACTCATTTTGCTAAACTTTCAGTAAAAGTAGAACAACTGTAGAAATACCGTGTAAAAAACATAAATGGGGTAGGTTTGGAAAAATGCTTGGGGTAGAAGGGGATGTGCAAGAAAATGGATAATTGTATCACAACTAACCACGATATCTTTAATTATCGCTTATTTGAACGATATTCGTAACGTGATAGCAATTATTAAAGGATATATTATCGCATCAAGGAAGTTGGTAAACCATGCCATATGGTTATCACCACTTAAAAATCTATTAGCAACATGGGGAGATAACCCCAAAAACTGGGAACTACATTCGGGAGATTTTTTTCAAGTAGAGATCGAAAAACCTGAAGATGTGCTTAGAAAGGTTTTTGAAATAAAAACATTAATCAAGACAATAGAACCCCTTGATAAAAGAAAAAAAATAAGTACCATAGATGTTCGCATGGCTATTGGTGTAGGAGACAAAACCTACTCAGGCGAAAGCATATCAGAAAATAATGGTCCGGCTTATATTTTTTCAAGTGAAAAGTTTGATTTACTCAAAAAGGAAAATGTAACCATCGGTATAAAAACCCCATGGAAAAGCTTTGACGAAGAAATGAATTTGTACTTAAAATTAGCAGGAATATTTATGGATAAATGGTCGGTTTCATCAGCAGAATTGGTGCAAATCATACTGAATAACCCAAATATAACACAAGAAGAAATTGGAAAAGATATAGGCATCAAGCAAAACTCCGTAAGTGGAAGATGGAATAGAGCTAATCTGAATGAGATATTGGAAGTGAATAAAATGTTTCAGAAAAAAATTAAATCCCTACTTCAATGATCATACTTATAAATTAATTGAACATGTATAAAACCATAGCAGAATTAAATAATTTTATTGTACTTGATAAATTTATCAAGTATTCAGAGGTAAATGACCATGAACTCTACCTTATCAGATTGCAGCAATTCCGTGTGATTTTAGTTAAAAAATAGTGACCTTTATAAAAAAAACGATATGATTAAGCTAACAGCAATAGGTAATCTGGGAAAAGATGCCTTAGTAAACAATGTAAATGGTAAGAATGTGATCAATTTTACCGTGGCGCATACTGAAAAATACAAGGATGCTCAAGGAAACCAGAAAGATAAAACCATCTGGGTTGATTGTGCATATTGGACGGAACGTACGGCCATTGCGCCTTACCTAAAAAAAGGAACACAAGTTTATGTAGAAGGTCAGCCTGATATTCGAACCTATACTACCAAAGAAGGCGTAAATGGTGCTACACTTTCATTGCGGGTAGGCAGCGTGCAATTATTGGGTAGTAAAACCAGTGAAGGTGGTGGAAATACTGGCGGATATCAACCAGCTCCACCAGTATCTAACCAATCTTCTGCACCTGCTGCATCGGATATAACTGAGCCATTTGATGACTTGCCGTTTTAGGTAAAAGATAATTTTAAAGGAATGAGGGTATATACATACGAGCAATTATTTCAATTTACCCAAAAAGTATTTGGGGCAATGGGTTGCAGTAGTGCGGATGCTTTGAAGGCAACACAAGTGTTGCTGAGTGCTGATTTAAGGGGCATCGATAGTCACGGTGTAGCCCGTCTCAGCGGATATATTCGGCTTTGGCAGGCCCAGCGAATTAATGCAACGCCCAATATCCGCATCATTCATGAAACGCCTTCTACGGCTGTTATTGATGGCGATGCGGGTCTCGGATTGGTAGTAGCTCCCTTTGCCATGCAGGTAGCTATTGATAAAGCCAAAGCAGTGGGAACAGGTTGGGTAAGTGTACAAAACTCCAATCATTTTGGCATTGCCGGATACCATGCTATGATGGCTTTAAATGAAGAGATGATTGGCATGGCAATGACCAATGCCAGTGCCTTGGTAGCACCTACTTTTTCTACGGAAAAAATGTTGGGAACCAATCCCATTGCAGTGGCCATACCTGCTGGTGAGCAGCCACCCTTTGTGGCTGATTTTGCCACTACTACTGCGGCCAATGGCAAGCTGGAAATTTTACAGCGTAAAAACGAGGATACACCTAAAGGTTGGGTACAAGATGAAGCGGGCAATGCCAGCACCGATGCCAATATTTTAAAAAAGAAAGGGGCATTGTTGCCGTTGGGTGGCGATAGGGAACATGGAAGTCACAAAGGCTATGCTTTGGGAAGTATTGTCGATATTTTTTCGGCTGTTTTAAGTGGAGCATCTTATGGTCCTTGGGTGCCGCCATTTCCTGCCTATATACCCATGCCAGAAAATATGCCCGGTAAAGGGCTGGGTCATTTCTTTGGGGCTTTAAGAATAGATGCATTTAGACCAGCTAACGATTTTAAGCACCATATGGATCAATGGATCAACCGATTCAGGAATGCTACACCTGCCTCGGGTTATGAAAAAGTGTTGATACCCGGTGATCCGGAAAGGGAAATGGAACTGATTAGAATGCAGTCGGGCATTCCTTTGGTAGATGCGGTGGTAAATGATTTACAAGAAACAGGAGCTATTTTCAATATCCATTTGTAATTGTGTATTACAGAGCAGTACATTTGCAAATATTTTTTAATCATTCTAAAATTGGGGGAGGGGTTCGTATGAAAATAATGAAATTCGGAGGTACCAGTGTAGGTAAGCCGGAACGTATGAAAGAAGTAGCACAACTAATAACAAAAGACGATACCAGAAAAATTGTTGTGTTGAGTGCATTAAGTGGAACAACCAATGCATTGGTATCAATCAGTAATTATTTATCGCAAGGAGATCGTGGCGCTGCCAAGTTAACCATTGAACAATTACAAGAACATTATCATCAATTTATAGAAATGCTTTTTACCAAGGCTGAAAGTAAAGCTAAGGCGGTACAGGTAATTGCAGAGCATTTTGAATTTCTACATATTATTCTTCGTATATCTTTCAGCGAAGCATTGAATAAAGATATATTGGCACAGGGTGAATTAATGAGCACCAAAATTTTTTCTGTCTATTTGGAAGAGGCAGGTGTGAACCACGAATTATTACCTGCGTTAGAATTCATGACAATCGACGCCAATGAAGAACCACAACTGGGATCTATCAAAGTGAAATTGGCACAGTTGCTGAAAAAACATGCAGATAAAAATATATTGGTCACTCAGGGGTATATCTGTAGAAATGCTAGGGGAGAGGTTGACAATTTAAAAAGAGGAGGAAGTGATTATACCGCCTCACTGATTGCTGCGGCATGCAATGCAACGGTATGTGAAATATGGACCGATATTGATGGCATGCACAACAATGATCCACGCATAGTTCCTAAAACCTTGGCAATAGAGCAACTGAGTTTTGACGAAGCTGCTGAGTTGGCATATTTTGGAGCTAAAATTTTACATCCTACTTGTATTTGGCCCGCTCAACAAGAAAATGTACCCGTACGGTTACTCAATACTATGCAACCCGATGCATTGGGTACGGTTATTACCAAAGAAGCAGGAAGTGTGGGCGTAAAAGCAGTAGCCGCAAAAGATGGTATTATTGCCATTAAAATCAAGAGCAGCAGAATGTTGCTGGCGTATGGATTTTTGAGAAAAGTATTTGAAGTATTTGAAAAATACAAAACCTCAATTGATATGATTACCACTTCGGAAGTGGCAGTTTCTGTAACCATTGACAGTGATCAATTCCTATCACAAATTGTAAAAGAATTGGAACCATTTGGTTCGGTAGATATTGAAAAAGAGCAGACCATTGTATCTATTGTAGGCAATGAAATTGCACAGACCGATCAGGTGTTACAAAAATTATTTAATTCGCTGAAAGAAGTACCAGTAACCATGGTTAGTTATGGTGGAAGTGCCCATAATATTTCTTTATTGGTGCCAGGAACGTACAAAATAAAAACACTGCAGTTATTGAACAGCGGACTATTTGGATTGTAAATATATGAGATTAATACTGTTTATATTCAGCTGGTTGTTTTTGGGAGAAATTATTGCACAAAAAAAACTCTCGGGTAAAATAATGTCGGCTGGTACAAATATATCTGTGCAAGCTGCAAGTGTTTTCTTAAGCAATACTTCAGTAGGTACCGTATCAAAAGAAGATGGCAGTTTTACTATCGAAAATTTTCCAGAGGGCAGGTATGATTTGGTAGTAACCATATTGGGGTATTCCACCTATATTGTTGAGGTAAATTCGGTGCGGCTTCCTGATTTTTTAACCGTTCAATTACAGCCCAAGGCGAAAGAATTACAAGAAGTAATTGTTCAGGCATACGAAAAAGATGGCTGGAAAAAATGGGGTGATTTTTTTATAGAATCTTTAATAGGAAAAACTCCAAATGCAAAGCAATGCGTTTTGTTGAATAAAGAAGTGGTGCGATTTAGGTTTAGTAAAAAGTTAAATACATTAACTGCCATTTCCGATGAGCCATTATTGATACGCAATAAAGCACTTGGGTATGAGTTAAAATACGATCTTACTGCGTTTGAATACAATTTCAAGACCCAAAATTTTTACTATCAAGGGTTCCCGCTATTTACAGAGATAGAATCTGGCTCTAAAAGGCGGAATAAAAATTGGGAGCGAAATAGGCAAGAAACGTTTCAAGGTTCAATGCTCCATTTTATGCGAAGTTTATACCGCAATCAATTGGTACAAGATGGCTTTGAATTGCGAAAAATCCTTCGAAAAAAAGAGCCTAATACCAGAATAATATTAAATGGTGTGCATCCATTAACGGATGTAAATGTTTTGGTGAATATTCCTTTAACGGGAGATAGTATTGCATTTGCAATAGATAGTGTAACAGCCGGCTTACAATTTTCCGATTACTTACAAGTGGTGTATCTGCATAAAAAAATGCCAGAGCAGTATCGGCTTCAAACCAGAGGGGTATCCGCGGATCAGCCAATTACGGCAGAATTATATATGCCAGATGCCACAAAAATAATAGCGGTATTGGCCAATGGGAGTTTTTTTTCGGGTAGGGACTTACTAGCAATGGCGTATTGGGCATGGTCAGAAAAGCTATCAAATTTATTGCCACTTGATTATAAAAGTAGTATCCCCAAAATATAGTGGGTGATTACTTGATTAGTAAAAGATCTATTGAGAAATAAATTGCTGTTAGGTCAAACAGATTTTTACTAAGTATGAATTATTTCTTTTTCTTTGATCCCCAGTAATTATCTGTTTCAGCCCTTGGTTGTAAATAGTTGAATTTCAAATTATTTATCTTTTTTGTGTAGAAAGTAATTTTTTCACTTTTTTTCATTTGTACGGAAAAAGTATATTCAGAAGTCTTGTTTATTCTTATTTTAGGAGATGTTAATAGGCTATCTACTTTAATATCAGATTGAATAACGCAAGGTTCTCCAGAAAGAGATTCTACAGAAAAGAATTTTGTATGGCTATCTTCTCTAACTGCGGTTACCAAAAAAGCCCCCTCGGTTCTAAGATTCATGAACGATACATCTTTCCAGGTATCTGGTATTGCTGGAAAAATACGAATAATATTGTTATGGCTTTGGATGAGCATATCATTTAATGATTTATTAAATGAGTATGGTGTTTCGGAACACATGCCAACTTCGCGATACATAGTGTTGTCTCCAATTCCAGGAATTTCCCAAAAATGTTTGCGGCGGGTAAAATTGAAATATCCATTCAAATATTTAAATGCGGTGTTGCCATCACCTATATAAGCATAAGCACTTGAACTCCAAGTGTAAGAATATCCAGCTTTGTCGTTGCCAGATAGATTGGTCCAATATTCAATTGACTTGCGAATTAATGCTTCATTTTCGGGGGTGTTATTGGTTAAAATACCCAATGGGTAAATCATTATAAGATGTGCAAAATGGCGATGAGCTGTAACCATTTCAACATCTTTCCCAACAAGTAAACCTCTTTCATTTGTAGGATAGTCCACTAAGTTAGCCTGTAAGTTTTTCCATTCAGTTATTGAAGGGTCATTTATTTTTAATCTTTCAGCAGTTGAAATTAATGTTAGCAAACCCCATTTAAATAAGGCTAAATCATAGTTGCAGTCTTGTGCAGGTTTATACTCTGGAGACATTGTAACAGGCAAATGATATTTCCCATCGTTTGTTTTAAAAGCTAAATTAATAAAGAGATTTACGCTTTTCTTTAACAAGGGATAAAAATTATTTTTCAGTAAAGTATCGTCCATACTATATCTACAGTAAAAATAATAATTTTGAAGTGCCCATGTTAGGTTGCCTATTTCTCGGTTGTAAAATGGGGGAATGCTGTCATCTGGATTTACTGCTGAATGTAAATTAAAGCTGCTTGCTCGTCCTAATCCAGCAGAATTTTTACGAAATCGTTCGGGAACATTTTGTATAAGTGATGGTAGATTTTCATTAAAAATATCAAGATATGGTTTAGCTGCGTTAAGATTATTAGTAGAGAATAAATGGCTATACATCATTTGCGAATTCAAGTTCCACCAAATTCCTTGCCAAGGTGTGTGAGCATACCATGGGCCCATAAGATCTGAAATTTGTAAGTTCTCTCGCATGGTGCATCCAGTAATATAGCGTTGTATCCAATAATAATTTAAAATGCGGGTATCAGGTACCGATACGAAGGAATGCTGATAATAGTTGTTCCACCATTTTACATGTGATGCTGATAACTGAGCTGGTAATTCTTTTAAGCATTTTGAAAGTAAAGTAGCCGCTTCAAAAAAAGTAGCTTTTACAGGATTTGAATATTCTATTGTGCTATAATAAATTGTTTTGTTTCCTTCTTTTTTTGATGTGTTGCCAACAACAAAATTTCGTGCTGAATGCTTCAATATTTGTGTATAAAGTGTAATCCCTTCTTTTGTTTGAATATTGGGGGTGGGATTAATATCGTATATGCCCTTTTCCTGATCATCAAGGGCTTTTAAGTCTACCAAACAACCCGATATATCTGGTACAAATTTCCAGTTATCGCTAGATTCATTTCCTTCTGTTTCTAGCTCTGTAATCATAACGGGAAGCTCAGCGTGAGTATAATGCTTGATACGTATAATGCCTTTATTTGTAGTAATGCTACCAACCACAGTAGCGTTCAAAAGATCAATTCTAAAATCAGTATGATTGATAATTCCTTTAGGTTTAAATTCAAAGCGTCCAACTTGCATTCTAGACCAGTAATATCCTTCTGGTCTCCTTTCACAACTATCTATTAAATCGGCACGATTAATTTCAAAAAGTATTTTATTAGTATCACCATCAAATCTGTTTTTATCCATTCGATGTATTACAGTTCCTATTAGGCCATTACCTGTCATTGGGCCATCGTAAAAATAGGGAGTTAAAGTGTCCCAAACAGGATCTTGAGTTTTTAAAAAATATTTCCAATTAATATTTTGGTCTAACGGTTTAGTATTTGAGCATTTAATAAAACATCCACTTAGGAGTATAATTAATAAATAGTAAAATATATTTTTCATTCTGTTAAGTTTATATTCTGAACTAAAATCTAAGTGTAGTTTTCTCAGTAGGTTTTTGTTTGGAGAAATTTTGCATCTAAGTCCATTTTCAATTCTTGAAATAATACTTTTTTTTATTCTCGTTAGCATCTGCCTTGTCTAATAGTTGATTGTAAAAATATTTGAACCGTTAGTTGTACAAATTATAGAATCTGTCTGCTGATTTGATTGTCCGCCGATTACAGTTTTTTTCCAAACTATTCTTGTATAGATATTAGCAGATGTTTGAACCTTAAACATTGTGTCAGTGGCAAATTGTGGCCATGTAATAATATAGTCGACATACCCAAATGCGCTTGTAAAATTATGGTTAACAGAAAAGTAATTAAAATTATCAGAAAGTATCCTATGAAGTTGGATGGTCAAAAATGTTTTTGGGTAAAACTCAAACTTTAAATTCTGAATGGTATTTGGATTGAATTCATAAAATCGTTCTTCTATAAAATTAGCGCCACCATTACTTAGTACAGTAATATAATTTGTGTCAGTAGGAACTCTAACGCTCAAATAATAATCTCTAAAAAAGCTTGAGTCAATTATTGCATTAAAACTAAATTTTCCATCATTGCCTGATTTGCCAGAGGCAACTTTAAAGGACGTACAACCAATACAATAAGCTTTACGAAACCAATTTACTTCTACAGGAACGTTTGTTAAAGCGGCGCCACTTGTTTTTATATATGTATTTCCACTGATGCTAATATTCACACAATTCCTACTACAAGTTGGCTGGTCTTTTCTGCAAGAATTTATGAATAACCCCAATATAATTAGAAGGGTAATTGTTTTGAAATATTTATTTTTTAAAGTCATATTAGTTAGATGCTTTAAGTTTTTGAAACGCTGTGTAAGGTTACTGCCAACTCTTATAAATTATCCGATGCCCTTTGCTGGTGATGCGTACCCAACGAATTCTTATTTATTGGCGGTAGTTTCTCTTCTCGTCAATCTCAGCTTTAATTCTCTTATTAATGTCGATTTTTGTACCAATAAAAGCAAAAATTGAAGTTCCAAATTCTCTTGAATATTTGTTTGTTACATAACCTGCAATTGATGAAGTTTCAAAAAAAGGCGATGTTTCTTTAAGTTCGACCTCTGTTTCATTTGATTCTTTAATTCTGATTAAGTTCACATATTTTTTTGTCAAATTAAACCAATTTATGTAGTCAGCATTAAATGAAACTGCTTTGATATTTTGTTTTGTATAATAATTTATTGCTCCTGCTTGTCCATAATTATCACAGAGAATGAGCGTTTGTTCTTTGTTCGGAAATGTAGAAAAAACACTATCAACTTTATATGCCAACTCTTTCCAACCTAACATATCAGCAAAGTCTTGTGGAAGTTCGTGGTCTTTTCCATCTTCCCAACGAAGCATTCCAAATTTTTTATATTTTTCTGAATGTTGAATAATATATTGAGGTGATTTATTAGGAAATGCAACTTTGTAAATTGGAATAAATAATATTATAGGAATAGCAATCATAGCTGGCTGAAAATATTTTTTCCAACCATCTTTGAAAACGTCAGCAAGAAATACAGAACCAAAAGCAATATAAATCGGATAAAGCCCAATAGCATAGTAGTCTTTTGCTTTAAAATAAAGGAAAGTAAATAAAGTGAAAATAATTGAGAAAAAGAAAAGGCGATAATTATAGAATGGTTTGTAAAATAGCAAAGCATAGATAGAAGAGAAAATTACAACGAGTGAGCCAATGTAGAACAGTAGTTGAGATTTTAAAAATCCAACACTATCTACATTTACTAATTGTGTATCAGCTAACTCTTTCAAATGGTGGATAACAGGGAAACTGTTTTTGTACTGCCAAATAAGGTTTGGGAAAATGATAAAAAGTCCAAGTAAAATTGAAAAGTAAAATTCTTTTTTCACAAATACTTTACGTTGCTTTGTCAATAAAATAGAAGGGATAAGCCCAATTAAAAGAAAAACTATATTGTACTTATTTAGAAAGCCAAAAGCTAAAACGGAAGCACCCACAAACAGCCATTTTGTATTTTCAGTCTTAAAATATTTGATTAAAATAAAATAAAAAGTTGTCCAACTTAATACATCAAAAGAGTTGGGTTGATATAGAGTGTTGAGTCTTAAAAGTGCAGAGAGTAAAACACAAGTAGCACCTAATATTAGAGCAAATAAATTTCCATTAAGTTCTTCAATCGCTTTCCAAACTACAAAAATTGTCAGAGTCCCAAATAATGCAGGGAAAAACTTTATCCAAAAAATTGAGTTTCCAAGTAATAAAATTAGATATGAAACCCAAGATGTAAATGGCGGTACAGACTGAAAACCCCAGGCTAAATGATTGGCTTGGTCAAGGTGTAGATATTCGTCTCGGTGTAAATCGTACTCTGAACTTAATAAAAAGTATTGCAGTAAAAATTTCAAGAGAGTGAAGCCAAGTAAAATTAAAGTCTTCTTTGTCATACTATGTGGTCTGTTAAAGTTACCGTGTACTCATTTGAAAATATCCGATGCTCTGCCTTTAAAAAAACCTTGATTGATTAGTAGCTATCAAGGGGGTGAGGAAATTTATTTGGCCGGGCATCTTTAGCTTTTTCATTGATTTGGGTGCATTATTTCTATAAATATAGTTTTTATTTTAGTTGGAGATATTATTTACAACACTTTCATTTTAGTGATCATTTTTTATCGATCCCTGATTATTGGTGGTTTATAGCTTAAGACCACCAATAGTAATGTTAGCTGATTGCAATGGGGGCATAGATTGAATGCAGTACTAAACATTACTTGTAACCAAAAGTTAAAATTAAAAACAATATTATTAATCTTCTGCTGGAACCAAAGCCTATATGTGTTAATGTTCATGTTACAACCGTCATCCTGTTTTTTGTGAATACTGCTTGTTGTAAGCCTTACTTCTTACTGCCCAAATAATTCCGCTAGTTTATTTAGTAAAGATTCTCCTCTTAAATTCTTTGCAATGATTTTGCCTTCTCTGTCAATTAAATAATTCGCAGGTATAGCTCTTACAATATATTTTTTGGCAACATCATTCTTCCACCCTTTCAAATCAGATACATTTGTCCATTTTAAATCGTCTTTTACTATTGCGCCCGCCCAAGCTAATTTATCATTGTCAAGTGAAACGCCTAGCACTTCAAATCCTTTTGACTTATACCTTTCATAAGCAGTTTTGACATTGGGGTTTTCTGCCCTGCAAGGTCTACACCAACTTGCCCAAAAGTCAATCAGCAAATATTTGCCTTTAAAAGATGACAAAGTAATTTCATTTCCTGAGGTATCTGTTTGCGAAAAAGAAATTGCTTTCCTATTGAGGGCAGTCATTTGTTCAGCTTCAAATATTTGGTATTTTAGTTCGATACTAAAACTACAGCTTTTAAGTTGTGTCGATAAATTATTAAATAATTTTCTTGATTGTTTGATTCCAAAGTTCTTGTGTCCGTTGTATAAAGTATATAAACTGATAAATGCGTTTGGATGGTTAGAAATAAAATTTTCGTTTTTGGCATCTATTTTTTTTGCATAATATTGATTGCTATCAGCATACTTTTTTGCCAATAATGTATCACCACGGCTACTGGCAGCCATTGAACTATCTGCCGCATCATTCATTGGTGATATAAAAGGGCTGGTAGAATTTTTCAGTTCATCTGCCCATGAAATTTCTTTTGAACCATAAATTTTAGATTTATAAAGATATTCATTTCCATTACCAACAAATGTCAATATTGAATTGTCTAATATAAATGGCTTCCAATCTTCCTTGAAAAGAATTGAATAGTAATCAGGTTCGTTGACTTTACCCTTAAATTGAAAGTAGTTATGTCTTACAATTGCAGAATCAACATAAATGTTTTTTTCGTAATCAAATTTCATTTCTCCTCTTTTGATTAAGTAGACTTTCTGTCCTTCGGCATTATGTAATGTCCCATTTATAAGGTATCCATTTAGATTTTGCCCAAATGAGCATAGTGGCAGTATCAAAAATAATAAATACAATTTTATGGTAGATTGTTTCATAGCATGCGTTTGCAACGTTTTTCGTCTGTTGGAATTGAATTTCCTGTATATAATCGTTCATTAAATAAACGTTGTATTTGCTCAATGCATCCCTCGTGAATTCCCATTTCCTTCATTGTTTTGTAAAGTAGAGATATATATAATGGAATAACAGGAATTGCAGAACTTGCTTGAGTTACCAATGCTTTATTTACAGAAACAAATGCCTTACCATTTACTTTTTTCAAACTGTCTGCTATTTTAAATGCAGTAGCTTCTAAATGATCTTTTGCTTTTCCTATTGTTCCTTTTCGATACACAGCTTCAGTTAATGAAGGGCCAATGTATGAATAGGCGATTGTCATTGCTTCATTGGATAATAAGTTGGCTTTGATTAATGCATCAATCCACATTTGCCAATCTTCACCTCCCATAACTACAATTGTATTTTCAATATCATCTGCGGTACAAGGTTCAATAGAAATATTTGTAACTTTTCCTGTATGAAAGTCTACAGTTTTATTAGTGAAGGGTTGTCCAATCGGTTTAAGTACTGAACGATGCGTAATTCCAGTTTGAGGATGGTTTCTAACTGGAGAGGCTAAACTGTAAATAACTAAGTCCACTTTACCTAAGTCTTTTTTGATTAGGTCAATAGTTTTGTTTTTTACTTCGTCTGAAAATGCGTCTCCGTTGATACTTTTGGCATAAAGTCCTGCTCTTTTTGCTTGTTGATGAAATGCAGCGCTATTGTACCAGCCTGGTGAAGCAGTCTTACCATCTTGCGGTGTTTTCTCAAAAAAAACACCTATCGTAGAAGCATTTGAGCCAAAAGCGCTTGTAATTCTTGAGGCAAGTCCAAAACCTGTCGAAGCACCAATTACTAAAACATTTTTTGGGCCATTAATTTTCCCCTTTGATTTAATGAAGTCAATTTGGTTTATTACGTTGCTTTCACAACCTTTTGGATGCGATGTCAAACAAATAAACCCTCTCGTTCTTGGCTCTATTATCATAATGTATCTGTTATTGTTATGTCAGATTGTGAGATTTTATAATTGCTGCCAACTCTTATAAAATATCCGATGCTCTGCCTTTAAAAAAAACCTTGATTGATTAGTAGCTATCAAGGGGGGGGGTAATAAATGATTTGCTTGTTTTATTTCTATAGATATATTATTTATTTTTAGTTGATTATATAACGTCAGATATTTTTTTCACACCCAAATATACCATTCCTTTTTGCAATGGGGGCGTTGGTTGTAAACAATACTAAACCTTGCTTGTAACTTTACTTGCTAAGGAATAATTTACCAGTTACGTTCAATATTAGACTTCATTGCTGGTACTGCGCACCCAACGAAGTTTTAGTTATTAACAGCTGTTTTAATTAGGACTTTCACAAGATTTAAGTAAGAATTTACTTGAACTTTTCGTCTAGTTTGCTTTGTTCAAGAAATTTTTTATAATCCTTGATATACAGCATTTCATAAATTGCTTTCTTTTTGTCCTTTGATTTTTCGTAATAAGCCTTGCAAATTTGATAACCAATCCAATAGCCTAAATCTGAAGGTTTGTCTGTATTTCCGTTACCACCGTTTGCTATCCAATTTGATGCTCTGTTTAAAAACATTTCTTTTTTAAAGTCTGCCCAAATTTCTTTTTCTCTGCCTTTGCCATAAACTAAAAGACTTTCATTTGCTGATTTTCCTGAAATTAATTCTCCTATAAAATCCGCCATTCCTTCCTTAATAGCTGCTTTTAGAAGAGTTGTATCCGAAGCCATTCCATCTTGTTGAAAATGTATTAATTCGTGGGCAACTGTATAAGGAAGGTTTTTAAATGTACTTATATTAGCCTTTTCCCAATTACTTAATTCTGTTGTGTCTGCGCTAGGCGACATACAGGCTTGGTCAATCCCAAGTATTAAACCTTCACTTGAAACTGTACCTGCTGAATTTAATTTCCCAACTACAAAATAGACTGGTGGAAATATAGCATCTGGATATATTTTTTTAAGCTTTGAAAAGGATTTCTGATAAGTAGTTTTAAGTTGTCCTGCTTTTAAAGTATTTGCACGTATTGATGCATAATATTTTTTTCTAAGGGTATGCATATAAACAAAGTTCTCAATTGTTTGAACCTTATCAAGATAATAAAATTGCAATGCCATTGTTCCTTTATTAATATAATTTTCTTTATAAATTTTCTCTGCATTTGCAGGGTCTTTTTCTGCCATATCATATGTATACCAAAAATTACGAACATCAGTATCTATAATTTTTAATTTTCTTGGGTCAGTTGTATAAGTAGGTTTTATAAAATTTATTACATTTTTCCACCTCATGCTGGTTTTCATAAAATCATACGAGTCGTCATTTTTTAACGAAGGAAGGTCGTTGAATCCTAATTTATAAACCGCTGATTCAAGACATCTAAAACTGTTTGTACTATCTTTTGCACTTGCATATGCACTTGCTGCATATGAGTAATTTGTATTTTTTGATAATTTATTCTCTACCTGTAAAGCACCTTGCTCCCAAAGCGATGCAGCTTTATCGAATTGCTTTTGTTTATAAAACTTGTTTCCAAGTCTCATTAAACTGTCAACTGAAGATTGTGCAAATGAAAAATTTGTCACAAATAAAAATGGTAGTCCAAGAGTAATTTTGTATAACATATTTTTATTTTTTTGCAATTTGTAAATGGTCTCAAAAAATGGTGTACAATCGAGTCACACAAGGGAATTTCACCCTCATGTTCTCACGGAACCGTACTTGATAGTCTCCTATCATAGAGATCTTCTTGTTTATAAATCACAAGTTAATAATAACTTACGGATGTGCCACTTCCCAATGGGGGAATAATTTGGGGTTGATTTTATATTGTAATCGTATCCATTTTATGGATGCTTTTACACTTAATCCCTTTTCCCATTTCACCCATTTTAATAGTCTCGCATTCAACTGTTTCCAAACATAGCTCATATGACCACTCGAGAATTTGTGAAAATAATTCATCACTCCTCTGATTAATGGCTTTAAATAATTAGCTATACTTTCTATCGGTTTGCGCCGTTTGTGTATATGCCATTCTTTAAACTTTCTCAATAAGCTACTTCTAGATTTAGTACTGATGAATATACTTGGAACAACCAATACCCTATCCTTGAACTTTACACTATTGGGTCGTATCGTAAAACCTAAAAAATCAAACCCTTTTGGATATTTCTTTTCTGAAAAACCGCGCAAGTTTACAATTTTAGTTTTTGTAGGATGCAATACTAATTTGCACTCTGCCATTCTTTGCTTGATTTTGTTCAGCACATATATGGCTTGTTTCTCTGTCTTGCAATGAACTACAATATCATCCGCATAGCGTTCAAAAGGTTTTTCGGGATGCTCCTTTTCCATCCATCCATCAAATACTACATGTAAAAAGATATTTGCTAACAGTGGACTTATAACACCTCCTTGCGGAGTGCCTAATACAGTTTGAGTGGCTTTGCCATCTTGCTCTATTATCCCAGATTTTAGCCATCTCTCTACGTACAGTATAACCCATTTGTCTTTACAATAATGGCGAACCGCCTTCAACAATAATTCATGATTGATGGTATCGAAGAACCCTTGTATGTCGATGTCCATCACAAAATCGTGATTGAAACAATTGCTATTCGCTTTTGCTACTGCATCATGACAACTTCTGTTTGGTCGATAACCATAAGAACCTTCATGAAAAATCGGTTCCACTTGTAATTCTAAATGGTGCTTCACTACTTGTTGTGCAATGCGATCTATAACCGTTGGAATACCTAATATTCTTAATCCGCCGTCTTTCTTCGCAATCGCAACTTGGCGCACAGGTTCAGGAAAATAACTACCTGAAGTGAGTCTGTTCCATAGCTTGTATAACACTTCTTGCAGATTATTATCTACATACTCCCATGTCATACCATCTATGCCAGCACTCCCTTTATTGGCGCTTACTTTCTTGTATGCCTGCCACACCATTACTTTGGTAATTGGTTGTGATTTTGTCTCAAAATAATCTGTCATCCCATTGCTGGTTGTAAATTGGTTTTGAAAACTAAACAAGCTTAACCCTTCGCTCCACTTAGTTTCTTAAGCTTCATCACTACTATGATTAAGTCTGCCGCCATTGTTTCGCCTCATCCTAAAGCGTTTGTTCCTCTTTTAGATTTTACAAAACAACAATGACTTCACTTGTTCCATAAAACAGCCTGTATTGCAGTCCTGCCAACTTAACTCCGGATGCCGTGTAACCAATAACCTGGTAATCGTTACACTTATTTCATAAGCACAAACGTAACTGCTTATTTTTGACATCGCTATTGCCCTTACGAAGCTTCATCATTGGTTCACTCGCGTTCAGCTCTTACAATACCCACCTACAGAAATTTTTGTCTCCGTTTTTTCTTTATCGCTCACCACAATATTGTTTCCAAATATTGCAGCATAAAGTGGTTTGAAAACAACTCCAGAAAGTCGTCTTCGGAAGGCCTTCATCTCTTAATAAACTCCAAAGAAATTCTTCCATCTGTTTTATAGCATTTACACACCTTATTATGAATGTGTAATTCAAGTCACACACGTCCGGTGCTTTGCGCAGTTTGGATAATGGGTGATCCTACTGCTGGCTTGGCCACTAAAGACGCGATTAGCTAAAGCCAAATTACTGAAGTTGATTAGCAATACCAAAAGTTGAAGGGCCAAAGGTGGATGCCCAAATTGCGCAAAGCCTTATGTTATAGGGCGTTTTTCTTTCGGTTTATTTAAATTTAATTGCGTGAAATGATTTAGCCATTAAGTCAGAGTGTGTTGATTTATTATTA